>NZ_BAABGL010000036.1:0-163901 GCF_039541555.1 Brevibacterium pityocampae | reverse complement strand
TGCGCGTAAAGCACCGAAAAACCGTGTTATCCACAGGGTGTTCGATATTGATCTGAATATTCTTTCGTCTGCACCATCGATTGGGGAAATCTACCCCGCTCTGCGCAGGGATGGGTTTCCGCGCCCCGTGCGCGTACCGCCTCTCTCGCATCTCTCCACGACTGCAGCTCGAGCCCTGCCGACCCCCTGCCAGCCCCCTGCCGGCCACCTGCCGGTCGCCACCCATCCGCCGGATGTGACCGTGCCTCGGCGCAATCGGTTCCTGCGCCGGCGCGAGGCAGACCCGCGGCTCGGGGGTCACTGATCTCTGTACCGGGCCTCGCTCAGGTAGGGCCCGCCTCTGCCGTGACGCAGTCCGTTCCAGCACCGCTCAGTCATTCACTTTGACACTGTCCGTTCCAGCGCCACCCAGCCGTTCGCCGCGGTTGCTCATGCGGCTCGTTCCTGCTGGCGCTGCTCCGCCCTGCTCAGTCGGCTTCGTCTTGCTCAACCACCCCCGTCTCGCCTGCTCAACCACCCCCGCCCGTCTCGCTTGCGCAACTCACCCTGTTCACCCTGCTCACCCCGCTCGCCCCGCTCACCCCGCTCGCCCCGCTCACCCCGCTCGCCCCGCTCACCCCGCTCGCCCCGCTCACCCCGCTCGCGCAGCTCGCCCTGCTCACCCAACTCACACTGCCCACGCACCCCGCTCAACTCACGCGGCTGCGCCCGGGCGGCGGTGCTCGGACGACTGTGTCAGGGCCAGACACTAGACTGACCGACGTAGACCGACCGCTGCCGCGCACACTGCCACAGGCGCTGCCACCAGCACTGCCGAACGCACCGACGCAGGCACGGCGCGGAACATTGCCACCGAACACCGTCAACGAAAGGGTGAAGATGTCGGAGAAATCCGCTCTCACGTCCGCGGAGGTCGCCCACCTGGCCGACCTCGCCCGGATCGCCATGAGCGAGGAGGAACTCGCTCGTACGGCCGGCGACCTCAGCTCGATCCTCGCCAACGTGGCCCGTGTGGCCGAGGTCGCCACGGACGAGGTCCCCGCGACGTCCCACCCCATCCCGCTCTCCAACGTCATGCGTGAGGACGTCGTCGGTGAGACCCTGACGAACGAGCAGGCGCTGTCCGGCGCCCCGCAGTCCGAGGATGCCAAGTTCCTCGTCCCGCAGATCCTGGGGGAGGACTGACATGACCGACACTCCGCAGAATCGGGGCACCTCGCAGAACGCCGACGCCCCGCAGAACACCGACACTCCCCAGAGCTCCAGCGCTCAGCAGACCTCCGACCTCACCCGGCTCACCGCCGTCGAGCTCTCCGCCGGCCTGCGCGCCGGGGACTTCTCCGCGACCGAGGTCACGCGCGCCCACCTCGATCGGATCGAGCAGGTCGAGGGCACGGTCAACGCCTTCATCACCGTGACCGGTGACGTCGCGCTGGCGACCGCTGCCGAGGTGGACCGCAAGCGGGCTGCCGGCGAGGACCTCCACCCGTTCGCCGGTGTCCCCGTCACCCACAAGGACCTCGTCGTCACCTCCGGCATCACCACGACCGCCGGCTCGAAGATCCTCGCCGACTGGGTCCCGCCCTACGACGGCACGGTCTACCGCCGGACGAAGGCCGCCGGACTTCCGCTCCTGGGCAAGACCAATCTCGACGAGTTCGCCATGGGCTCCTCGACGGAGCACTCCGCGTTCGGCAATACGACGAACCCCTGGGACACGACCAAGGTGCCCGGCGGTTCGTCCGGCGGTGCCGCCGCCTCGGTCGCGGCGTTCGAGAGCCCGTTCTCCGTCGGCACGGACACCGGCGGATCGGTCCGCCAGCCCGCCGCCTTCACCGGTACGGTGGGCGTCAAGCCGACCTACGGCTCGGTCTCCCGCTACGGCGTCATCGCAATGGCCTCGAGCCTCGACCAGGTCGGACCCGTCGCCCGCTCCGTCATCGATGCCGCGGCCCTCCACCAGATCCTCGCCGGCCACGACCCGCACGACTCGACCTCGCTGCCCGGTGAGGTGCCCGACTTCCTCGCCGCCGCCCAGCAGGGCGCGTCCGGCGGCGCGCTCGAGGGCGTCCGCCTGGGAGTCGTCAAGCAGCTCGCGGGGGAGGGCTACGAGGACGGCGTGAGCGCCGCCTTCCGCTCCGCTCTCGACCTCGCGGCCGCCCAGGGCGCGGAGATCGTCGAGGTCGACTGCCCGTCGCTCGGCTACGCGCTCGACGCGTACTACCTCATCATGCCCTCCGAGGTGTCCTCGAACCTCGCACGCTACGACGGCATGCGGTTCGGCCTGCGGGTCGAACCGGAGGACGGTCCCGTCACCGCGGAGACCGTCATGGCCGCCACCCGCGCCGCCGGCTTCGGCGCGGAGGTCAAGCGCCGCATCATCCTCGGCACCTACGCGCTGTCGGCCGGCTACTACGACGCCTACTACGGCTCGGCGCAGAAGGTCCGCACCCTCGTGCAGCGCGACTTCGCCGCCGCCTTCGAACAGGCCGACGTCCTGGTCTCGCCCACCGCCCCCACCACGGCGTTCGGGTTCGGCGCGGAGAAGAGCTCCGACCCGATGGCGCTCTACCTGGGCGACGTCGCCACGATCCCGGCCAACCTCGCCGGCATCCCCGGGATGTCGCTGCCCGCCGGACTGTCCGAGGGCCTGCCCGTGGGCTTCCAGCTGCTCGCCCCGGCCCATGAGGACGCGCGCCTCTATCGGATCGGCGCCGGCCTCGAATCCGCACTCGACTCCGCCCGCGGCCACTCGCTGCTCGCGCAGGCACCGGAACTGTGAGGAACACGATGAAGTACGAAGACGCAATCGCGAAGTATGATCCGGTCATCGGCATCGAGGTGCACGTCGAGCTCGGCACCGCCACGAAGATGTTCGACGCCGCGCCCAACACCTTCGGCGGCGGTCCGAACACCAACGTCACCCCGGTCTCGCTCGGACTCCCCGGGGCGCTGCCGGCCGTCAACGGGAAGGCCGTGGAATATGCGGTGAAGATCGGTCTCGCACTCGGCTGCGAGATCGCCGAATCCTGCCGCTTCGCCCGGAAGAACTACTTTTACCCGGACGTGCCGAAGAACTTCCAGACATCCCAGTACGACGAGCCGATCGCCTTCGACGGCTCCGTCGAGGTCGAGCTCGCGGACGGCGAGATCGTCACCGTCCCGATCGAGCGCGCCCACATGGAGGAGGACGCCGGCAAGAACACTCACGTGGGAGGCTCGGACGGGCGCATCCACGGCGCCCAGCACTCGCTCGTCGACTACAACCGGGCCGGCGTGCCGCTCGTCGAGATCGTCACCCACCCGATCGTCGGCACCGGGGAGCGCGCTCCCGAGGTGGCCTCCGCCTACGTCCGCACGCTCCGTGACATCTTCAAGGCCCTCGACGTGTCGGAGGCGCGCATGGAGCAGGGCAACGTCCGCGCCGACATCAACGTCTCCCTGCGCACCTCGCCCGAGGCGCCGCTGGGCACCCGCACGGAGACGAAGAACGTCAACTCCTTCCGCTCGATCGAGCGCGCCGTCCGCTTCGAGATCAGCCGCCAGGCCGCGATCCTCGAAGCCGGCGGGTCGGTCCTGCAGGAGACCCGCCACTTCCACGAGGACACGGGGGAGACCTCGTCCGGGCGTGTGAAGTCCGACGCCGACGACTACCGGTACTTCCCCGAGCCCGACCTCGTTCCGGTCGAGCCCGCCCGCGCCTGGGTCGAGGAGATCCGCAGCACTCTGCCGGAGCTCCCCGCCCAGCGCCGCCGCCGGCTGCTCGGCGAATGGGGCTTCTCCGAGCTCGAGATGCGCGATGTCATCAATGCCGGCCTGCTCGACCCGATCGAGGAGACCGTCACCCTGGGCGCCTCGCCGGCCGCTGCGCGCAAGTGGTGGACCGGGGAGATCGCTCGTCTGGCCAAGCAGGACGAGGCCGAGCCGACGCAGCTCGCCACCCCGGCGCAGGTCGCCGAGCTCGCCGGTCTCGTCGAGGCCGGGAAGCTCAACGACAAGCTCGCCCGGAAGGTGCTCGCCGGCGTCGCCGCGGGCGAGGGCTCCCCGAGCGACGTCATGTCCGCGCGCGGACTCGAGATCGTCGAGGACACCGGCGCGCTCGAGGCCGCTGTGGACCAGGCGCTCGCCGACAACCCGGATGTGGTCGAGAAGATCAAGGGCGGCAAGATGCAGGCGATCGGCGCGCTCATGGGGCCGATCATGAAGGCCACCCGCGGTCAGGCCGACGCAGGCAAGGCGCGCGAGATGATCATGGCGAAGATCGGCGGCTGACACCGCTGGTCGGCCGACACCGTCGAACGGCTGCCGCCCTGTCGGCGGACAGTCGGGGCCGCGGAACGGCGGTTGGTCGCGCATCGGATCGCCCGCCGGTCGCACCGCGCACACGGCTCCCGGGACGAGGTGGGGAAAACCCCCGACTTCATCCCGGGAGCCGTCTGCATCCCCGGATACACAGCGATGTGTCAGTTCCCGGTCCTACACTGGAGGCCACGATCCGGTGCCGCCGCCATGCCTGCGGGTGGTTTCCTGCCGCGCGACGCGGCCGCGCCGGACAGCAGTGGTGAGACCCGGACAGCAGTGGCGAGACGCGGAAGGTGGACGGTGAGCAGAACCTGGAAATCGCTGTGGCGCGAGGAGTGCGGTGCGACCCCGCCGGTGTACCGGATCCTCGTCCCCGACAGCGTACCCTCGAGCGTCGTGAGCACCTGGCTGGCCCGCGGATACCGCGTCTCGGTCGGCTCCCCGGCCCCGACCTTCGTGTCCCCGGCCATGAACCGCAATCTCATCCGCTCGAACTTCATCTACCGCACGACCGCCGGCGCCGGACTCACCGCGACCGGGCTCGCCGCGCTCCCCACCGCCGTCATCGCGCTCGCCGGTGACATCGTCGCCGCCGGGGTCGTCACCACGGGAGTGTTCGGCGCGATCACCGCGGTGAGCGCGGGCTGGACCGGGCTCAAGTACCGCCGCGACCCCAAGCGCCTGTCGAAGAAGGACAAGGAGGCCGCGGCCGCCGCCCGCTGGATCACCCCCACCGACCTCGGTTGGATCCCCGGCCTCACCTCCGGCCAGGACACCGACGAGCAGCGCCTCTTCCACCTCGCTGTCACCACCGCCCGCCGGATCGCGCAGACGCGGGCGTGGACCCACCCGATCCTGCAGGACCACGTGGCCCGCGTCGACCTCGACCACGCCGTCGCCTCGATCGGCACCCGCCTGCAGGAGCTCGTCGAGCTCCGCAGCGAGCTCGAATCGGTGCGCGAACCGCAGACGAGCGCCCGCATCGACACCTACCTGACCAAGCTCGCGACCGCATTCCGCTCGATGGCCGACCGGGTGGTCGCGATGCACGAGTACTACGAGCACCTCCTCGATCTCGACCGCCAGCTCACCGTCCTCGCCCACACCGAGCAGTCCAAGGTGCTCGGCGACCGGGTGCTCGACGTGCTCTCCCGCACCGCCGACGACGAATCCGCCGACTGGCGCTTCCGCGAGCTCAACATCGAGGCCGAATCCCACGCCGACGTCATCAAGGGACTGCTGTCCGAGCTCGAGGAGACCGCCGAGGAGTTCGACGACCTCGACGACCTCGACCGCAGGCTCGCCCAGGCGCAGAAGTCCGGGGCGCAGCAGTCCGAGGCGGCCCCGGTCGGCGCCGGGCCCGCGCGGGGGAGCGGGTCGTCCACCGCCGAGGCGCGGGCCGCCGACCGGGACCACACCGGCCGGGACCACGCCGACGGGGTCGACGGCGGCCGGCATCACTCTGTCCAGCACACCGCCGATCGCTCCGACCGCGGCCCGGCCGCGCTCGAACCGGGCGCGGAACCGGTGTTCGATCTCAGTGCCGAGCTGCGTCGCCAGGCCGGCGACCTCCATCGCGAGCCGCGCGACTGAGGTCGGCGTCCGTGAGGCCGGCGCGAATGCCCGATCGGCCGCGGAGACCGGCCCCGGCCCTGCTGCTCGCCCCAGTGCCCGCCCCAGTGCTCGACCGGGGCTGCTCGACCGGGCTCAGCGCGTGATCAGTGCCCGAAGGGGTCCGGGTCGGTGCCCGGCATCCAGGAGATGCCCGGCTCGTCGTAGCCGCATTCCTCCTGGGCCCGCTTCCACTTCTTCGACCAGCGCTTGTCGAGCTTGTCGACGTAGAGCGTGCCCTGCAGGTGGTCGAACTCGTGCTGCATGATGCGCGCGAACCAGCCCTCGACGGTGAGGCTGATCGGCTGCCCGTCTGCGTCCTTCCCGCTCACCGTGACCCGGTGGGCGCGCTTGATCGGGAAGTCGAGACCGGGCACGGACAGGCAGCCCTCCGACTCGGTGTCCGGATCGGGCCTGACGTCCTCGATCTTCGAGGCGACGAGCACGGGATTGACGAACACGCCGCGCCGGCGCACCTCGGCGACCTCGTCGTCGGCGTCGTAGACGAAGATCTGCTGCCCGACGCCGATCTGCGGCGCGGCGAGCCCGACGCCCTTCGATGCGGCGAGGGTCTCGAACATGTCGTCGATGAGGGTGTGCAGGGCGGAGTCGAATTCGGCGACGGGCTCGGCCCGGCGGTGGAGGACCGGCTCGCCGTACACGACGATGGGATGGATGGTCATGCCCAGGAGTCTAATCGAGCCGGCGTTCCCGGAGGTCGGACCCGGTGCGCGCACCCTGTGACGGTTTGGAATAATGTCCTCACGACTGTCGTTGAACGAGACATCGTGATACCCGTGCGGCCGCTGAGGCAGCACCGGGTTCCAGCAGCTGAAGCCATTGGCTGGTGTGTGGGCGAAGAGCACGGCCCTCCCATACCCCAGGTCCGAGCTCTTCGTGCAGCGGACCCCCGTCTCCCTGTATACGAATGGAAGGACACACTGTGAAGATCTACAACAACGTCTCCGAGCTCGTCGGCCGGACGCCGCTGGTCAAGCTGGGCCGTGCGAGCGAGCGCACCGGCGCGGAGATCGTCGGCAAGCTCGAGTTCTACAACCCGGCCAACTCGGTCAAGGACCGGATCGGCGTGGCGATGATCGACGCCGCCGAGGCCTCCGGCGAACTCAAGCCCGGCGGCACCATCGTCGAGGCGACCTCGGGCAACACCGGTATCGCGCTGGCGATGATCGGCGCCTCGCGCGGCTACAGGGTCGTCCTCACCATGCCGGAGTCGATGTCGAAGGAGCGCCGGGCGCTGCTCCGCGCGTTCGGCGCCGAACTCCTCCTCACCCCCAAGGCCGAGGGCATGAAGGGCGCGGTCGCGAAGGCCGAGGAGATCGGCGCGCAGGACGACGCCGTCCTCGTCCGCCAGTTCTCCAACGCCGCGAACCCGCAGGTCCACCGCGAGACCACCGGTGAGGAGATCCTCGCCGACACCGACGGCCAGGTCGACGTGTTCGTCGCCGGGATCGGCACCGGCGGCACCATCACCGGTGCCGGCCGCCTCCTCAAGGAGAAGAACCCGGGCGTCCACATCGTCGCCGTCGAGCCCGAGGCATCCGCCCTGCTCAGCACCGGCGAGGCCGGCCCGCACATGATCCAGGGCATCGGCGCGAACTTCGTCCCCGACATCCTCGACACGGACGTCTACGACGAGGTCGTCGCGGTGTCGAACGACGACTCCTTCGCCAAGGCGCGGCAGGTCGCCACCGAGGAGGGCCTGCTCGTGGGCATCTCCTCAGGTGCCGCGATCACCGCAGCGGAGAAGGTCGCCGCGCGGCCGGAGTTCCAGGGCAAGCGCGTCGTCGTCATCATCCCGAGCTTCGGCGAGCGCTACCTCACCACGCCCCTGTTCGCCGAGTACATGGACTGATCGAGATGGCCCTCCTCACCCGAATCGCCGCCGGGACCGCCGTCACGGCCGCAGCCTTCGTCGCGACCCGGCGGGCGGTGCGCGCCGCGGTGCGCGAGGACCTCGAGACCGCCCGCCGCCGCGATCCCGCGGTGCACAGCGACCTCGTCACTCTCGTCAGCTATCCGGGACTGCACGCGATCTGGGCGCACCGCGGGCTGCACAAGCTGTGGCAGCGCCCGTCCGGGAAGGTGCCCGCACGGCTGCTGTCCCAGATCGTGCGGACGCTCACCGGGGTGGAGATCCACCCGGGGGCGACGATCGGCCGCCGCTTCTTCATCGATCACGCCAACGGCATCGTCGTCGGTGAGACCGCGGAGATCGGCGACGACGTCATGCTCTACCAGCAGGTCACCCTCGGCGGCACCTCGATGGAGCAGGAGAAGCGCCACCCCACGATCGGCAACGACGTGCTCATCGGCGCCGGCGCCAAGGTCATCGGCCCGGTGACGGTGGGGGACGGCGCCTCGGTCGGGGCGAACGCGGTCGTCGTCAAGGACGTGCCGCCGGACTCGATCGCGGTCGGCGTGCCCGCGACGATCAAGCGCCCCGCCGGGGTGGCTCACCCGCACGGCGGGGAGTACGAGCTCGTCGACCCTGCGATCTGGATCTGAGGGATCCGCCGAGCACGGGGCGCGCGATGAGCCGCAACTGGTTCGAGGCCGGAGCCGAGGGATACTCTCGGTTCCGGCCTTCGTACCCTCCCGCCCTCGCATCCCACCTCGCCGAGGCGACCCGCCGCTCCGTCGCCGCCGCAGGCACCTCGTCCGCAGGTTCCGCAGGTGCGGGGGAGCGCAGTGCGGGCTCCGCCGACACCCGTGGGCTCTGCGCGCTCGACGTCGGCTGCGGGACCGGCCAGCTCACCGTCGCCCTCGCCGCGCACCTGCCGCGCGTCATCGGTGCGGACCCGAGCGCCGATCAGCTCTCCCGGGCCGCAGCCCACCCGCGCATCGACTACGTGCAGGCGCCTGCCGAGCGGCTCCCGGCTCCGGACGCCTCCGTCCACCTCGTCACCGCCGCCCAGGCCGCCCACTGGTTCGACCTCCCGGCCTTCTACGCCGAGGTGCGCCGCATCGCCGCGCCCGGGGCGCTGCTCGCGCTCATCACCTACGGCGTCATCGAGACCGATCCGGACATCGCCGCCCGGGTCGACCGCTTCTACTCCGCGGAGATCGGCCGCTTCTGGCCGCCGGAGCGGCACCACGTCGATGCCGGCTACCGGACCCTGGACTTCCCCTTCGCCGAGGTGCCCCTGCCGCCGCTCGCGATCACCGGCGAGCTCACCTGCGCGGAGCTGCTCGGCTACGTGTCGACGTGGTCAGCGGTGCGCGCCGCGCACGAGGCCGGCCGCGAGGCGCTCCTCCGCGACTTCGCCGCAGACCTGCGTGCGCTCTGGGGCGACCCTGCACGCACCCGCACCGTGCGCTGGCCGATCAGCGGCCGCCTCGGGACCGTCTGAATTCCTCCACCTCTCCTGCGCGTCCGGCCCCTCCCAACGGCGTGCCCCCCAGCGCGGCTGCACCGACCGTCCGCACCCCTCACTTCACCGGGAATACCTGCACCCGAAAGTATGTTAAAGTTTTAACTAAGTAGTTGAGGCTTCAATGAAAAGAGGCATCATGGAGATCGGAATCTTCACGATCGGCGACGTCACCACTGATCCGACCACCGGCACCACCCCGACCGAGCACGAGCGCATCAAGTCCACCCTGCGGATCGCGCAGAAGGCCGAAGAGGTCGGCTTCGACGTGTTCGCCACCGGCGAGCACCACAACCCGCCCTTCGTCGCCCCCGCCGACCCGCCGGTCCTGCTCTCGCACATCGCGGCGACCACCGAGCGCCTGCGCCTGTCGACGGCGACCACTCTCATCACGACGAACGACCCGGTGCGGATCGCGGAGGACTACAGCTACCTCCAGCACCTGTCCGACGGCCGCGTGTCGCTCATGATGGGCCGCGGCAACACCGGCCCGGTCTACCCGTGGTTCGGCAAGGACATCCGCCAGGGCATCCCGCTCGCGATCGAGAACTACAACCTCCTCCACCGCCTGTGGCGGGAGAAGAACATCGACTGGGAGGGCAATCTGCGGACCCCGCTCAACGGGTTCACCGTCACCCCCTTCCCGCTCGACGAGGTGCCCCCGTTCGTGTGGCACGGCTCGATCCGCAGCCCCGAGATCGCCGAGCAGGCCGCCTACTACGGCGACGGCTTCTTCCACAACAACATCTTCTGGCCGGCCTCCCACACCGCGCGGATGGTCAAGCTCTACCGCCAGCGCTACGAGTACTACGGCCACGGCCGCGCCGACCAGGCCTTCGTGGGCCTCGGCGGGCAGGTATTCATGGCGAAGAACTCGCAGGACGCCGTCAAGCAGTTCCGCCCGTACTTCGACAACGCCCCGGTCTACGGCCACGGGCCGAGCCTCGAGGACTTCACCGCGCAGACGCCGCTCACCGTCGGCAGCCCGCAGCAGGTCATCGAGCGCTACCTGTCGATGCGCGACTGGGCCGGTGACTACCAGCGGCTGATGTTCCTCATCGACCACGCCGGACTGCCCACCGACACCGTGCTCGAGCAGATGGATATCTTCGGTGCCGAGGTGCTGCCCGTCCTCCGCAAGGAGATGGACGTCCTCCGCCCGGCCGATGTGCCCGACGCCCCCACCCACGAGTGGCTCGTCGAGCGCCACCGTGCCGGACTCGACCCGGTGGCCGGGGGCAGCCCGGAGTCCCGCGCCTTCCAGGACCGGGCCGCGCGCGCCGAGCGGGAGTCCGCGGAGAGCGCGTCCACCGGCGCCGCAAGCAGTGCAGGAGGTGCGCGATGACCTACCGCATCATCGCCGTCTCCGGCGGCATCGGCGACCCGTCGAACTCGACCGCGCTCGCCGAGCGCATCCTCGCCGCCGCGCGCGAACAGCTGCGGCTCGGCGGCGTGGACGCCGAGGTCGAGGTGATCGAGCTCCGCCCGCTCGCCCACGACCTCGTCGACATGACGCTCACCGGCATCGCGTCCGAGGCACTCGAGACGGCATTCGACCGGATCCGCACCTCGCACGGGCTCGTCGTCGCCGCCCAGCCGGCGGAGACCCGCAGCGTCTTCGACGACCTCGACCCGGAGGCGGTGACCCCCTTTGACCAGCTCCTCGGTGCCTGAACCCGGCGCGCCTCCCGGCACGCCGGCCGGCGGCGCCCCATCCGCCGGTGAGGTCCCCGGGGCGGGGCCGAACCTGCTCGCGGAGGCCGGGGTGCTCGACGCCTGGCGCAGCTACCTCGAGACCTCGCAGCGGCTCATCGGCCACCTCGACACCGAGCTCCGCTCCGCCACCGGGCTCGGGCTCAGCGACTACAACCTCCTGCTCCTCCTCGTCGAGGCGCCCGCCCGCACCCTGCGGATGAGCGTCCTCGCCGAGCGCCTCGTGTTCTCCGCCCCCCGGCTCAACTACCGGATCGGGGTGCTCGAGAAGAAGGGGTGGGTGGTCAAGAGCGCCTGCCCGCAGGACGGCCGTGCGCACCTCATCACCCTGACCGATGCCGGCTGGGACGAGTTCCGGGCCGCCGGCCGGGTGCACCGCGCCCACATCGGCGAGGTGTTCGAGGACGCTCTCGCCCCCGGCGATGCGGCGGTCCTCCTCCGGATCACCCGCGCGATCGCGGACCGGCTGCCCTGAGACCGGGCGCCGGGGCATCTGCCAGAATGAGGGCATGACGACTCTCGACATCCGCACCATCGCCTTTCCCGACGCCGAGCTGCGCGACCGCGTCGACTCCCGGATCCCCAACCACCAGCGCGCCGATCTCAAGCTCGTCGTGTGGTCCGCGGAGGACCAGGAGGCCGGGGTGAGCCGCGAATCGATCGACGCGATCGTCCTGCCCTACATCGACGCCGGACCGACCGTGGAGCTCCTCGACGAGCTCCCGAACCTCAAGCTCATCCAGCTCCAGACCACCGGCTACGACATCGTCGCCGACCGGGTCGGCACCGACGTCGCCATCGCCACGGCCTCCGGGGTGCATGCCGCGGCCACCGCGGAGATGGCGATCGCGCTCACCCTGGGCAGCCTGCGCGGCATCGACGACGCCGCCCGGGACATGGTGTCGCGGACGTGGAACCACCGTCGCCGGCGCTCGCTCGCCGACCGGCGGGTGCTCGTCGTCGGCGTCGGCGGGATCGGCGCGGAGATCTGCCGGCGCCTGGCCCCGTTCGAGGTCGAGATCACCCGGGTCGGCACCCGGGCCCGGACCGACGAGTTCGGGCAGGTGCACGCCACCGAGGAGCTGCCGAAGCTCCTCCCGCACGCCGAGGTCGTCATCCTCATCACGCCGCTGACCGAATCGACCCACCACCTCGTCGACGCGGAGTTCCTCGCCCAGCTGCCCGACAACGCCCTCGTCGTCAACGTCGCGCGCGGGCCGGTCGTCGACACCGCGGCCCTCGTCGAGGAGCTGCGCTCCGGTCGCCTCCACGCCGCCCTCGACGTCGTCGACCCCGAGCCGCTGCCGGAGAACCACCCGCTGTGGGGCACCCCGAACACGCTGCTGACGCCGCACGTCGGCGGGGACACGACGGCATTCGTGCCGCGCATCGAAGTGCTGCTCGCCGAGCAGCTGCGCCACATCCAGGCCGGCGAGACGCCCGCCAATATCATCACCGAATGACCGCCGCTTCCGGGTGACTTCCGTCGCCGGATGACCGCTGCCCCCGGGTGGCGGTTACCCGGGGGCAGCGGAACGGCGGCTGAAACGACTCGGGCCGGGCGGCTCAGACCGGGCTCGTGGCGTCGCGCACCTCGCCGACGAGCTCCTCGAGCACGTCCTCGAGCGCGACCACGGCGACCTCGTCCGCGGAGCGCGGCCCGCCGTCGATGAGCGCCATGTGGGAGTTCGTCCGCTGCATGGCCACCATGACGCGGCGCAGCTTGGCGTCGCCGGGCACCGCGCCGAGCTCGCGGATCACCGTGTCCGGGAGTGCTGCGAGACGTTCCTCCGGGCCCAGGACGAGCAGATCCTTCGCGTGCACGTAGCCCACGAGCCCGCCCGATCCGTCGGTGACCGGGAACCGGGAGAACCCGGTCTCGATGCACAGCTGCTCGACCTCGGCGACCGTCGCGGTGCGCGGGATCGTGCGGACGGTGCCCGGTGCCAGGGCGACATCGGCGGCGGTGAGCTCCTCGAACTTCAGCGCGCCGGTGAGGAGTCGGATCTCCTCCTCGCCGAGCAGGCCCTCGCGGCCCGACTCCGCGACGAACTCGAGCACCTCGCCGGAGGAGAAGGACGAGGACACCTCGTCCTTCGGCTCGGCCCGGAGCACGTGCGTGACGACGAGGTTCGCCGCAGTGTTCATGAGCCAGATGAAGGGCCGGAACACGACGACGAACACCCGCAGCACCGGCCCGAGCAGGAGTGCTGCGGCGGCGGGCTTCGCGATCGCCATGTTCTTCGGCACCATCTCGCCGAGCACCATGTGGAGGAAGGTGACGATGAGCAGCGCGATGACGAGGGCGATCGGATGGACGAGCCCCCCGGGCACGCCCCAGGACTCGAGCGGACCCTCGATGAGGTGGGCGATCGCCGGTTCGCCGACCGCGCCGATGAGGAGCGAGCAGGCGGTGATGCCGAGCTGGGTGGCGGCGAGCGAGACCGAGACGTCGGTGATGCCGCGCAGCGTCCACCGGGCGGACTGGCTGCCCTCGGCGGCCTTGGGCTCGATCTGATCGCGGCGCGCGGACACCATGGCGAACTCCGCGCCGACGAAGAACGCGTTGCCGGCGAGCAGGAGGATCAGGACGAGGATCGCGACTCCGTCGCTCATGGGCGGTCTCCTTCTGCTGCGGTGGAGCCGGTGCGGTCTGCCGCACGGTCGGCCGGCTCCTCGGCTCCGGTGCGGTCATCGGATCCGCCGTCGGCGTCATCGCTGTCGTCATCGTCGTCATCGTCGCCCGGCACCGTGAGGCGGTGGACGACGACCTCGTCGACGCGCTGGCCGTCCATCGCCCCCACGGTGAGGGCGATCCTGGCCGGGGTGGGCAGGTCGTCCTCGTCGGTGACCGCGAGATCGGCGCCGTCGACCTCGATCCGGTCCCCGGCCTCGGGCATCTGGTTGAGCCGTTCGGCGATGAGCCCGCCGAGCGTGTCGGACTCCTCGCCCTCGGGCAGCCGCAGGCGCATGATCTCGCCGAGCTCGTCGGGGCGGAGCAGCCCGGACACGGCGAGCCCGCCGTCGGGGAGCCTGCGGTGCTTGTCCTCGCCGGAGTCCTGCTCGTCGTCGATCTCGCCGACGATCTCCTCGAGCAGGTCCTCGAGCGTGACGATGCCGGCCGTGCCGCCGTACTCGTCGGCGACGATCGCGATCTGGAGGCCCGGCTCGCGGAGCTGTGCGAGCAGCGGATCGAGCGTCATCGACTCGACGACGTGGGGCGCCTCGACGGCGATGTCGCGGACCGGGGTGGAGTCCCGCTCCTCGAACGGCACAGCGAGGGCGTGCTTGAAGTGGACGACGCCGACGACCTCGTCGACGGTCTCGCCGATGACGGGGAAGCGCGAGTGCCCGGTGTCGGCGACGAGGTCGAGGAGGTCCTGGGCGGACTCGTCCTCGAGGAAGGTCACCTGCGGCCGGGGCTGCATGACGTCGGCGGCGGTGCGCTGCCCGAACTCGATCGAGCGGGCGGCGAGCTCCGCCGTGGTCCGGTCGAGCGTGCCCTGCCGCCCCGACTGCGACACGACGGCGCGCAGCTCCTGGGCGGTGCGGGCGCTCGCGACCTCCTCCTCGGGAGTGAACCCGAGGAGCCGGAGGACGACGTTGGCCGCGGAGTTGAGCACCCACACGAGCCAGCCGAAGACCGTCATGAAGACCTTCTGCGGGTACACGACGAGCCGCGAGACGAGCGCGGGCTCGGCGATCGCCCAGTTCTTCGGGACGAGCTCTCCGAACACCATCTGCGAGAAGGTCGCGATGATGAAGGCCGCGGTGGTGGCGATCCCGGTCGCGGCGGCCGGCGCCAGCCCGGCCCAGCCGAGGCCCTCGGTGAGGAGGACGCCCAGGGACGGGCCGGTGAGGAACCCGACGACGAGGCTCGTCACCGTGATGCCGAGCTGCGCCCCGGACAGATTGCTCGAGGTCTTCGTGAGCGAGTCGGACACCGCCTGCATCGTGCGGTCCCCGTCGGATGCGGCGCGGCGCACCTCGGTCTTGTTGACCGTGAGATAGGCGAACTCGACCGCCACGAAGAGGGCGTTGGCGAGGATGAGGACGACGACGGCGAGGAGGACCAGCCAGGCGGCCGTCATGTGGGAATCACCATGCGGGAATCCTACCCAGCTCGCCCTGTCGTGAACGAGTCGAGCACCGGCCGACCGGGCCGGGGCGCCGGTGGCCCCGGTCAAGGTGCCGGGAGTCCATCATGTGTCGGGTGGAGACAGAACCGACCCCCGGTCCTAGACTGCGAGCATGAGCACAGAATCGGATGTCAAGCCCGGGATCGATATCAAGCCGCGCTCGCGCGACGTGACCGACGGACTGGAGAAGGCCGCCGCGCGCGGCATGCTCCGCGCCGTCGGCATGGACGACGGCGACTGGGTCAAGCCGCAGATCGGCGTGGCCTCCTCGTGGAACGAGATCACGCCCTGCAACCTCACGCTCGAGAAGCTCGCCGCGTTCGCCAAGGAAGGCGTCCACAACGCCGGCGGCTACCCGCTCGAGTTCGGGACGATCTCCGTGTCCGACGGCATCTCCATGGGGCACGAGGGCATGCACTATTCGCTCGTGTCGCGCGAGATCATCACCGACTCGGTGGAGACCGTGATGAATGCCGAGCGCCTCGACGGCTCCGTGCTGCTCGCCGGCTGCGACAAGTCCATCCCCGGCATGCTCATGGCCGCCGCCCGCCTGGGCCTGTCCAGCGTGTTCCTCTACAACGGCTCGATCATGCCCGGCACCGCGAAGCTCTCCGACGGCACGGAGAAGGAGGTCACCCTCATCGACGCCTTCGAGGCGGTCGGCGCCTGCCGCGCCGGCAAGATGACGGAGGCCGATGTCGACGCGATCGAGCGCGCGGTGTGCCCGGGCGAGGGCGCCTGCGGCGGCATGTACACCGCGAACACCATGGCCTCGGCCGCAGAGGCGATGGGCATGTCCCTGCCCGGCTCCGCCGCCCCGCCGGCGATCCACCGCAACCGCACGCTCTACGCCCGCCGGTCAGGCGAAGCCGTGGTCGAACTCCTCAAGCAGGGCATCACCGCCCGCGACATCATCACCCGCGAGTCGCTGCTCAACGCGATCGCCGTGGTGATGGCGTTCGGCGGGTCGACGAACGCCGTCCTCCACCTCATGGCGATCGCCCACGAGGCCGAGGTCGAGCTCACCCTCGACGACTTCAACCGGGTCGGCGACCGGGTCCCGCACCTCGGCAATGTCAAGCCCTTCGGCGACTACGTCATGAATGACGTGTTCAAGATCGGCGGCGTGCCGGTGGTCATGAAGGCGCTCCTCGACGCCGGGCTGCTCAACGGCGACTGCCTCACCGTGACGGGGAAGACCGTCGCGGAGAACCTCGAGAAGATCAATCCGCCGGACCCCGACGGCAAGATCCTGCGCGCGCTCGACAACCCGATCCACGCCACCGGCGGGCTCACCGTGCTCCACGGCTCGCTCGCCCCGGAGGGCGCGGTCGTCAAGTCCGCCGGCTTCGACGCCGACGTGTTCGAGGGCACCGCGCGGGTGTTCGACCAGGAGCAGCCGGCGATGGATGCCGTGCTCGGCGGCGAGCTCAAGCCCGGCGACGTCGTCGTCATCCGCTACGAGGGTCCCAAGGGCGGACCGGGCATGCGCGAGATGCTCGCGATCACCGGTGCGATCAAGGGCGCCGGGATCGGCAAGGACGTGCTCCTCATCACCGACGGCCGGTTCTCCGGCGGCTCGACCGGCCTGTGCATCGGCCACGTCGCGCCCGAGGCCGTCGACGGCGGGCCGATCGCCCTCGTCGAGGACGGCGACCGGATCCGCGTGGACATCGCCGGTCGCTCGATCGACCTCGACGTCCCCGCCGAGGTGCTCGAGGAGCGCCGGAGGAACTGGACCGTGCCGGAGAACCACCGCCTGCACGGCACCCTGGGCAAGTACGCCAAGCTCGTCGGCTCGGCGTCGACCGGTGCGGTGACGACGGACTGAGGCGCGGACCGAGGAGACACGGATCGAGGCGCCGGCCGAGCCGCGCGCTGACGGTGCAGCGACGATGACGGTGACCCATGTGCGCGGGGAGTCCCGCGCCCTCGATGCGCAGGTGCACCGGTGGCAGGCGCCACCGGTGCACCTGCGCGTGTTCACCGAGGCGATCCCCACCTGGACCGCGCGCACCCCGCCGGGCACGTCGATCGAGATCCGCCTGCGGGTGGGCCGCAGTGCCGAGGCGGAGCCCTCGGGCGGCTCGCGCTGGTCGGACTGGGCGGTGCTCGCGCGCTGGTCGACCGATCCCGGGTTCTGCTCGACCACCGTGCCCGGGCAGGCACTGCACGGCATCCGGGTCGATGCCGACACCGCTGTCGTCGACACCGCGGTGCTCGGTGGTGCGGCGGACCTCGTCGAGGTCGAGGCGCTCCTCCACGCAGCACCGTCGGGAGCGGTCCCCGTGCTCGAGCGCGTCTCCGTGCTCACCCGCGGCCCGGCGCCCCGGCGCCCCGAACTCGCGCACTCGGTGCCGCGCGGCACGAACCTCGAACTGCTCCTGCCGCCGATCTCGCAGCGGCAGCAGGGGGAGCTGCCCGGCTACGGCGCCGGTGACGTGTGGTGCTCGCCGACCTCGCTCACCATGCTGCTGGACTTCCTCGACCGGGCGGACCGACGGTCGGGGCCGGCGGACCCGGGAGCGGACGATGCGGCCGCTGCTGCTCCTGCGACCTCAGCGTCGGGTCCGGAGGACGAGGGCGGCTCGCCCGCGGTCCGCACCACCCTGCGCGGGGTGTGGGACCACGCCTACGACGGGGCGGGCAACTGGGCCTTCAACACCGCATGGGCCGCCGCCCGGGGCTACGACGCCTTCCTCGACACCCTGCCGGATCTGCGCGCCGGCGAGGAGCTCCTCGCCGCCGGCGAACCCTTCATCGCCTCGGTGACCTTCGACGCCGCCGAGCTGCCGGAGGCCGGCTACGAGACCGGCGGCCATCTGCTCGTCGTCTCCGGGGTCACCGCGGGCGGCGACGTGCGCGTGCACGACCCCGCGGCTCCGACCGCCGCCGCAGTGCGGCGCATCTATCCGCGCGCCGCCTTCGAGCGCGCCTGGCTGTCCCGCGAGGGCAGCGGGGGCCTGGTCTACCGGGTCCGCCGGCGGCGCTGACGAGGTGGGACGGCGGAGGCTCAGTCCTCGTCCTCAGCGGCCTGCTCGCGCTTCCTGATCGAGCGGCTCGTGAGCTTGAACGCCACGATCACCGCGGCGATGCCGCCCGCACCGCCGACGAGGGCGCCGGCCACAGTCGCGAAGCCGTTGTCCGAGGGTCCGGGGAACCCGAGGTCGACGGGGACGAGCGGTGCCCCGGTGAGCACGTGGAACAGGAGGGCCGCGACCCAGAGGACGGAGAGCACCGCCATCGAGGAGTAGGTCACCCTCCTGCGACGCCCGGTCGTCCGCTCGGTCATCGCGGGGAGGTCGACATCGTTGCGCGCGCAGTACCAGATCGCACCCCAGCCGGACAGGCCGGCGGCGAGGACGACGAGGACCGACCACAGGCCCACGCCGATGACGGCGAGGAGGATCGCGACGGCGAACGCGGCATACGTCGCGACGACGGAGGAGAAGGTGTAGGCGCGGAGGATGACGTCGCGCTCGCGCTCGTCGCCCATCGAGGGGTCTCTCACGCCGCTGATGGAATCGGCGATCTCGGTGAAGCGGGACTGCGGGTGGGAGGTGCTCATGAGTGGTCCTTCCGGTCGAGGGGGAACAGCTCCTCGACAGTCGTGTCGAGGGCGCGGGCGATCCGCAGGGCGAGGTAGACGCTGGGCGAGTAGTCGCCGCGCTCGATCGCGATGATCGTCTGGCGGGACACCTCGACGAGTCCGGCGAGCTGCGCCTGGGTGAGCCCGGCGCGCTTCCGGCGGTCCTTGAGGGTGACCTCGCCGACGTCGAGTTCGGGCATCGGTCCTCCTTCCGGGGCGGTGCCATCGGTATGTGAAGTTCTCTTGACACTGCAAGCCAAACATCCTTGACATGTGGTGTCAAGAATCGTTGACACCCCGGGGCCTCCTGCGGCGGGGGAGCGGGGCCGAGGCGGGGGAACGGGGCCGAGGAGACAGGGCCGGGGGAGCGAGCGGGTAGCGTTCTCCTCGGAAGTGCGATCGACGGGCGCCGTGCGTCGCCGGGCGATCGATCGGAAGCGTCGAATCGGAAGGCATGCATGAGCACTGAAGAGATCACCATCCCGACAGCCCGCGGCACGGAGCTCCGCGGCTTCCTCGACCGGCCCGCGGGGACCCCGCTCGCCTACGCGGTGTTCGCCCACTGCTTCACCTGCTCGGCGAAGTCCCCGGCCGCCTCGCGCGTCTCCCGGGCGCTCACCGACGAGGGGTTCGCCGTCCTCCGCTTCGACTTCGCAGGCCTCGGCGGTTCGGAGGGGGACTTCGCGGAGTCGACCTTCTCCTCCGATCGCGCGGATCTGCTCGAGGTCATCGCCTGGCTCGGCGCGCACCACGCCGCGCCGCGGCTGCTCATCGGGCACTCGCTCGGCGGGGCCGCGGTGCTGTCCGTCGCCGCCGAGGTCGAGGGGCTCGATGCGGTCGCGACGATCGCCGCTCCCTTCGACCCCGGCCACGTCACCGGGCTGTTCGCCTCCGAGATCGAGACCATCCGGCAGGAGGGCTCGGCGGAGGTGATGATCGGCGGGCGCCCGGTCGTCATCGGCGAGGCGCTCGTCGACGACATCTGCGGCGTCGAGCAGACCCGGCGCATCGAGGCACTGCGCACCCCGTTGCTCATCCTGCACTCGCCGACGGACGAGATCGTCGACGTCCACAACGCGCAGGCGATCTACCGCACCGCGCACCAGCCCAAGAGCTTCATCGCCCTCGACGGTGCGGACCACCTGCTCACCGGGCCCGGGCAGGGAACCTACACGGCCGGGGTCATCGCCGCATGGGCCGCACGGTACATCGATGCCCCCGGGGACGCCGAGGCACCCCACGCCGACCTGCCGCCGGGCCGGGTGCGCGTGAACCCCGACGGCCGGACGGACTTCGGCACGGTGCTCGCGACCGCCTCCCACACCTGGCTCGCCGACGAGCCGCGCTCGGTGGAGGGCGGCCACGACGCCGGCCCCAACCCCTTCGACCTGCTGCTCGCCGCGCTCGGTGCGTGCACCTCGATGACCATGGGGATGTACGCCCGCCGCAAGGGCTACGAACTCGGGGACACCCGCACCGACCTCACCTTCCGGCAGGTCAAGCGCGACGGCGACCTCGTCACCCGGATCGAGCGGAGCATCGTCTTCGACGCGGAGCTGAGCACCGATCAGCGCCGCGCACTGCTGCGGATCGCGGACCGCTGCCCGGTGCACCGGGCGCTCGAGGGGCGCTTCGAGATCTCGACGGCGGAGGCCTGACCCGACCACCGGGGCGACCCGGGGGCCGGTGGGGCGGCGCGGGCAGATCTGCCCGCTGTCGCCGGCGTCGCTTCGGCAGGACCTGCCGACGGCTGCCCGGGGTGGGTTCTCTAGGATTGTGATCCAGGGCACAGTGCAGGGCCGCATCTGCACGCCGGAGCCGCTGGGCGCAGGCCCGGAGGGGAGTGGATCCTATGACCGGAGAACGAGAGACCGCACCGCAGCCGCCGAGCGCGAACCGACCCCCGCCGGAAGGTGTGACACCGCGCTACGGCATCGACGAGATGCCGCCGCTCGGGACCGCGATCGTGCTGGGCATCCAGCACGTCCTCGTGATGATGGCGAGCAATGTCACGATCCCGATCATCCTCGCCACGGCGATCGGCGCGACGACCGGGGAGACCGCCTTCCTCGTCCAGGTCGCCCTCCTCGTCGCCGGGATCACCACCCTCATGCAGACCATCGGCTTCGGGCCGGTCGGTTCGCGCCTGCCGATCGTCCAGGGCACGAGCTTCGGGTTCCTCGTCGTCGCCATCCCCCTGGCCCAGCAGTACGGGATCGCCGCGGTGCTCGGAGGGGCGATCTTCGCAGGCCTGGTCCAGGTCGTCCTCGGGTTCAGCCTGAGATGGCTGCGAGCGCTGTTCCCGCCGCTCGTGTCCGGCATCGTCGTCCTCGTCATCGGGATCGGGCTGCTCCCCACCGGGATGGCGCTCTATGCCGGGGGCAACGGAGCCGAGGACTTCGGATCCTGGACGAACCTCGGCCTCGCGACGCTCGTGCTCGTCGTCATGCTCGTCCTGTACCGGTTCGGCAAGGGGATCATCGGCGCGGCCTCCGTGCTCATCGCACTCGTCGTCGGATACCTCGTGGCCATCCCCCTCGGCCTCGTGGACTTCTCGCAGGTGGCCGAGGCGGACTGGTTCGCGATCCCGATGCCTCTCCGGTTCGGTCTCGACTTCCCGTCCGCCGCGATCATCGGCATGGGGGCGATGGCGATCGCCACCTCCGTGGAGACGATCGGCGACCTGTCCGCCATCACCAAGAGCGGCGCGGGCCGAGAGGTCACCGACCGCGAGCTGTCCGGGGGAGTCATCGCCGACGGCGTCGCCACCGCCTTCGCATCGATCTTCAGCGCCCTGCCGAACACGTCGTTCGGTCAGAACGTCGGTCTCGTCGCGTTCACCGGTGTAATGAGCCGGCATGTCGTGTCGATCGGAGCGGGGTTCCTCATCCTCCTCGGCCTGCTCCCCAAGTTCGCCGCAGTCATCGCCGTCATGCCCTCGGCGGTGATCGGCGGAGCCGCCGTCGTGATGTTCGGGATGCTCATCGGCGCCGGGATCAAGCTCCTCGCCGAGACCGCGCTCGACCGCCACGACATGCTCGTCATCGCGGTGTCGATCGGCGTCGGCCAGGGATTCGCCGCGGTGCCCGCGGCGGTCGGCGGGATGCCCGAGACCCTCGAGGTCCTCCTCGTCTCCGGAATCGTGCCGGCGGCCCTCTTCGCCGTCGTCATGAACCTCTCCCGGCCCGGCCCTGCACAGGGCGCGGTCCTCGATATCGATGTGCCGCTCGAGCAGCCCCTCGCCGAGCCCGGGCGCCCCGCCGAGCCCGGGCATCCTGACGAGCCCGGGCACCCCGACGCGCGGCAGCCCGGTCGCCGGGGGCACGGCGATCCGGGCTGAGGATTCCGGCGGGCGGCGCGCGACGGCCGGGCGATAGGAGATCGCCCGGCCGTCGCGTCGTGCGGCGCTGCCCTCAGCCGCTGAAGGTGTATCCGGTCGGATCCTCGCCGAGGTCGACGATCGCGGCCACCGGGCCGCCGCCGTCCGGCCCCTGGTGGGCGGCGGAGACGGAGACGAAGACGGCGGGATCGCCGGTCACCTGGGCGGTGACCCCGCCGACGGCCGCCTTGATCTGCCGGTGCCAGTGCACGTCGGAATCGTCGAGCATGGCGTTGCGCCGGCCGAGCACGGAGCCGTCCTGGCTCGTCTCGCACTTGAGGAAGACGTTGACGAGCCGACCGGCGAGATCGTCGCGGTGCGGGCGCTCGGGCAGGTCGAGGCCGGCGTCGGCGATCGCCTCCCAGATCCCGTCGGCGTCGAGGGCGTGGCGCATGACGGAATGGCCGATCCGGTACCGGCCGCCGATCCCGCTCGCATTCCCGACGACGACGACCTGCGCCCGGTCGAGCTCGACCCCGGAGGAGCACGAGGCCACGGCGGAGTACTTCGACCGGTCGGCCATGATGTCCTCGTCGCGGATCTCGGCGACCTCGCCGAGTGCCTTCGCGATCCCGAGCCCGGTGGTGCCGTTCGAGACGTCCATCGACGCCAGGGTGTCCTCGGTGACGACGTCGTTGCCGCGGGAGCGGGCGTCGCGGATCGTGTCGATGGTGAGCAGCGGGGTCTTCGTCTGCACGTAGTGGACGTCCGCGTCGTCGGTGATCCCGGCCCGCTCCTTCGCCTCCTGCACGGCGACGGCGACCTTGTCGACCATGCCCATCCGGCCGATCTCCTCGGGCAGGATCGGCTCGCTCAGCGCGAATCCCACCGACAGGCGCTTCTCCTCCGTCGGTTCCACCTCGGCCGGGTCGACGGTGGCGAAGATCGTCGCGTGCGGGCTGATCACCCCGTCCGTGCCGCCGGACCACACGATCGGGATCCGGCTCACCTGATCGGCGGGCGCCCCGGCGTCGACGAGTGCTTCACGGAAGGCGCGGTCGGCGATGATCCGGGTGTAGTCGTTGACCCCGCCGTTGCCCTCGGTCTTGCCGATGATGGCGATCACGCGGTCGGCGGACAGGGTGCCGGCGTCGATGAGTGCGGTGAGCTCGGAGGCGTCGGTGACGCTGTGGAGAGGGACCTTGCGGACTTCGATCGGATCGGGCATGTTCGGCTCCTTCGGCCTCGGTGGCTGAGTGTCGCCGTGCCGGACGCGCACGGTGCGTTCACTCTACGGACCGGACTGTGATCAGCGACACGTCAGGAACTGCTGATCGGCACGGAACGGAAGTGGCACATCTGGCCGGAAGGGCGCGGGGCGCCCGCCCTCAGCGGCGCCCGGCGAGGACGCCGACGATCACCCCGGCCAGCGCGATCCCGGCCCCGGCGAGCAGGCCGGTGAGGAGATCACCGCCGCCCCGCGGAGCCGGACCCGAGGCGGCCGCCGGTGGGCTGCGACGCTCCGCCGGGACCGTCGCCGGCGCCGGTGCGGCGTCGGCGAGCGCGTCCCCGGGCGCGGTTCCGGCGGGGGAGGCCTCCTGGGCGGCGCCGCCGGCTGCGATGTCGGCATCGATGTCGGCGAAGAACTTCGTGGCGATGCGCTTGGCGACCCCGGAGAGCATGCGCTGTCCGACGCCGCCGATCGGGCCGCCGAGCACTGCGGAGGCCTCCCATGCGATGTCGGTCCCGGATTCGGCTTCCGGAGCCAGGTGCACGGTGATGTCCGCGCCGATCGTGCCGGGACCTCCGCTGCCGGTGGCGGTGAGGACGAAGGACTCGTTCTCGACCTCCTGGGAGAACGCCACCGTGCCCTTGTACGTCCCCTTGATCGCCGCGACCCCCATGGTGAGGACCACCGCATAGGTGCCCGGGGCGGTGGGGGTCAGCGACTCGACGCCCGGGATCGTGCGGGACAGGACCCCGGTGTCGTGGAACGCCTGCCAGGCGGTCGCAGGATCCGCCTGCATATGGGCCGTCGATGAGATCTGCACGTGGTGTCCTCCGTGGTCGGGTGGATGGTCGGGTGGATGGTCCGGGGTGTCAAAGGGTGGTGGGCGCGGGTGCGTCGGCGGTCTCGCGCCGCAGCTGCCAGAGCTCGGAGGGTGAGATCGGCATCCGGCGGATCGGGATGCCCTCGGCGTCCTCGATCGCCGCGGCGATCACCGCGGTGCCCGGGATCGTGCCCGCCTCGCCGGCGCCCTTGATGCCGAGCGGGTTCAGCGGGCTCGGGGTCTCCAGGTGGTCGGTCTCGATGTGGGGCACCTCGGAGGCGAAGGGCATGAGGAAGTCCATGAAGGAGGCATTGAGGAGCTGCCCCATGTCGTCGTAGGCCATCCGCTCGTACAGGGCGCCGCCGACTCCCTGCGCGACTCCGCCGTGCACCTGGCCCTCGACGACGAGCGGGTTGATCATCGGCCCGCAGTCGTGGACGACGCAGTAGCGCAGGATCCGGATGTCGGCGGTGTCCGGGTCGGTCTCGACGATCGCCGCGTGCATCCCGGAGGCGAAGGTCGAGCGCACCGGGGAGAAGAAGTCCTGGTCCTCGAGACCCGGGGCACGGCCCGGGGTGACCGGCGGGGCCCCGGGAGCGGGCGGCCGAGCGAACTGGGTCGCGGCCTTCGCCGATTCGTCGAAGGCGTAGCGCAGCGGGTTCGACAGCACGGACACGGCCGACAGCGGCATGGAGGCGCTCGGGTCGCCCTTGACGCGGACGGTCCCGTCGACGATCTCGAGGTCGCCGGGGTCCACCTCGAGGCTGTCGCCGGCGATCGCGAGCGCCTTCTCCTTGACCTTCCGCGCCGCGAGATGCACGGCGTTGCCGCTCATCACCGCTCCGCGGGAGCCCCAGGTGCCCACCGAGTACGCCATCTTCCGCGTGTCCCCGGTCGTCACGTGCACCTGGTCGATGGGCACGCCGAGCTCGTCGGCGACGATCTGGGCGAACACCGTGGCGTGGGCCTGGCCCTGCGTCGTGAGCCCCGTGAAGACGTTGACCCGGCCGGAGGTCTCGACCTCGATGTGACCGCCCTCGTACGGGCCGGCCCCGGTGGATTCGACGTAGCAGGCCACGCCGATCCCGACCCTGCGGCCCTCGGCCCGTGCCTGCTCACGGAACTCGACGAAGTCCTCCCAGCCGACGAGCGCGCGCAGCTTGTCCATCGAGGCGACGTAGTCGCCGGAGTCGAGCACGCCCTCTGCGCCGTCCTGCATGATGACGCCGAGCGGATGCGGGAACTCGCGGACGAAGTTGTTCATCCGCACCTCGGTGCGGTCCATCCCGAGGCGTTCGGCGATCGCATCCATGGTGCGTTCCATGATGTACACGCCCTGCGGGCGGCCGGCACCCCGGTACGGGGTGACGATGACGGTGTTCGTGTACATCGACCAGAACTCCACCCGGTAGTCCGGCACCAGGTAGGGCCCGAGGACGTGGGTCGAGGTGTTGAGCGGGCAGATGACGCCGTAGGGGAGGTAGGCGCCGTTGTCGTGCCAGAACTGCACATCGAGCCCGCGGATGCGACCGGAGTCGTCGAATCCGACCCGCACCCGCTGGAGCTGCCCGCGCTCGTGGGCGGAGGAGATGAAGTGCTCGCGCCGGTCCTCGGTCCATTTCACCGTCGTCGACAGCGCCCGGGCGGCGCAGGCCACGGCGACCTCCTCCGGCCAGGGGTGGTTGATCTTCACCCCGAAGGCGCCGCCGACGTCCGGGGTGATGACCTCGATGTCGGTGAGCGCCAAGCCGAGCTTGGCGGCCAGTGCCGCCCGCAGGCCGGTGCTCGTCTGGGTGGAGGAGTGGACGACCATCGTCCGGTCCTCGGAGTTCCACCGCGCGATGACGCCCTTGCCCTCCATCGGGATGCACGCGCTGCGCTCGATCTCGAGCTCGAGATCGAGCACGTACGGGGCGGAGTCGATCGCCGCGGCGGCGTCGCCGACGGTCTGCACGTGGTGGGCGGCGACGTTGTCCGGGGTCTCGTCGTGGACGGCCCGGGCGGCCTCACGTGCGGCGGGGAGCCCGACGACCGGCGGGAGGAGCTCGTAGTCGACCTCGATGCGCCCGCACGCGTCCTCGGCGATGTACCGGTTCTCGGCGACGACCATCGCCACGGGCTCGCCCACGTGGTTGACGTGATCGCGCGCGAGCGCGAACCCGGTGTGGGGGGAGCTGATCGAGGGGTGCGGCAGGAGCATGGGCAGGCGCTCCGCCGCCG
The DNA here is from genome assembly GCF_039541555.1 of Brevibacterium pityocampae. Taxonomy (NCBI): domain Bacteria; kingdom Bacillati; phylum Actinomycetota; class Actinomycetes; order Micrococcales; family Brevibacteriaceae; genus Brevibacterium; species Brevibacterium pityocampae. The sequence goes on along the minus strand of NZ_BAABGL010000036.1, from coordinate 137,565 downwards.
CGCCGGGCAGGTCCTCGTGCGTCCACACCGCGACGACCCCGGGGACGTCGAGGGTGCCGGCGACGTCGATGTCGCGGATCCGGGCATGGGCGTGCGGGCTGCGGACGAACGCAGCGGCGAGGGCCCCGGGGGCGAGGTCGTCGAGGTAGGCTCCGGCGCCGGTGACGAGGCGGGGGTCCTCCCGCCGGGTGATCGACTGTCCGAACATCCGCGTCGTCATGCGTCCTCCTCCCGCTCGCGCACGAGCTCGGCGGCCCGGCACACCGAGCGCACGATGTTCTGGTACCCGGTGCACCGGCACAGGTTGCCGGAGATCGCCTCGCGCGCCTCCTCCTCGCTCGGATCGGGGTTCTCGCGGACGTAGGCATCGATGGTCGTGACGAAGCCCGGGGTGCAGAAGCCGCACTGGAGGCCGTGGCAGTCGATGAAGGCCTGCTGCACCGGTCCGGGGTCGTCCGGGCCGTTGCCCAGCCCTTCGACGGTGGTGATCTCATGGCCCTCCGCCGAGGCGGCGAACATCAGGCACGAGCGCACCGGCCGACCGTCGAGCTGGACGGTGCACGCTCCGCACACGCCGTGCTCGCAGCCCACGTGCGTGCCGGTGAGCCCGAGGGTGTGGCGGAGGGCGTCGGAGAGGAGCTGCCGGTCGGGGACGTCGACCGTGCGGTCCACGCCGTTGACGCTCAGTCTCACGGTGCTCGTCGGTTCGCTGCTCATGCGTGCGCCTCCTGGATCCGGGGCCGGTCGTTCGTGCGGGCCAGCCGGGTGAACGTGCGGCGGGCGATGACGCCGGCGAGGTGCCGGCGGTAGTCGGCGGTGGCGTGGATGTCGTCGATCGGGTCGATGTGCTCGCGCACGGCGGCGGCGACCGCCTCGGCGACCTCCCGGGCCTCGGCGGTGGGGGTGCCCGCCACGTGCTCGTCGAGCACGAGCCGCTCGGGGAGGTCGGTCACGGAGACGAATCCGGCGCTGAGCCCGGTGATGGTCTCCGCGGCGCCGTCCCCGTCGGTCGCGAGCACCATCCCGACCCCGGCGAGCGCGTAGTCGCCGGATCGGCGTGCCAGCTCGTCGAAGCCCGTGCGCGCCCCGGCCCTGGCTGCGCCGAAGGTCGCCGAGACGAGGATCTCGTCGGGCTCCAGGCAGGTCTCGAGCGGGCCGACGAACAGCTCCGCGGCCGGGATCTCGCGCTCGCCGCGGCTGCTCACGGCGCGCACGTGCCCCTCGGTCAGCGCGAGGATCATCGGCATCTCGCCGTTGGGGTCGGCGTGGGCGAGCGATCCGACGACGGTGCCGCGATTGCGGATCGCCGGGTGGGCCACATGGGTGAGGGCCTGGCGGAGGAGCGGCTGGTGCTCGTGCGCGCCGGCATCGTGCTCCACTGCGCGATGGGTGGCGAGCGCGCCGACCGTCACGCCGGCCCCGCTCGACTCGACGCGGTCGAGGTCGGGCAGCGCGGTGATGTCGACGAGGTGGGCGGGTGCCGCCAGGCGCATGTTGAGCACCGGTACGAGGCTCTGTCCGCCGGCGAGCACCTTGGCGTCGGGGCCGAGCTCGGCCAGCAGCTCGAGTGCGGCCGCGAGGGTGCGCGGACGGTGCAGGGTGAAGGGGGCGGGCTTCACGTATCGGTCCTCTTCTCGCGTGCCCGACGGGCACCGTAGTCCTCGGTGAGCTCCTCGCCGATCCGGCCCTCCGATCCGGTGGACCCGATGGTGATCGCCGTGCCGCCGGGCTCGACGGCCTCTGCGGCCGCGGCATCGCGCATCGAGCGGGGGGCGACGAGCCGGGCGAGGTGGTACATGACCAGGGTGACGATGGTACCGAATGCGATGCCGGAGAGGGTGAAGTTCTCGGTCACCGTCAGACCGACGTCGCCGATCGCGATGATGATGCCCGCCGCGACCGGGGCGAGGTTGAGCGGATTGGCGAAGTCGACCCGGTTCTCCTTCCAGATCTTCGCGCCGAGCATGCCGATCATGCCGTAGAGCACGACCGTGATGCCGGCGAGGACGCCGCCGGGGACCGCTGCGATGACCGCGCCGAACTTGGGGGAGAGGCCGAACCCGATCGCGACGAGCGCGGCGACGTAGTAGGCCGCGGTCGAGTACACGCGGGTGGCGGCCATGACGCCGATGTTCTCCGCGTAGGTGGTGGTCGGCGAGCCGCCGATGCTCGAGGCCATCGCGGTGGCGACGCCGTCGGCGAACACCGCGCGTCCCACAAAGGGGTCGAGATCGACGCGCGTCATCTCCTCGACGGCCTTGACGTGGCCGACGTTCTCCGCGACGAGCGCGATGACCGCGGGGAGCATGAGGACGATGAACCCGGCGTTGAAGGCGGGCAGGTGGATGCCGACGACGCCGGCGGCCTCGTCGGTGAAGGGCGGGAACCCGATCCACGCGGCGGCCTCGACGCCGGACCAGTTGACGCGGAAGCGGGTGGTGATGTCGTCGACCGCGGCGTCGTAGGACGTGATCTGGCCGAACACGAGGTCGAAGACCCAGGAGAGCACGTAGCCGAAGACGAGGCCGATGAACACGGAGACGCGGCCGAGGAACCCGCGCAGGCCCACCGACATGAGGATGACGGCGACCATGACGATGAGGGCGACCCACTGGTCCTGCGGCCAGTAGACGTTCGCCACGACCGGGGCGAGGTTGAACCCGATGAGCATGACGACGGCGCCGGTGACCACGGGCGGGAGGATCCGGGTGAGGATGCGTGCGCCGATGAAGTGGATGAAGACGCCGGCGACCGCGAGGACGAGCCCGGCGACGAGGATCGATCCGGACACCTCCTGGATGGTGCCGCCCTGGGCGGTGACGGCGGCGACGCCTCCGACGAACGCGGCAGAGGTGCCGAGGTAGCTCGGCACCTTCCCGTTGACGATGAGGAGGAAGACGATCGTCGAGAATCCGCTGACCATCACGGCGAGCTGCGGGTTGAGGCCCATGACGATGGGGAAGACGAAGGTCGCGCCGAACATCGCGACGACGTGCTGGGCGCCGAGCCCCGCGGTGCGCCCCCAGCTCAACCGCTCGTCCGGGGCGACGGCGCGACCGGGCAGGACGTCCTTGCCGTCGCCGTGGAGTTTCCATCCGAATGCCGACATGACTGCTCCTCGGGTCGCGGGCGGTGGCGATGGTGCTCGGGAACCGCTCCCGGTCACTCGCCGCTGTGTACACCCTAGAAGGGCGATGAGGCGCAGGTCACGTCAGCATCTGACGAACCGGCTCGGTGCGCACTGGAGGTTTCCGCCAGTCGGCGGGGCCGGGGTCGCGCGCCGTCGTCACGGGAGCCGGACGATCTGCAGGGCCAAGGTGATCGCGAGCCGCAGGTGCGGGTCGGTGGTGAAGGGGCCGAGCATCCGCTCGAGCTTCGTGATCCGATAGCGCAGCGAGTTGTAGTGGAAGAACAGCGCGCGGGCGGTCTCGGCGACGTTGAGATTGTGGTCGAGGAGCACCTGCAGGGTCTCCCGCAGGTCGGCGTACTCGGTCTTCGCGTCCCCGGCCAGCGGGCCGAGGGTGTCCTCGGCGAAGGCGCGCAGCTCCTCGGTGTCGGCCACCTGGAGGAGGAGCCGGTGGACGCCGAGGGTGTCGAAGTGGCTCAGTGCGCTGCCGCCGTGGATCCGGCGGCCGATCTCGACCGCCCGGGTGGCCTCGACGTAGGCGGTCGGCAGATCGTGGACGGTCGCCGCCGGGCGGGAGATCCCGGTGGAGAAGGCCCGTCGGCCGCCGCCGCCCATGCCCCGGACCTCCCGGATGCACTCCTCCACCGCCGCGGACTGGCGTTCGGTGTCGGCCGCGGGCAGCAGCGCGATGACCTCGTCGCCGGCCCCCACCACGGCGGCCTTCTCGTCGAGCCGCTTCACCGCGGCGGTCCACGCGGTGGCGAACAGCTCCTGGAGCGTGCGCTTCTCGTCGCCCTCGGAGGCGTCGGCATCGGCGTCGACCTCGGCCACGACGACGGACAGCGGCCGGTCGAGGTCCCAGCCGAGCGACTCCGCATGGGACAGGATCCGGTCCGTCGAGGTGATGCGGCCGCGCATGACCTCGTGGATGAAATCGGTCCGGTACTTGCTCTCCACCGCGGAGATCGCCTGCTGCTTGGTGATGACGAGGGCGGCGGCCGCGGCCGACTGCTCGAGGACTCCCAGGTGGGCCGGGCCCAGCCCCCGCTCGGAGAACACGACGAGCCGCCCGAGATCGCGGGACCCGCCGAGGATCCTGGTGCTCATCCGGTGCATCCCGTCCTGCGCGAGGTCGACGCCCGTGGGCTCGCTCTCCACGCGGAAGCGGCCCGTCGGATCGAAGCACGGCAGCTCGCGCGGCCGTGGGGGGTCGGCGACCGCGCGGGGATCGGGGACCTCGGCGCGGACCCGGCCGTCCATCGTGGTGACGACGACGTGGATCCCGATCTCGTGGGCGAGGCGCGCGCACACGTCGTCGAGGTCGCCTCCCGTGACGACGGCGTCGACGAGCTCGCGCATCACGCGTTCGCTGCGGTGGAGGGAGTCGGCGCTGCGGCCGAGCACCTCGGCGAGGACCTCGTTGATGATGTCGTCGAACCCGGTGTCCGCGGGCAGTGCGATGATCGGCAGGCCGAGGTCGTCGGCGCGTGCGATCGCCTCCTCCGGGATCTCCTCGAGGTACCGGCTCATCTTGATGCCGAGGCCGGAGAGTCCGTGCGCGGAGAACTCGGAGACGAGCTCCGTCAGCCGCCCGGGGTCGTCGCGGAGCGGGTACCCGGTGGTGAGCAGGAGCTCGTGCGGGCGCACCCAGGGGAGGATGTCCGGCACCTCCATGATGTTCACCCTCCGCACCGTCCGGTCGAGCCGGGTGCCGCCGGCGACGAGCCGGGAGCCGAGCAGCGAGGGGAGGGTGAGGACCTCGGAGAGCGGGAGAGCGGCGGGGTCGAGCTCGGTGATCGCGGGCTCCTCTCGGGACACGGCATGGGCGTAGCATGTTCTGCCGGATCGCACCGGCTGGTTCGGCATGATTCGCCGTGACCTGCACCATACCAGGCGGGCATAGGCTGAGTGGATGACCACAGCGCCCGTCGCATCGACCGCTCCTCCCCGGAACCCGACGACCGCGCGCCGGCCCGCGCCCGCACAGCTGGCGGCCGCGGCGTCGACCCTGACGCCGGCGGCCGGGCCGGGCCCCTGGCAGGTCGTCGGCATCATGCGCCACGGCTTCTACGCGGCCTCGGAGACCGGCGCGGTGCTGCCGGTCCTCGGCCCCACGGCGCTGCGCCTGCCGACGGCTGTCCTCGTCCCCGAGCTCACCGGCGAACGCCTGGGCTCCCTGCAGATGGGCGGAGCCCTCCGGGTCGAGGCGGGACGCATCGTGACCGAGCACTTCCACTGCGCTGTCCGGCGCCGCTGGAATCCCACGCGCATCCGGCCGTGCGATCCCGCACGCCGCGCCTCGGCCGCAGCCGTCTCCGCCTCGATCGCCCACCCCGCGTGGCCGGAGACGGGCATCGAGGATCTGGCCCACCGTGCCGCACGACTCGTCCATGCCGGACGCGCCCTCGACCCCGGGGCCGTCGACTCCGCGCTCGCCGCGCTGCTCGGCCTCGGCCCCGGCTCCACCCCGTCCGGCGACGACGCCGTGTGCGGCGTGCTGCTCGCGCTCCGGCAGGTCCGCGCCGTGCCCGCGCTCGACCTCCTCCGGAACCGGCTCCGCGCGGCCCTCGCCGCCCGACCTGCCCCCACCGGCGGGCTGTCGGCCTCGCTCCTCGACGCCGCCGCCGCCGGCGCCTGCGTGCCCGAGGTGCGCGCGGCCCTGGAACTCCTCGTCTCCGGCGCGCCGGCCGGCCCGATCGCACGCGCCGTCGCCGCGGTCGGGACGAGCTCGGGAGCCGACATCCTGTGCGGCGCCGCAGCCGTCCACCTCACCGACGCGACCGCACCCGACAGCGGTCCCGCAGCTGTCCCGCCGTCCGCCTCGCCCGTCGCACCGTCCTCCTGAAAGGAACCCCGATGACCGATTCGATCGAGATCCGCAGCGGAGTCTACTTCGACTCCGTGGCCCTCATGCAGGTGTCCGCACGGGTGAAGAGCACCCCGGGGATCAGCGATGCCCTCATCGGCATGGGCACCCCGCTCAACCTCGACCTCATGCGGGAGGTCGGGTTCGACGTCGCGGACGGAGCGGCACCCACCGACCTCGTCATCGCCGTGCGCGGCGAGACCGAGGAGGCGCTGGAGGCCGCGCGATCCGCACTCGATGCGGCGTTCGCCGAGCTCGCGGCCGCCGCGGCGGCCGCCGGTGGGCCGCTCGGCGGGGACAGCCCGCCGCTCACGCTGGGTTCGGCCGCGCGCCGGGCCGGAGCGGGCCTCGCCGTCGTCTCCGTGCCCGGCGAGTACGCCGCCGTCGAGGTCCACGATGCGCTCGAGGCCGGCTGCTCGGTAATGCTCTTCAGCGACAACGTCCCGGTTGAGACGGAGATCGCGCTCAAGGACGCCGCCGCCGCCCGCGACCTCCTCGTCATGGGCCCCGACTGCGGGACCGCCGCGATCGGCGGGGTCGGACTCGGTTTCGCCAACACCGTGCGGTCGGGGACCTTCGGGATCGTCGCCGCCTCGGGCACCGGTGCGCAGCAGGTCATGACGCTGCTCGACGAGGCCGGGGCCGGGGTGAGCCACGTCCTCGGCACCGGCGGCCGCGACCTCGGGTCCGCCGTGGCCGGACGGACGACGAAGCAGGCGCTGCGCGCTCTCGCCGCGGACCCGGGCACCGAGCACGTCATCATCGTGTCGAAGCCCGCGGACCCCGCGGTCGTGCGCGAGGTCGAATCGCTCGCCGGCGAGCTCGGCCTGCCGGTCTCCTGGGCGGTCCTCGGACCGGACAGCCCGGATCTCACCGCCGGGGTCGAGGCCGCCCTCGCCGCCACCGGGCGCACCGTCCCCCAGTGGCGGTCCTGGGGAGCGGGGGAGCCGCCGGCCGCGGCGACCGGCGCCGGCGGGGACCTGCACGGACTGTACGTGGGCGGGACACTCGCCGACGAGGCGATGCTCATCGCCTCGACGGTGCTCGGACCGATCCCGTCGAACATCCCGCTCGACGGAGCACCGGAGATCGACGGCCACAGCCTGCCGGCCTCCGGCCACCGCGTGCTCGACTTCGGCGACGATGCGATGACCCGCGGCCGTGCCCACCCGATGATCGACCCGGAGCTGCGCCACAGGGCGATCCGGAGCGCGGGCGGGACAGCAGGGGTGCTCCTCCTCGATCTCGTCCTCGGACACGCCTCCCACCCGGACCCGGCCGCCGAACTCGCAGCGGCGATCGCAGAGGCCCGCGAGACCGCGGCGGCCGCCGGGCGCACCCTGCCCGTCGTCGTCGGCCTCGTCGGCACCGAGGCGGACCCCCAGGGGCGCGCGGCCGCCGCCGAGGCGCTCGTCGCCGCCGGGGCCGAGGTCTTCAGCTCCCATGCCCGAGCGGTGGGGCGGGCGCTCGCCCACCTCGGCCACGCGGTGCCCACGGCGTCGCCGGTGCGGTCCGCGGACGGGACCGGGGGCGCCGGCGCCGGGAGCACGGGCGCATCCGATCCCGCGAGCAGCCCGCTGCGCGGACTCCTCGACCGCGACCCGGTGGTCGTCACCTCCGGGGTGTCCCTGTTCGCCGAGGCCCTGCGCGCCCAGGCCGTGGCCGTCACGGAAGTGGCCTGGCAGCCGCCGGCCGGCGACATCCGCGCGCTCACCGCCGTCATGGCCGACGAGCGCCGGGAGGCCGCCAATGCGCAGGCCCTGGAGCGGATGCTCGCCGCCGGCGCCGAGCTCGTCGGCCTGCGGCCGGCGCGCGAGTGCCTGGGCCTGGCCGAGACCGAGCTTCTCCACTCCGGCCCGCCGCTGGACTGGGAGCGCGCCTCCGGCCCGATGCGCGGAGCGCTCGCCGGCGCGGTCGTGTTCGAGGGCCTGGCGGATTCCCTCGACGAGGCGGAGGAGGGGCTCGCCGCCGGTCGCTTCTCGTTCGCTCCCTGCCACAGCCGGGACGCGGTGGGTCCGATGGCCGGTGTGGTCTCTCCGAGCATGTGGATGATGGAGTTCGTCGACCCGGTCCACGGCAACCGCGCCTACTGCTCGCTCAACGAGGGCCTGGGCAAGGTGCTGCGCTACGGGGCGAACGGCCCGGAGGTGCTCGAGCGGCTGCGCTGGATGCGCGACGTGCTCGGGCCCGTGCTCGCCGCGGTGCTCGCCGCGCACGGACCGATCGACACGAAGAACTACGTCTCCCAGATGCTCCAGTCCGGCGACGAGGGGCACAACCGCAACCGCACCGGCACGCTGCTCTTCCTCCGGGACATCATGCCCGACCTCCTCTCCCTCGACGGCTGGTCGCGCGAGGATCTCGCCGAGTGCGCGCGGTTCCTCGGCTCGAACGACTACTTCGCGCTCAACATCGTCATGCCCACGTGCAAGCTCGCCCTCGCCGCGGCGAAGGACGTCCCCGGCTCGACCCTCGTGGTGACGATGGCCCGCAACGGCACGGACTTCGGCATCCAGCTCTCCGGCACCGGGGACCGCTGGTACACCGGCCCCGCCCAGCTCCCGCAGGGGCTGTTCCTCGGCTCCTACGGGCCCGACGACGCCAACCCGGACATCGGGGACTCCGCCATCACCGAGACCGCGGGGATCGGGGGGCTCGCGATGGCGGCCGCCCCGGCGATCGTGCGCCTCGTCGGCAGCGATGTCGCGTTCGCGGTGGAGACCACTCTCCGGATGTACGAGATCACGCTCGGCGAGCACCCCGTGCACCAGGTCCCGGTGCTCGAGTTCCGCGGCGTGCCCAGCGGCATCGACGCGACCAAGGTGGTCCGGACCGGGGTGCTCCCGCAGATCAACACCGGCATGGCCGGGAAGATCGCAGGGGTGGGGCAGGTCGGTGCCGGGCTCGTCACCCCGCCGGCGGAGTGCTTCACCGCCGCGCTCGCCGCGCTCGAGGAGACCGTCCCCGGGTGACCGCCGCTCAGCGGTGGATGGGGCCTGCGCCGGATGTCAGCGGCAGACCGGTGGCCCCGGAGGCGTCGCGGAGCACCTCGGCGAAGATCGAGACCGCGGTGGCCTCCGGGGTGCGCGCCCCGAGGTCGAGGCCGATCGGCGCGCGGAGCCTGCCGAGCTCCTCCTCGCTCAGCCCCGCCTCCCGCAGCCCGGCGAGCCGGAGCGCATGCGTGCGTCGGCTGCCGAGCGCCCCGACGTAGCCGACATCGGCCCGGAGCGCGGCGGCGAGGACGGGGACGTCGAACTTGAGATCGTGGGTGAGCACGGCGACGACCGTCGAGGGGTCCACCCGCCTCGCGGCGATCTCCGCCGCGAGGTGATCGTGCGGCCAGCGGGCAATGACCTCGTGCGCCTCCGGGAACCGGGCCGCCGTGGCGAACACCGGTCGGGCATCGCACACCGTCACCCGGTAGCCCAGGAAGCGGCCGAGCCCGGCGAGCGCCCGCGCATAGTCGATCGCCCCGTAGACGAGCAGCCGGGGCGGGGCGGCGGAGACGACGATGAGCACCCGGGTCCCGCCGCCGAGGCGCCGGCCGGTCGAATCGTACTCCCGCACCCGGGTGCTCCCTGCGGTGAGCAGGCCGCGGGCGTCCTCGGCGACATGCGCGTCGAGGCGCGGATGGCCGAGGCCGCCGACCGTCGCATCCTCGACGGGGACCGCGAGCCACGGGGAGCCCCCGCCGAGCGCGTCGCCGGGCGCGGACCCCGCCGGATCAGCGGGCAGGCGCAGGGCGAGGGCCGCCGGTGATTCCGCGCGCACCGCGTGGAGGAATGCGATGAGCGCGGCGGGGTCGGTGACCGGGACGACGCACACGTCGAGCGTCCCCCCGCAGGCCAGCCCCACACCGAACGCCTCGTCGTCGCTGATGCCGTAGTGGGCGATCTGCGCCGAGCGCGATTCCATGACCTCGAGCGCGAGGGCGTGCACGGCGCCCTCGATGCAGCCGCCCGACAGGCTGCCGATCGCCTCGCCGGCGCGGTCGACGGCCATCATGGTGCCGGCCGGGCGGGGCGCGGAGGACCACGTGTCGACGACGACGGCGACCGCGCACTCCCGCCCCTCCTCGAGCCACGCGAGCAGGGGTTCGCAGATGTCACGCACGGGCAGGCTCCCGTCCCGGGGCGGGAGCCCGTCCGATGGTCGCGGCGACCTGCTCCCAATCGGCGACGGTCGTTCCCGGCAGGGTCCGCTCGGCATGGGCGGCGGCGATCCCCATCGCGCGGGTGGCCGGCTCCCAGCCCGGGCGTCCGGCCCGTGGGTTCACCCAGAGGAAGCGCCGCGACAGCCGGGTGAGCCGCTCGCAGGCGTGATCCAGCGAGTCCATCGACCCCGTCTCCCAGCCGTCGGACACGAGCACGCAGACGCTGCCGCGCACCGCGAGGGCATTCGAATCGAGCAGGGTCCCCAGCGAATCCCCCAGCCGTGTCCCGCCGACGGCATCGGGCACGTGGTCGAGCATCCGCTCCAGGGCGGCCCCGGCATCCGCCTCGCCGAGCTCAGCGGTGACATGCGTGAGCCGGGTGCCGACGGTGAACACCCGGGCATCCGCCTCGATCCGCCAGCGTCGGGCGAAGCGGATGATCGCGTCGAGCCAGGGGCGCATCGAGGCCGAGACGTCGAGGACGAGGACGACCCGGCGCGGCCGGGGGAGCGGGCGTCGACGCGGCAGCCGGGGGAGGTCGTCGGCGCGCGCCAGAGCGCGCAGCGTGCGCTCGAGATCGACCGGCCCGTGCACCGCGCGGCGGGTGCGCGCACCGATGCGCACGGGCCGCTGCACCGTGAGGCCGTCGATGAGTCGGGCCGCCGCCTCCCGGTCGGCGCCGTCGCCGAGGTCGGTGCGGCGCAGCAGCTCCGTGCGGCTCGCGGCGGCCTCGGGCACCCCGGCCTCCGTGCCCGGGGCCTCGCCGGCACCGGAGCTGTCCGGGGTCCGCACCGGGACGGGGGCAGGGGGCTCGACGCGCGACGGACGCAGCCCGAAATAGCGGGCGAACACCGCATCGTGGACGGCGATCTGCGATTCCTCCCGGCAGCAGATGGCCCGTGAGGCCGCGCGCACCTGCCGGGGGTCGAGCGGGTCGAGCCGCGCCGCGGCCGCGACGAGCAGGTGCATCTCCGGCGGGGTCACGGGGAGCCCGGCCCGCCGCAGGGCGCCGCCCAGACCGAGCAGCACCCCGCTGAGGTCCTGCGTCGTCCCGGCGGCCGGTGCGCGCGGCGTCATGATCCGGGCTCCCGGTCGGCGCCCTCTGCGAGCACTGCGCCGTCGCCGAGTGCTGTACCGTCGCCGAGCACCGCGGCCGGGTCGAACCCGCGGACGTCCGCGGCGTCCTTGAGCACCGTCGACAGCGTCGCCCGCACCGTCGGCTCGGTGAGCTCGACGACGCCGAGCCGGTCGAGGGCACGCAGCCAGTCGAGGGTCTCCGCGGTGCCGGGCGGCCGCACGAGCGGCAGCTCGCGCAGCCGTGCGGCGGCCGCGACGACGGCGGCGCGGAGATCTGCGGACGCTTCGGGTGCGCGCGCCGCCAGGATGCGCTCCTCGAGGGCCCGGCTCGGCTGCTCGAACCAGTGGTAGAGGCAGCGGCGGCGCAGCGCATCGTGGATCTCGCGCGTGCGGTTCGAGGTGAGGACGACGATCGGGGGCCTGGATGTGCCGATCGTCGATTCGGCGCGCCCGAGCTCGGGCACCGACACCGTCCACTCGGAGAGCACCTCGAGGAGCACCGCCTCGAACTCGTCGTCCGTGCGGTCGAGCTCATCGATGAGGAGCACGGCGGGGGTGTCCGCGGTCGACGCCTCGAGCGCGCGGAGGACCGGCCGGGTGAGCAGGAACCGGCGGGAGTGGAGCGCGTCCTCGACCGAATCCGAGGCGAGCACGGTGCCCGTGGTGCGGGCCTCGGCCTCGAGGGAGCGCAGATGGAGGATCTGGCCGGCGAAGTCCCAGTCGTACAGGGCGTGGGCGGCCGTGATCCCCTCGTGGCACTGGAGCCGGAACAGGGGACCGCCGTACACCTCGGCGAGGGCCGCCGCGAGACTCGTCTTGCCCACGCCCGGCGCACCCTCGCACAGGAGCGGGCGCCCGAGCTCGCCTGCGAGCCAGGCCGCGGTCGCGAGGTCGTCCGAGGCGAGATAGCCGGTGCGCGCCAGGGCTGCGGCGAGGGCGGCCGGGGTGTCCGGCGGATCGGGCGGGAGCCGGAGCCCGGCCGCCGTGCAATCCTCCGGGGTGTCGACGTCGGCCCCGCGATGCGGATCACCGCCGTCGACGAGGGTGAGCGTCCCGCTCGCGGCCGCGTGCTCCAGGAGGTCCCGGGCGCCCGTGTCCCCGGTGGCCGCGGCGCGTGCCGCCGGAACGTGCGCGGCGCCGATGAGCACGGGGTGACCGGGCGCCCCGTCCCACTGCACACGGGCGAGGACGTCGGGACGGGCGTGCTCGAGGAGGCGGGCGCACACCTCGGTCGGGAGCTCGGCGAGATCGACGAGGGAGACGAGCACCGCGGTGAGCCCCGGAGCGTCCGCGGCATCGAGCCCGGCCCGCAGGGAGGCGCCCATGCCGGAGCGCCAGTCGTCGGCGACCACCGCCTCGGCACCGGGCGGAACGAGGTGGCGCGCCCGGTCGGCGGCGCATCCGAGCACGACGATCACCCGGTCGCATCCGGCCGCGCGGAGCCGGTCGACCTGGAGGGCGAGCAGCGGTGCGCCGTCGGAGGTGCGCAGGAGGGCCTTGGGCCCGCCCAGGCGGGTGCCGGCCCCTGCGGCCAGGAGCACGCCGGTGACCTGCACGTCCACTGTTCTCCTCCTCATCGGAGCCGGCCGGGTCGCTCGTCCCCGCGCGGTCCGGGGGAGCGCGGGGGCGAATCCCGAGTCTACGCGGGACCGGCAGAGGTGACGACGGTGCCCACAGCGCCCTCGGCCGCGGCCCCGAGGGAGGACAGCGCGGTGATCACGCCGCGCCGCCCGCCGCCCTCGACGAAGCGCAGGACCGCTTCGATCTTCGGACCCATGGACCCGGAGCCGAACTCGCCGGACCGGTGCATCTCGCGCAGCTCGGCGACGGACACCGCGCCGATGTCGCATGCCTCCGGGGTACCGTACCCGGATACCGCATGGGGCACGTCGGTGGCGATGAGGAGGCAGTCGGCACCGACGCTCGCCGCCAGCCGAGCGGCCGTGAGGTCCTTGTCGATCACCGCGGAGACCCCGTTGTGACCGTGCCCGTCGGGGACCACGGGGATGCCGCCGCCGCCGGCGGCGACGACGATCCAGCCGGCGTCGACGAGGTGGACGATCGTCCGGGTCTCGAGCACCTCGACGGGGTCGGGGCTCGCGACCACCCGGCGCCAGCCCTTCTCCCCGAAATCCCGCCAGACCTGCCCGTGGCGCTCCATCCGAGCGGCGTGCGCGCGCGGGTGGTAGGCCCCGATCGGCTTGACCGGGTGGGTGAAGGCGGGGTCGTCGGGGTCGACCGCCGTGCGTGTGACGAGCGCGACGACCGGCCGGGCGAGGCCCCTGTCGCCGAGCTCCTTCTCGATCCGGTCGACGATCGTGAAGCCGAGGGTGCCCTGGGTCTGCGCCCCGCACCAGTCGAGCGAGACGGGAGGCAGCTCGCCGGCCGCGATCTCGTTCTTCCGCAGGATGTTGCCCACCTGGGGGCCGTTGCCGTGGGTGACGATGACCTCGTGGCCGGCGGCGACGAGGTCGGCCAGATGGACGGCCGCCCCGGCGATCGCTCGGCGCTGATCGTCCGGTGCGGCCGAGCCGTCCGGTGCGGTCATCGCGTTGCCGCCGAGGGCGACGAGGATCCTCACAGCCAGTCCACCTGCGCGGCCCGGGTGCCGTCCCCGGCGAGCCGGGCGTATCCCGGTCCGCGATCGAAGAACGGCTCGTCCCCGTCGCGCGCGGAGCGCAGCCGCTCCCGCTCGGCGTCGGAGGCCGCGGAGTCCACCGCGAGCTCGTCGCCGGATCCGGTGACGACGATCCCGTAGTCCGCGCGGGCGCCCTCGACGCTGACCTTGCCCCAGGAGACGTCGCGGAGGACCTCCTCGGCGGGCCGGTCGAGGGGATCGCCCCAGCCGCCGCCGCCGGTGGTGCGGATGCGCACCACCTCGCCGGCGGCGATCGGCTCGGCATCGGCGAGCGCGTCGATCTCGCGCTCGTTCGGACCGCCCGGATCGATCGTGACCTGGAACGGACGTCCCGCCTTCCCGCCGCGCACGCCCCAGCAGGCGAGGATCGAGCGGTCGGCGATCGACATGAAGTGGCCTTCGCGCAGCATCCTGATGTGCTTCTCGTAGCCGAGCCCGCCGCGGTAGCGGCCGGCCCCACCGGAGTCGACGGCGAGCCCGAGCCGCTCGACCCGGAAGGGGAACCGGGACTCGGTGAACTCCGTGGGGAGGTTGCGGGAGTCGGGCACGACGTGGATCGTGTCCTCGCCGTCGGCGTAGTAGCGCCCGCCCGAGCCGCCGCCGAGCACTTCGCGCATGAGGTAGTCGTTGCCGTCGGTGTCCTTGCCGTAGACGCCGGTGTAGCGGATCGTCTCCTGGTCGGCCGGCATCTGTCCGTCGACCGCCTTCGCGACGACCCCGGCGAGCACTCCGAGCAGACGCAGGATGACGAAGGTGCGGGCGTTCGTCGGGCCGGGGAAGATCGGGGTGAGCAGGGTGCCCTTCTCCGGGAAGCGCATCTCGATGAGCGGGACGATGCCCTCGTTGACGTCGAGCTCGGCCATCCGCTCGGGCCCGTCGGCGAGGTTGCGGAGGATCGGGGCGAGCCACTTCTTGAGGAAGTTGCCGCCGACGTAGTCCCCGCAGTGGTTGATCGGCCCGGCCGCCTGGGCGGCGGTGCCGGTGAAGTCGATGATGAGGCGCGGTCCGCCGTCGCCCGGACCCGGGCCGCCGGTCGAGGTCTTCGTCAGCGTGATCCGCTGCGTGTGGAGCTGCGGCTCGGCGACCCCGTCGTGCTCGGCGTAGTCCTCCCACACGTACTGCCCGTCGGGGATCTTCGCGAGGATCTCACGGCGGTAGATGTCGGTGGTGTTGTCGAGGATCGTGTCGAAGGCGACCTCGACGGTCTCGACCCCGTAGCGGGTGAAGAGCTCGGCGAGCCGCCGGGCTCCCATGAGGCAGGCCGAGCACTCGGCGTCGAGGTCGGCGGCGAGCGAGTCGGGCATGCGGGAGTTCCGGGTCATGATGCGCAGCGCGGCTCGGTTCGGCACACCGGCGTCCCACAGCTTGATCGGCGGGATCATGAGGCCCTCCTCGAAGACGCTCGTCGCTCCCGAGGGCATGGAGCCCGGGCAGGCCCCGCCGATGTCGTCGTGGTGGCCGAAGGCCTGGACGAAGCACACGACCTCGCCGTCGGCGAACACCGGGACGGTGACGCACATGTCCGGCAGGTGTCCGATCCCGCCTTCGGAGGCGTAGACGTCGTTGTGGAAGAACACGTCCCCCTCGCGCATCTCCTCGATGGGGAAGTCGCGGACGACCGGGTGGACGAGTGCGGAGTACGAGCGTCCGGTGAGCTTGCGGAGCTGCCGGTCGTGGATGCCGGCCCGGAAGTCGTGGGCGTCGCGGATCATCGGCGAGCGCGAGGTGCGGGCGATCGCCGTCTCGACCTCCATCTCCACGCTCGCCAGCGTCCCCTCGACGATCTCGACGATGATGGGGTCGACGGCGGTGCCGTCCGGGGTGAGCCGGCCTCCGTGGGAGTACGCGGTCGGGAGCCCGGCCGGGTTGATCGGGGAGGCGGCGATGTAGTCCGCGAGCTCCTGTCCGGTGAGCGGCGCGAGGCCGAGCATCGAACCGGAGTCCTGAGGGGGCGTCTGCCGGGTGGGTGTGGAGTCGGTGGTGGTCACTGCGCTGCCTCCGTGGTGGTGCGGGTGATGACGAGGTTGCCGGCGGAATCGACGTCGGCGCGGAATCCGGAATGGACGGGGACGGTGGAGCCGAACTCCTCGATGATCGCCGGGCCGGTGATCCGGTCGCCGGAGAGCAGCTCGGGCCGCCAGTAGACACCAGCCTCGACGAACCCGGCGTCGGCGTCGAAGCACACCTCGCGGACGGAGGTGCGGGCGCGCTCGTCGATGTCGGGGGCGCCGGCTGCGGCGGCGATCTGCGGGATCTCCGGACGGGTGATGGGGCCGATGCCCGACACCCGGAGGTTGACCCACTCGACCTGCTGCTCGGCGTCGCCGGCGAAGTCGTAGCCGTAGAGGCTGCGGTGCTCGGCATGGAAGGCGGCGGTGACGGAGTCGGCCCATTCCCGGGTCACCGGACCGGCCGGGGCGGGCACCCGGACCTCGAAGGCCTGACCGAAGTAGCGGAGGTCGACCGAGCGCTGGAACTCGTGGTCGGCGGCCGCGAAGCCCTCGTCCGTGAGTGCGGACGCGGCCTGCGCGGTGAGCGCGTCGAAGATCGAGGTGATCGCCTCGAGATCGAGACCGATGTCCTTCGCGACGTTGGTCTGCACGTAGTCGTTGCGGACGTCGACGGTGAGGAGTCCGAAGGCGGAGACGTTGCCGGGGTTGAGCGGGACGAGCACCCCGGCGAGGTCGAGGATGTCGACGAGCCGGCAGGCGAGCAGCGAGCCCGAGCCGCCGAAGGTCGCGAGCATGAAGTCGCGCACGTCGAGCCCGCGCTTGACCGAGATCTGCCGCAGCGCGTTCGCCTGGTTCCAGGCGCTGATCTCGAGGATGCCGGCCGCGGCGTGCTCCGGGCTCAGACCCAGGCGCTCGGCGAGCGCGGCGATCCCGGTGCGCGCCGCCTCGACGTCGAGGGGGATCTCCCCGCCGAGGAGGTGGGCCGGGATGCGCCCGAGGAACACGTGCGCATCGGTGATCGTGGGTTCGGTGCCGCCCTTCGCGTAGCACAGCGGACCCGGATCCGCTCCTGCCGACTGGGGGCCGACCTTGAGCTGGCCCTCGGGGGTGGTCCACGCGATCGAGCCGCCGCCGGCGCCGACGGTGACGACGTCGATCATCGGGATCTTCGACGGGTAGGCGCCGACGGTTCCCTCGGTGGTGAGCGCCGGCTCTCCGTCGAGGACGACGGTGACATCGGTCGAGGTCCCGCCGCCGTCGCAGGTGAGGACCTTCTCGAAGCCGGCCTCCCGGGCGATGAGTCCGGCCCCCAGGGCGCCGGCGGCGGGGCCGGAGAGGACCGTGGTGATGGGCTGGTGGACGACCTCGTCGGCGGACAGCACTCCGCCGTTGGACTTCATGATGTAGAACGGGATCGAGCCGCGGTCGCCGTGCTCTGCACCGGTGTAGGCGTCGAGGCGCTCGTGGATGTTCGTCACATAGCGCGACACCTTGGGCTTGACGGCCGCGTCGACGAGCGTCGTCATCGACCGCTCGTACTCGCGGTACTCCCGGAGCACCTCGGAGCTCAGGGACACGACGGCGTCCGGGTGCTCCTCGGCGAGGATCGCGCGCATGCGCTGCTCGTGGTCGGGGTTCGCATAGGCGTGGAGGAAGTTGACCCCGAGGGTGTTGACGTCGTGCTCCCGGAACCACCGGGCGGCGGCGCGGGCCCCCTCCTCGTCGAAGGGGCGGACCTCGTTGCCCTCGAAGTCCATCCGGCCGGCGACCGTCTTGACGAGGTCGGCGGGCACGATGCGCCCGGGCTTGACCCAGAAGTAGGAGTTGCCGTAGCCGTCGGGGACGGCCTGGCGGGCGATCTCGAGGATGAACTCGTAGCCCTCCGTGGTGATGAATCCGAGGCGGTCGAGCTTGCCCTCGAGGAGCTGGTTCGTCGCCACCGTCGTGCCGTGGCTCACCGCGGCGATGTCCGCGCCGGTGGCCGAGAGCTCCGCGAGCACCTTGTCGATCCCGGTGATGAAGCCGTCGGCGGGGTTCGCCGGGGTCGACGGGGTCTTCGTCGTCGTCAGAGTTCCCGAGTCCTCGTCGAAGGCGACGATGTCGGTGAAGGTTCCGCCGGTGTCGATGCCGATGCGGATGCGCCGCTGCGCTGTCGTCATGGGAGTCCTTCCGGATGCGTTCGCTCGAGTGCTGAGCGGCCGGACCGCCCATGGCACGGAAGGGGTCCGTGCCTGCTCGCGCTCTCATTCTCCCGGGTGATGCACGCCACACCTTCGGCAACTTCTGCCGAATCAGCACCGCTTTCTTAAGAACCGGGGCGGCTGCTCGCCGGCCTCCCGGATCAGTCCCCGGCCCCCCGCCTCAGGCCAGGGAGTCGCGCCAGGCGCGGTGGAGGGCGGCGAACCGCCCGGTGCCCGCGATGAGCGCGGCGGGCTCGCCGTCCTCGATGATCCGGCCCGCCTCCATGACGAGCACCCGGTCGGCGATCTCCACCGTGGACAGGCGGTGGGCGATGATGATCGCGGTGCGGCCGGCGAGCACGGTCTCGAGCGCGGACTGCACGAGCCGTTCGGAGGGGATGTCGAGGTGCGCCGTCGCCTCGTCGAGCACGATGACGTCGGGATCGGCGAGGAACGCCCGGGCGAAGGACACGAGCTGGCGCTGCCCGGAGCTCAGCCGGCCCCCGCGGGAGCGGACGTCGGTGGCGTAGCCGGCGGGCAGGCGGGCGACGTAGGCATCGAGGCCCACGGCCCGACCCGCCGCCTCGACCTCGGCGTCGGTGGCCTCCGGGCGGCCGATCCGGATGTTGTCCGCGATCGTGCCGCTGAGCAGGAACGACTCCTGGGTCACCATGACGATTGACCGGCGCAGCGCGGCGTCGGCGAGATCGCGCAGATCGACGCCGTCGACGGCCACGGTGCCGGCGGACGGATCGTAGAAGCGGGTGACGAGCTTGACGAGCGTGGACTTCCCGGCGCCGGTCGCCCCGACGAGCGCGACGGTCTGGCCGGCCGGGATCCTCAGGTCGAAGGTCGGGAGGATGTCCGGGCCCTCGCCGTAGGAGAACCGGACGGCGGAGAACGCGAGCTCCCGCCCGGCCGCGTCCGCGCTCCGGCGCGCGGGCAGGGCGACGGGGTGGTCCGGCTCCTCGACCGTGGGCTCGGTGTCGAGGACCGCCGCGATCTTCTCCAGGGCGGCCGATGCCGACTGGTAGAGGTTGAAGGTCTGCACGAGCTCGTCGAGCGGGCCGTAGAACCGGCGCAGGTAGAGGACGAACGCGGCGAGCACACCGATCTGCGTCCAGTCCTCGATGACGAACCACGCGCCGACGGCCATTACCGCGGCCTGCGTGACGTTGCCGATGAGCCGGGTCGAGCCGGCGAACCACGCGACCCCGCGCAGCGCCCGGACGTTGGCGTCGCGGTACTGCTCGTCCTCGCTCTCGAGCCGCTGCCGGCCGTGCGGCTGGCGGCGGAAGGCCTGCACCGCGCGGATCCCGCCCATCGTCTCGACGAAGTGGACGATGACCTTCGCGATCGAGGTGCGGGTCCGGCGGAAGGCCGCCCGCTGGGTGCGCTGGGCGGCGCGGGTGGTGAACACGAGCGGGATGAACCCGGCGAACACGACGAGCGCGAGCCGCCAGTCGAGGACGACGAGGATGACGGCGATGCACGTCATCTGCCCGAGCGCGGACAGCGCATCCATGAGGGAGTAGCCGAGGAACTGCTGCACCGACTCCATGTCCGAGGTCTGCCGGGACACGAGCCGGCCCGAGGTCGACTTCTCGTGGTAGCCGAGGTCGAGGCGCTGGGTGTGGACGAACAGGCGGGTGCGCAGGTCGAACATGATCTTCTGCGCGAGCACGCCGACGAGCCGGTTCGCCAGCCACATCCCGAGACCGCCGAGCAGGGTGACGCCGACGAATCCGCCGATCGCCCAGCCGAGCGCGGTGACGTCGCCGTCCGCGGCGCGGGGGAGACCCTCGTCGAGCGCGAGCGCGACGAACACCGGATCGAGGACCGAGGCGAGGATCGTCAGGGCGACGACGACCGCGAAGGCGATGATCCCGCCGCGGTAGGGGCGGGCGAGCGAGCCGAGGAGGCGCCGGGCGCGGCGCGCGATGTCCGGCGGCAGCTCCTCGGCCTCGGTGTCCTCGTCGGCGCGGATCGCGGGGGTCACCGGCGCACCTCCTCGGGGGCGGAGGCGCCCATGAGGTCGCGGTAGGTGCGGCTCGTGCGGAGCAGCTCCTCGTGCGTGCCGGTGGCGACTATCCGGCCGTCGTCGAGCACCGCGACCCGGTCGGCGAGCGCGGTCGTCGAGGGCCGGTGGGCGATGATCAGGGTCGTCGAGGCGTGGAGGACCTCGCGCAGGGCGCGCTGCACCCGCTCCTCGGTGTCGACGTCGACGGCGGACAGCGGATCGTCGAGGACGAGGAGCCGGGGCCTGCCGATCACCGCACGGGCGAGCGCGAGGCGCTGGCGCTGCCCGCCGGACAGCGACAGCCCCTGCTCGCCGACCTCGGTGTCGAGGCCCGCGGGCAGGGCGCGCACGAAATCGGCGGCCCGCGCGATCTCCAGGGCCTCCCACACCTCGGCCTCGCCTGCGCCCGGCGAGCCCATGCGGACGTTGTCGGCCACGGTGGCGGAGAACAGGATGGGCTCCTCGAAGCTCACCGAGACGAGCCGGCGGAGCTCGTTGAGGGGGAGCTCGCGGATGTCGGTGCCGTCGATCCGGATCGCCCCCGAGCTCACGTCGTAGAGGCGCGGGACGAGCGAGGCGAGCGCCGTCTTGCCGCTGCCGGTGGCACCGACGAGCGCCAGCGTCTCACCGGGGGCCACCCGCAGGCTCACCCCGCGCAGGGTGAGGAGGTCCGTGTCGGGGAAGCCGAAGGCGACGTCGTCGAACTCGAGGACGCCGGTGAATGCGCGGGACGGGGGAGCGTCATCGATGCCGCCGTCGGCGTCGGTGATGTCGAAGGCGGTGTCCATGACCTCCCAGTAGCGGGCGGCGGCGGTGACGGACATGATCGCGTCGGACAGCAGGAAGCCGAGCATCTCCACCGGGATGCGGAGCACCATGACCAGGGTGACGCCGGCGATGACGGTGCCCACCGTGGTCCAGCCGGCGAGCACGCCCCAGGAGCCCACCGCGATGACCGCGGCCATCGCGAGGCGCGGCAGGGTCATCGTGCCCGCCCACATCCACGAGTCGAGGTAGGCCTTCCGCACCTCGATGGCGCGGAGGTGGGCGGAGATCGCCTCGAACCGCTCGGTCACCCAGGGTGCACGGCCGAACGCCTTGATCACCCGGATGCCCTGGACGGACTCCTCGACCTGGGTGGAGATCACGCCCATGGTGTCCTGGGAGGCGCGGGACTCCCGCTGGTAGCGGGCGTTGAAGACGATGACGCCGGCGAGCATGGGGATCGCCATGAGCACCGCGATGAGCCCGAACGCCGGCTCCATCACCGTGAGGACGATGATGCCGGTGACGATGACGAACGGGGTGGAGACGATGAACGGGGCGCCGAACGCGAAGAACCGGCGCAGCTGGGTCATGTCGTTGATCGCGCGCGACAGCAGCTGCCCGGACTCCCAGGAGCCGTGCACGCCGATCGACAGGTACTGGAGGCGGTCGTAGATCCGGGCCCGCCAGGTGATCTCCCACTGCGAGACGACCTTCGCCGCGATCATCCGCCGTCCCCACAGGGCCACCGCCTCGACGACGCCGATGCCGAGCACCGCCGCGATCGGCAGCCACAGGGCGGACAGGTCCTGCTCCGCGATCGGCCCGTCGACGATCCGCCCCATGAGCGCGGGCACGAGCAGCGAGATCGCGTTCGCCGCGAAGGTCAGCGCGATGATCGTGAGGTAGACATGGAGCTTGCGCCGGATGTCGGGCCAGAAGCGGAGGAGGGAGCGCACGGCAGTCAAGCCTACTCCGCGGGCCCGCCGCTGTCGCCGGGCGGCGGCCGGGTGCGCGGCCTGCGGCGGCGGTGACCGGAGCGGCGGTGAGCGCGGACACGGAATCCACGATGCGAGACGGAGTGGCCGCCATTTGACATGCACCACCGGGGCGCGGGTATGCTCAGCCACATGCAGAACCTTGTCGTCGTCATTACGCAGCGCGCGGTGAACCCGTAGAGCTGTCGCTTCGACGACGTCCCGCGCGCCCCTCCCGGAAACCGGACAGGGGCGTTTCTCATGCGGGGACCAGTTCAGTACACGATGAAGGAGTCAAGTTGGCAGCCTCAGCATCGTCCGGCGGACCGGGAGGGCCCGTGAAGCCGGGCCCCGCCCCGGCGTCCCGCCGGACAGCCAAGCCGACCGGTCCCGCCTCCGCGGGCGCCCCCGTCCCCACCGCCGCGCCCCCGGCGCACCGCCAGGACCGCTCGACCGCGGAGGTCCTCAGCGGCGCGCAAGCCGTCATCCGCAGCCTCGAGCTGCTCGGCATCGACACCGTCTTCGGGCTCCCCGGCGGCACCATCCTGCCGACCTACGACCCGCTCCTCGACTCCGAGAAGATCACGCACATCCTCGTCCGCCACGAGCAGGGCGCCGGCCACGCCGCTGAGGGCTATGCCGCGGCGACCGGGAAGCTCGGCGTGTGCTTGGCGACCTCCGGCCCGGGCGCGACGAACCTCGTCACCGCGATCGCCGACGCCCACATGGATTCGGTGCCGCTGCTCGCGATCACCGGTCAGCAGTCCTCGAAGCTGCTCGGAACGGATGCCTTCCAGGAGGCCGACATCGTCGGCATGACGATGCCGATCACCAAGCACAGCTTCCTCGTCACCCGCGCCGAGGACATCCCGCAGGCGCTGATGAGCGCCCACCGGATCGCCACCACCGGACGGCCCGGCCCGGTGCTCGTCGACATCACCAAGGACGCGCAGCAGGCCGAGGCGCCCTTCGTCTGGCCCGAGGAGCCCTACCTGCCCGGCTACCGCCCGGTGCTCAAACCGCATGCCAAGCAGATCCGCGAGGCCGCCGCGCTCATCGCGCAGGCCCGCCGGCCCGTGCTCTACATCGGCGGCGGCGTCATCCGCTCCGGCGCGGAGGAGGAGCTGCTCGCGCTCGCCGAAGCGACGCACATCCCGGTCGCCACCACCCTCATGGCCCGCGGCGCGTTCCCCGACTCGCACCCGCAGCACCTCGGGATGCCCGGCATGCACGGCACCGTGCCGGCGGTCGCGTCCTTCCAGAAGGCCGACCTCCTCATCGCGGTGGGGGCCCGGTTCGACGACCGCGTGACCGGCGACCTCGACTCCTTCGCCCCGCGGGCGAAGGTCATCCACGCCGACATCGACCCGGCGGAGATCGGGAAGAACCGGACCGCGGACGTGCCGATCGTCGGGGACGCCGCCGAGGTCATGGCCGAGCTCCTCACCGAGCTCCGGACGCGGCACGAGGCCGTGCTCGCCGACGAGCGCACCGCCTGGTGGCGGATGCTCGACGAGTGGAAGGAGACCTTCCCGCTCGGCTACGAGGAGAACGAGGACGGGCTGTGCGACCCGCAGTACGTCATCTCCCGGATCTCCGCCCTGACCGGGCCGGAGGGCGTGTACGCCGCCGGTGTGGGGCAGCACCAGATGTGGGCCGCGCAGTTCGTGAAGTACGAGCGCCCGCGGTCCTGGCTCAACTCCGGCGGGCTCGGCACCATGGGCTACTCTGTGCCGGCGGCGATGGGCGCGAAGGTCGGCGAACCCGACCGCGTCGTGTGGGCCATCGACGGCGACGGCTGCTTCCAGATGACCAATCAGGAGCTCGCCACCTGCGTGATCAACCGGATCCCGATCAAGGTCGCCATCATCAACAACTCCTCCCTGGGCATGGTGCGCCAGTGGCAGACGCTGTTCTACGACGGCCGCTACTCGCACTCCGATCTCAACACCGGGCACAACTCGGTGCGGGTGCCCGACTTCGTCAAGCTCGCCGAGGCCTACGGCTGCGAGGGCATCCGCGTCGAGCGCAACGAGGACGTCGATGCCGCCGTGCAGCGCGCCCTCGAGATCGACGACCGACCCGTCGTCATCGACTTCACCGTGCCGGCCGACGCCATGGTGTGGCCGATGGTCGCCGCCGGTGTGAGCAACGACGAGATCCAGTACGCACGCGACATCCGCCCGGACTTCGGCGGAGAGGAATTGGAGGAGGGCGTCTGATGAGCCGTCACACACTGTCGGTCCTGGTCGAGAACAAGCCCGGCGTGCTCGCCCGCCTCACCGGACTCATCGCGCGCCGCGGCTTCAACATCCACTCGCTCGCGGTGGGCACCACGGAGATCGAGGCGTTCTCGCGGATCACCGTGGTCGTCGACGTCGCCGACGTGCCGCTCGAGCAGGTGACCAAGCAGCTCAACAAGCTCGTCAACGTCATCAAGATCGTCGAGCTCGAACCCGAGGTGTCCGTGCGGCGCGCGCACATGATCTTCAAGGTGCGCGCCGACGCCGCGACCCGGGCGCAGATCGCGGCCGCGGTGGAGATGTTCCGCGGCCACATCATCGACGTCGCCCCCGATGCGGTGTCGATCGAGGCGACCGGCGAGCAGTCGAAGCTCGACGCGCTGCGCCTCGTGCTCGAGCCGTTCGGGATCAAGGAGATCGTGCAGTCGGGCACGGTCGCGATCGCCCGCGGTCCGAAGTCCATCACTGACAAGGCGCCCCGCGCCGGCTGAGCCGCTCCCGGAGCAGGACACGATGCGGACACCGCTGTCGGCGTCCCGCATTCCCTATCTAGTATCGAGACAACCCCAATGAAGGAGAACCCCATGGCAGAGCGCTACTACGACGATGCCGCCGACCTGTCGATCATCCAGGGCAAGAAGGTCGCCGTCATCGGCTTCGGCAGCCAGGGCCACGCCCACGCCCTGAGCCTGCGCGATTCCGGAGTCGACGTCCGGATCGGCCTGGCCGAGGGCTCGAAGAGCCGCGACAAGGCCGAGGCCCAGGGCCTGCAGGTCGGCACCCCCGCAGAGGTCGCCGAGTGGGCCGACCTCATCGTCATCCTCGCCCCCGACCAGGTGCAGGCGGAGATCTACAACGAGCAGATCAAGCAGCACCTCGGCGAGGGCGACACCCTGCTGTTCGCCCACGGCTTCAACATCCGCTTCGACTACATCCAGGCTCCCGAGGGCGTCGACGTCATCATGGTCGCCCCCAAGGGCCCCGGCCACGTCGTGCGCCGCGAGTACGTCGACGGCCGCGGCGTGCCGGTGCTCGTCGCCGTGGAGAAGGACGCCTCGGGCAAGGCCTGGGACACCGTGCTGTCCTACGCGAAGGCGATCGGCGGCCTGCGCGCCGGCGGGATCAGGACGACCTTCACCGAGGAGACGGAGACCGACCTGTTCGGCGAGCAGACCGTGCTCTGCGGCGGCGTGTCCCACCTCGTGCAGTACGGCTTCGAGACGCTGACCGAGGCCGGCTACCAGCCGGAGATCGCGTACTTCGAGGTGCTCCACGAGCTCAAGCTCATCGTCGACCTCATGGTCGAGGGCGGCATCGCCAAGCAGCGCTGGTCGATCTCCGACACCGCGGAGTACGGCGACTACGTCTCCGGCCCGCGCGTCATCGGCCCGGAGGTCAAGGAGCACATGAAGGAGGTGCTCGCCGACATCCAGAACGGGAAGTTCGCGCAGCGCTTCATGGACGACCAGAAGGCCGGCGGCACCGAGTTCAAGGAGCTCCGCGCCAAGGAGGAGACGCACCCCATCGAGGCCACCGGCCGCGAGCTGCGTCAGATGTTCTCCTGGCTCAAGGACACCGACGACGACTACACCGAGGGCACTGCCGCACGGTGACCCCGTGCGCCTGAGCTGAGCCATCGCCTCCGCGGACGCGGGCAAACCGCCGAGGGGCGGGCACCGGGATCCCGGTGCCCGCCCCTCGGCGCGTGCGAGGACACGTGTGACAACACCGGCACAGCGACTGCGTCATGGGCACAGCGACTGCGTGATCGGCACAGGGGCGGGCGCCGAGGAGCCCGCATCGCGATCTACGATCGTGGACATGGCCCATCCTCCGCACCCGCACCCGCAGCGCCTCCTCCGCCCGCTCGATGCGACGCCCGACGGTGCACGCTTCGCCGTCCCCGCCCGGATCTTCCCGTGGACGGGCTTCGGCTTCGGTCTCCTCGCGGTCGGTGCTGTGCCGGCGCTCGTCTTCTTGGCCTGGGCGCTCATGCTCGCCGGCGCCGGCAGTCGTGCGGAGGCGGAGTCGACGGCCTGGGCGGCCACCGGGCTGAGCGGGATCCTGCTCCTCTGGCTCGGTGTGCACCTCGGGCGCCTCGGCGCGCTGCGGCACCGGTTGGGGACACTCGATCAGGGGATCGCCGTGCCCCCGCCCCAGGTCGTCGCGGAGTGCATCCGCCGCGACCGGGAGCTCCACGCCCGGGACGACCGGCTCCCGCCCATCCGCTTCCTCAGCCGGATCCAGATGATCGGCACCGTCATCGGCTCATGGATCCTCGACATCTGGGCCGCACTCACGCCCCCGTTCTCCGGCGGCGGGACAGGGGTGTCGCGCGAGGACATCGATGCTGGCCCTCGGCGCGCCTTCACCACCACGATGCAGCTCGCGAGCTTCTGGTCCGTGATCGGGATCGGACTGATGATCATCGCGGCTGCGGCGGAGAGCGGCCTGGCCGCGGTGCCTGGCGCCCAGTGGTGCGCGCTCGCCGGCTGGATCCTGCTGTTCGCCGCGCTGTGGGTCAAGGCCGGTCTCATGCGCGGACTCGACCGGGGCCTGGCCAACCGCCTCGGGCGGATCAGCCGGCTCGGCGCGCGGCCCGAGGATGCCGAGCGCTGGATGCACGGGCCCGGCGGCGGGCAGCAGGTGCATTACCGCCGCGTGTGAACCGCATCACCCCTGACCTGCTATCGGATAGTGTGGACCCCGTGACTGAGTATCGATTCGAGACATTCTCCCCAGCCCTGACCGACGGCGCCCCCGACCGGCGGACCGATCACTACATGCAGGCGGTGATCGCCGGATTCCACGGGAAGCGCCCCACGGACGAGCGTCTCGTCCACCGGGTCGAGAACGCGATCACCGACGGGCGGAAGCTCACCGCCGTCTACGCCGACCGGGCACCATCCCACGCGCTGAGCGCGGAGATCCCGGTCGCGACCTTCGCCCACTTCGAGAAGCGGATGAACGTCGGCGGCGGTCGTCTCGTGCCTGCGCACCTCATCACGTGGATCACCGTGCGCCCCACCCACCGGCGGCGCGGCCTGCTCCGCTCGCTCATGACCTCCGACCTCACGCAGGCGAAGGCCGACGGCTACCCGTTCGCCGCCCTCACCGCGACCGAGGGCGGAATCTACACCCGGTTCGGGTTCGGCACCGCGACCTGGTTCACCGAGGTCGAGGTCGACACCTCGCCCGGCTTCGCACTCGCCTCCGAGGCCGACCGCCGGGTGGAGATGTGCCCGGCGTCCGCGCTCGAGGAGCTCGCCCCGGCGATCTACGCCCGTTTCCTCCAGGCCTCGCCCGGCGCGATGGAGCGCCAGCAGCTCTACACCGACGTCGCCGCCGGTTCCGTGGACCCCCGCACCGACGACGAGGACCGCTCCGTGCGCGCCGCGCTCCACTACGACGAGTCCGGCGAGCCCGACGGCTACGTGAGCTACCGGTTCCACGGCGAGACGTACTACACCGGCACCGTCGAGCTGCTCGACTTCGTCGCGGTCTCCGACGCCGCCTACTCCGCGCTGTGGGCGTTCCTCGGCGCCGTCGACCTCGTGAACACCGTGAAGTTCGGCTACGCCGCCCAGAACTCCCCGCTGCCGTGGCTGCTGACCGACCCGCGCCGGGCCAAGACCGTCGGCCAGCACGACGGCGTGTGGCTGCGCATGCTCGACGTCGTCGCCGCGCTCGAGGCCCGCCCGTGGGAGGTCCCCGGCGAGCTCGTCATCAAGGTGATCGACCCCATGCACCTGGCCGAGGGCACCTACCGGATCACCGCAGACGGCACCGATGCCGAGGTCGAGCGCGTGAGCGCCTCGGTCCCCGTCGACCTCGAGCTCGGGGTGTCCGAGCTCGGCTCGATCTACCTCGGCGGCGCGGACCCGGTGATCCTCGCCCGCGCGGGGCGGATCATCCAGCACACCGAGGGTGCGGCCCTGCGCGCGCGGTCGATGTTCGCCCTCGAGCGCGCCCCGTACTCGCCCAACGACTTCTGAGGAGCGGGGTGCACAGGTCCATGGACGACGGCGGGAGACGCGAACTGCGGCGGCCTCTCCTCGCCATGGCGGTCATCCAATCCGTCAGCTCGATCGGAGCGTTGATCGTCGTCCTGCTCTTCTTCCCGGCTGAACCGGGTTGGCCCGGGGTCGTGCGCTGGGCCTTCGTGGTGGCCTTCGTCATGTTCCTGCTCCACGCCCTGATCTTCCTGCTGCCGAAGGCGCTGCGCGAGCGGCCGCGGGAACCGCGTCCGGGAGACCGGTCCGGGTGACCGGCCCGGTCCCGGCCGCTGCGTCGACGGCGGGCCCGCTGTTCACGATGTGACCCCCTTGTGAAAGGCTTCACAAGGGGTCGATACGATGGTGTCGATCCCGTCATCGGGCGGATGCCCAGCAGCCGCCGCCCCGTGCCGTGCGCCCGTGCCACGGCCCGACATCCACCGTCGCCGCACCCGTGCGCGCATCCGTAGGAGGAACCCGTGAGCAAGCCCGCGGTGCTCATCGCCGAGAACCTGTCGCCCGCCACCATCGAGGCGCTCGGCCCCGACTTCGAGATCCGGAGGTGCAACGGCGCAGACCGTGCCGAGCTGCTCTCCGCGATCGCCGACGTCGACGCGATCCTCATCCGCTCGGCCACGCAGGTCGACGCCGAGGCCATCGCCGCGGCGCAGGACCTCAAGGTCGTCGCCCGCGCCGGCGTCGGCCTCGACAACGTCGACGTGCCGGCGGCGACGAAGGCCGGCGTCATGGTCGTCAACGCGCCGACCTCGAACATCATCTCCGCCGCCGAGCTCACGATGACCCACCTGCTCGCCGCCGCGCGGTACTTCGGCGCCGGCAACTCCTCGCTCAAGGCCGGGGAGTGGAACCGCTCGAAGCTCACCGGTGTCGAGCTCTACGAGAAGACGCTCGGCATCGTCGGCCTCGGTCGGATCGGCGGGCTCGTCGCCGAGCGCGCCAAGTCCTTCGGGATGAAGATCGTCGGCTACGACCCCTACATCTCCCAGTCGCGCGCCGCGCAGATGGGCGTCGAGGTCATGAGCCTCGACGAGCTCCTCGCGGCATCCGACTTCATCACCGTCCACATGCCCGAGACCCCGGAGACCGTCGGGATGATCGGCCGCGAGGCGTTCGCCAAGGTCAAGCCGGGCGTGCGGATCGTCAACGTCGCCCGCGGCGGGATCATCGACGAGGAGGCGCTCGCCGCCGCCGTCGATGCCGGCCAGGTCGGCGGCGCCGGGATCGACGTGTGGAGCCAGGAGCCGCCGGAGCACTCGCGGCTCATGGAGCAGGACGCCGTCAACGTCACCCCGCACCTCGGCGCATCGACCGACGAGGCCCAGGAGAAGGCCGGCGTCGCCGTCGCCAGGTCCGTGCGCCTGGCGCTGTCGGGGGAGCTCGTGCCCGATGCCGTCAACGTCACCGGCGGTGCGATCCACGCCGACGTGCGTCCGGGCATCCCGCTGGCGGAGAAGCTCGGCCGCGTCGTCGCCGCCCTCGCTGAGGAGCCGATCAGCCACTTCCGGTTCGACGTGCGCGGCGAGATCGCCGACAAGGACGTCTCCGTGCTCCAGCTGTCCGCGCTCAAGGGCCTGTTCCGCGACTACGTGTCCCGGCCGGTGTCCTACGTCAACGCCCCGCTGCTCGCGGAGGAGCGCGGGATGACGCTCGAGCTCACCACCGACCCCTACGTCGAGTCCTTCCGCAACGTCACGACGATCGTCGCGACGACCGCCTCGGGGCGTCAGGTGTCGGTCTCCGGCACCGTCACCGGCCCGAAGCTCGTGCAGAAGCTCACCGGGGTCGACGGCTACGAGCTCGAGATCGCGCTCACCGACCACCTGTTGATCTTCAAGTACGAGGACCGCCCCGGTGTCATCGGGCAGCTCGGGCAGGCGCTCGGCCGCAATGAGGTCAACATCGCCGGCATGCAGGTGTCCCCGGCCGGGGACGGCGGCGAGGCGCTGTCCGTCATGTCCGTCGACTCCGCCGTGACTCCCGAGGTCGTGTCCGCCCTCGCCGGTGCCGTCGGCGCCTCGCAGTTCACCGCGGTGACGCTGACGGAGGACTGAGACCCGTCACGCGGGCAGCCGCCCCGGCCTCGCGGCCGGGGCGCGCCTCAGGCGTTCCAGAGGCCGTAGGAGTCGGCGAGGCGGGCGATCTTCTTCGCACGCGCCAGACGCGGCAGGTAGGAGCCGTCGGTGATCTTCTCGCCGCCCGCGGCCCGGTCGAGCATCTCCCGCGCCCATCGGCGGTCGTCCTCGCTGGGGGAGAGCTCGGTGTTGAGGATGCCGATCTGCTCGAGGTCGAGCACAAGCTTGCCGGCCATGCCCATCTTCATGGTCCAGCCGCAGTCCTCGACCACCCGGTCGGCAGGTGCACCGGCCGCCGAGGGGCCGTCGATGGCACCCGGCAGCCCGCCCACTCGGGTGGCGACGACGAGCCGCGAGCGGGCGTAGGCCAGCGCCACCGGGTCGTCGGCGACGCCGGTGTCCTTGCGGAAGTCGTTGGTGCCCAGCGCCAGGCGGAAGGTGCCGGGCGCCTCGGCGATGCGGGTGGCGTTCTCGATCCCGCGCGCGGTCTCGATGAGCGCGAGCACCGGCACCCCGGCGCCGGCCCGCATCGAGGTGTAGGTCACCTGCTCCGGGTGCTCGGTGTTCGGCAGCATGATCCCGCGCAGCCCGGGCAGCGACTTGATCGCGTCGAGGTCCGGCTCCCAGTGGTCGGTGGTCGTGCCGTTGACGCGGACCCACGCCGACATCCCGCACTCGAGGGCGTGCACCACGTGCTCGCGCGCCGCGTCCTTGCCGTCCTCGGGCACCGGGGCCTCGAGGTCGAAGATCACCGAGTCCGCGTCGGAGGCCTGCGCGGCCTCGAAGGTCTCCGGCATCGCGGCGTTGACGAGCAGCCACGAGCGGGAGAGCTTCGCCGGCAGGGCGGCGGCGCGGGCGTTGCGCACCGAGTGGGTCTGCGCCTCGGCCGTGCGGGTCGCCCGCTCGGTCGTCTGCTCCGCGGTGCCGTCCGCGGCGGCAGACGGGTCGGCAGGGCGGGAGGAATCGGCAGGGCGTGCGGGGTGTTCGGCGTTCGTCGGCTGCATGGAGATCAGTCTACGGTCGCTCGGCGCCTCGGCGCGGTGCTCTCACGAGCCGGGCACGCACCGCGCAGGGATGCGGGCGGCTGGGAACCACTTCACAGGGCATTCCAGGATCCAAGACGATCCCCCGAATGGTGAGACGACTCGTAGACTGAGCCCATGACCACTTTCAGAATCGCCGTGATGCCCGGCGACGGCATCGGCACCGAAGTCATCCCCGAGGGCCTCAAGGTCCTGCAGCGCGCGATCGACGCGAGCGGGGAGCCCGTCGAGCTCGTCACCACGACCTTCGAGGCCTCTGCGAAGCGCTGGCACGAGACCGGTGAGACGCTCACCGACGCCGAGCTCGCCGACCTCCGCACCCACGATGCGATCTACTTCGGAGCCTGCGGCGACCCGAGCGTGCCCTCGGGCGTGCTCGAGCGCGGCATCATCCTCAAGATGCGATTCGGGCTCGAGCACGCGGTGAACATGCGCCCCTCGAAGTTCTTCGCCGGAGCCACCTCGCCGCTGGCGGACCCGGGGGAGATCGACTTCATCGTCGTCCGCGAGGGGACCGAGGGCTCCTACACGGGCCAGGGCGGCAGCCTGCGCACCGACACCCCGCATGAGGTCGCCACCGAGGTCTCCGTCAACACCTGGTACGGCATCGAGCGCACCGTGCGCTTCGCGTTCGAGAAGGCGCAGGCGCGGCGCCAGAAGCTCACCTACGTCCACAAGCACAACGTCATGGTCCACGCCGGGCACCTGTGGCGCCGCGTCGTCGAGCACGTCGCCCCGGAGTTCCCCGACGTCGCGGTGAACTACGAGCACACGGACGCCTGCACGATCTACATGGTGACCGACCCCGGCCGCTACGACGTCATCGTCACCGACAACCTGTTCGGCGACATCCTCACCGATCTCGCCGCCGCGGTGACCGGTGGGATCGGGCTCGCCGCCTCGGCGAACCTCAACGTCGACGGCACCGCCCCGAGCCTGTTCGAGCCGATCCACGGCTCCGCCCCGGACATCGCCGGGCAGGGGATCGCCGACCCGACCGCGACCATCCTCTCCGCCGCGCTCATGGCCGAATCGCTCGGGCTCGACGTCGTCGCGAAGACCATCCAGACCGCGGTCGAGGCGGATCTCGCCGAGCGCGGGGACGCCGAGCGCTCGACCGCCGAGGTCGGTGACGCGATCGCCGCCCGGATCGGCTGAGCGCCGCCCGGATCGGCTGAGCGCCGCCCGGCGGCCGGGTCCGCGACACCCATTCCGGGGCGCTGTGGCGGGGCCCCATACCCCGCCGATGTGACCTCCGCGCGATCTGTCCGTATCGTGGGCAGTGGACCAGCGTGTGGCGCGCGACACATTCCGTGCGTGCACGTGCCGCGCGGCCCCATCCACCCGAACACCTGACTCGTAGAAGAGACCTTTCCCATGACCGAATTCCAGCTCCTCAAGAACGCGCAGCCGACCACGGAGAACGTGCGGGAGGCGATCAAGGCCGACCCCGGCTTCGGCAACCACTTCACCGATCACATGGCGCACGTGCGCTTCACCCGTGAGCAGGGATGGCACGCGCACACCGTCAAACCCTACGGTCCGCTCGTCCTCGACCCGGCCGCGGCGGTCTTCCACTACGGGCAGGAGATCTTCGAGGGTCTCAAGGCCTACCGGCATGCCGACGGCTCGATCTGGACCTTCCGCCCGGAGAAGAACGCCGCCCGGATCAACATCTCCGCCGAGCGCCTCGCCCTGCCGCAGATCGATGAGGACGACTTCGTGGGCTCGCTCAAGGCCCTCGTCGAGCAGGATGCCGCCTGGGTCCCCACGCCGCAGAACGACCTCGACGAGTGCAGCCTCTACCTGCGCCCGTTCATGATCGCCTCGGAGACCTTCCTCGGGGTGCGCTCGAGCCACGAGGTCGACTACTACGTCATCGCCAGCCCTGCCGACGCCTACTTCCCGGGCGGCGTGAAGCCGGTCTCGATCTGGCTGTCCCCGAACCTCAAGCGCGCCAGCCACGGCGGCACCGGCTTCGCCAAGTGCGGCGGCAACTACGCCGCTTCGCTCGCCGCCGGCGACCAGGCCGCGGCGAACGGCTGTGCGCAGGTGCTCTTCACCGACGCCGCGGAGTCGAAGTACCTCGAAGAGCTCGGCGGCATGAACCTCATGCTCGTGACGAAGGACGGCAGGCTCCTCACCCCGAACCTCGGCGACTCGATCCTCGACGGCGTCACCCGCCGTTCGCTCATCGAGCTCGCCCCGCAGGTCGGCCTCACCCCCGAGGAGCGGCCGATCACCCTCGAGGAGTGGCGCGAGGGTGCGGCGTCCGGCGACATCGTCGAGGCCTTCGCCTGCGGCACCGCCGCCGTCATCACCCCGATCGGGCAGCTCAAGGGCGAGGACTTCACCATCGAGCAGAGCACGGAGCCCGGTGAGAAGTCGATGCAGCTGCGCGAGACGCTCCTCGGCATCCAGTACGGCCGCGTCGAGGACACGAACGGCTGGATGGTCCGCCTCGCCTGATCTGCAGGCACTCCGGACCGCTCCCGATCCGCCTCGCCGATCCCTCGGATCCCGTTCCCGCGGGCCGGGGGATCGGTGCGTCGGGAGGTCGCCTCTGACGGCGCGAGGGCCGCGTCCGCGCCGTCCCGCGCCCACCCATCGGGCTATTGCGCGAATCTGCTAAAAAGAAGGTACGCTACCCCCATGCCTCAGACATCTGCCCCCGCGCGCCCGGCCGCGCTGCGCGCCGACGAAGTCGTCGCCGTCCTGCCCTGGAAGTGGAACACCCAGGGCGCGATCTTCCTCATCGGCGGCCTCGGCTTCATGTTCGACGCCTGGGACGTCGCCCTCAACGGCTTCCTCATCCCGCTGCTGAGCGACCACTGGGACCTCACGCTCGGGCAGGCCGCCTGGATCGCCACCGCCAACCTCATCGGGATGGCCACCGGCGCCGTGGTGTGGGGCGGGATGTCGGACCGGATCGGCCGCAAGACCGCCTTCACCCTCACCCTCCTCGTGTTCTCCCTGTTCACCGTGCTCGGCGCCTTCGCCCCGAACATCCTGCTCTTCTGCGTCTTCCGGTTCTTCGCCGGCTTCGGCCTCGGCGGCTGCATCCCCGTCGACTACGCCCTCGTCGGCGAGTTCACCCCGGCCAAGCACCGCGGCCGCGTGCTCACCGCGATGGACGGCTGGTGGCCGATCGGCGTCACCCTGTGCGCCTTCGTCTCCGCCTGGCTGCTCGACTTCGGCGACTGGCGCCTCATCATGCTCGTCATGGTGCTGCCCGCCCTGCTCATCGTGTTCGTGCGGATCTTCATCCCCGAATCCCCGATGTACCTGATCTCCGCCGGGCAGTACGACAAGGCCGACGCGATCCTCCGCCGCCTCGTCGCGCGCACCGGGGCCGACATCACCGAATGGCACTACGAGGGCCTCGGCCCCGCGGCCGCCGCCACGGCGAGCGGCACCCCGGCCACGACCGGGCCGGCCCCGACGTCCGACTCCACCGCGGCCGGGGCGGGGGTCGGGGTGCAGCGGCGCGGGGTCCTCGGGCGG
Source organism: Brevibacterium pityocampae (assembly GCF_039541555.1). Taxonomy (NCBI): domain Bacteria; kingdom Bacillati; phylum Actinomycetota; class Actinomycetes; order Micrococcales; family Brevibacteriaceae; genus Brevibacterium; species Brevibacterium pityocampae. Next base: position 102,932 of record NZ_BAABGL010000036.1, on the reverse strand, counting down.
GTGTCCGCGCTGACCGGGCAGATCGCCGAGCTGTGGCGCTACTCCGCCCGCGTCACCTTCACCGCGTGGCTCCTCTTCGTCGCGGTGCTCGTCCTCTACTACGCCGCGCTCACCTGGTTGCCGAAGATCCTCCGCGAGCAGGGGCTCGGCGACCAGGCGGCATTCATCGTCACCGGGCAGATGACGGCGATCGGGATCGCCGGCGTGGTGCTGTGCGCGCTGCTCGTCGAGCTCACCGGCCGCAAGTGGATGCTCGGCACCACCTCGGTCGTCGCGGCCGTCGCCCTCGTCGGCTTCGCGATCGCCCTCGACTCCTCCGGGGCCGAGCTCAACGGCGCGGCGAAGTTCTCCATCCTCGCCTTCGGGTTCTTCATCCAGATGGCGATCCCGGCGCTCTACACCTATGTCTCCGAGCTCTACCCCACCCGCCTGCGCGGTTCCGGGTTCGGCTGGGCCTCGGCCGCCTCGCGCGTGGCCACCGGAGTCGCCCCGGTGGTGTTCGGCAGCCTCATGTGGCCGGTCCTCGGGCTCACGTGGACCTTCGTCATCACCGGCGCGTTCGTGGTCCTCGCCGCTCTCGTCATGGCGTTCGCGACGCCCGAGACCACCGGCCAGGAACTCGAGTGACGCACCGCACACCCACGACGGCGCGGCGCCGGGTAGCGTGAGGCCATGACAGTCGAGAACCTCCACGCAGAGCACAAGGTCACCGGCGGCAAGCTCGTCGTCGCCGATGTCGAGACCGACGGCACCGCGATCACCGGCGCCACGATCTCCGGGGACTTCTTCCTCGAACCCGAGGAGGCGTTCTTCGACATCGCGCCCGCGCTCGTCGGCGCCTCCGTCCGGGCCGACTCCGCCGAACTCGTCCGCCGCCTCGACGCCGCGCTCGCCGCCCACGGCTCCGGGCTGCAGATGCACGGCTTCACCACCGCCGACATCGCCACCGTGGTGCGCCGGGCGGTGACGAAGGCGGCGAACTTCTCCGACTTCGACTGGGAGGTCATCCACGGCCCGGTGCTGCCGAGCCGCATCAACGTCGCCCTCGACGAGGTGCTGCTGACCGAGGTCGACGCCGGTCGCCGCCGCCCGACCCTGCGGTTCTGGGAGTGGGAGGACCGGGCGACGGTCATCGGCTCGTTCCAGTCCTTCGTCAACGAGCTGCGGCCCGAGGGTGTGGAGAAGTACGGCGTCGACGTCATCCGCCGGATCTCCGGGGGCGGGGCGATGTTCATGGAGGGCGGCAACTGCGTCACCTACTCGATGTACGTGCCGGACTCGATCATCGCCGGTCTCGACTACGCGGAGTCCTATGCCTTCCTCGACCGCTGGGTCATCGCCGCGCTCGGCGACCTCGGCGTCAACGCCTGGTACGTGCCGATCAACGACATCACCTCGAGCGACGGCAAGATCGGCGGTGCCGCCCAGCGCCGCCTGACCTCGGGCACGCTGCTCCACCACGCGACCATGAGCTACGACATCGACGCCGACAGGATGGTCGAGGTGCTGCGGATCGGGGAGGCGAAGATCTCCGACAAGGGCGTGCGGAGCGCGAAGAAGCGCGTCGACCCGCTGCGCCGGCAGACCGGGGCGGACCGGCAGGAGATCATCGCGACGATGATCGACACCTTCACCGCCCGCTACGGCGCCGCCCGCGGGGAGGTGAGCGCCGCCGAGCTCGCCCGGGCCGAGGAGCTCGTCGAGTCGAAGTTCGGCACCGAGGCCTGGACCCATCGCGTCCCCTGAGCCCTCAATTTTCGAAGGTTCCTGAGAACGAAACCGCAAGAATGTGCACGGTATCGGCCGGTCCGCCTGGCCCCGCGAACGCCCCTGCCGCGCCTCCTGCGGCCGGGCGGATGACCGACTAGGCTGGGACCGACGGCGTGCACCGCGCGGACCGTCGTAGCGGCGAACCGACCAGCTGTGCGCTCTCCGCCGAGCACCCCACCGAGAAAGAGGACCCTGTGCGCCACGTAGAACCGACCGTCGAACTCCTGGCCCGTCCGTCGATCGACTGGGACGCGATGAAGAAGTACCTCGGCGAGGTCGGCGGCCTGTCCTGGGCCGAGCGCGTCGAAACGGCCGACAGCCCCGACGGCGAGGACCTCCTCGAGTTCGCCGGCCGCATGTGCTACCGCTCCTGGGAGCCGGGTCTCAACCCCAACGTGTCGCGCGTCCGCACGGACTCCGCCTCCTACCTGGGCAACGTCGTCGCCTCGCAGCACGGCTCCGTGCTCGAGCACGCGAACTACACCTTCGTCCTCCACAACGTGTCGCGCGTCCTCACCCACGAACTCATCCGCCACCGCGCCGGCTGCGCCTACTCGCAGGAGTCACTGCGCTACGTGCGGCTCACCGAGATCCCGTTCTGGTTCCCCGACTGGGCGCGTGAGGACGAGGAGCTCATGGAGCGCAGCCTCGCCGTGCTCGACACCCTCGAGGAGCACCAGAAGTGGATGACCGAGCACTTCGGGCTCGACGACGAGGGGACGAACTTCGCGCACAAGAAGCACATGACCTCCTTCATGCGGCGCTTCGCCCCCGAAGGGCTCGGCACCGGCATCGTCTACACGGCGAACCTGCGCTCCCTGCGCCACGTCGTCGAGATGCGCACCGCGCCGGGTGCGGAGGAGGAGATCCGCCTGGTCTTCGGCAAGGTCGCCGAGATCATGAAGGCCGAGGCGCCGGCGATCTTCGCGGACTACTCCGTGGAGGACGGCGCCTGGCTGCCCGGCACCCGCAAGGCCTGAGCGCGGGCCCGAGCCGAGGCACGAGAAGGCCCCGGGGAGATCATCTCCCCGGGGCCTCCTCGTGCCAGTGCCGAACGCGCCGGTGCTGACTGCGCCGCTCAGCGGCGCGGATCGAGCCCGCCCTCACCGCGCGGATCGCGGTAGTCGGGGTGGTTCGGATCGAGCGGGCGACCCTGCTGGTCGTAGCCCTGCTGGTCGAGGCCCTGCTGACCCTGGATCCGCCCGTCGTAGCCCTGCTGCTGCGGATCGACCGGCTGACCCTGCTGGTCGAAGCCCGGCTGACCCTGCTGGCCGTAGCCCTGCCCGCGCGGGTCCACCTGCTGATCGTGACCGCGCTGGTCATGGCCGAGGCGGTTCGGATCATGCTGGTCGCGCCCGTGCTCGTCGCGACCGAGCTGGTCGTGGCCCTGCCGGTGCTCGTCGGCTCCGGGTCCGCGCCGGCCGTCGACGAAGTCCTGCTGCTGCGGGCCTCCGGCGTCGAGGCGCGGATCGTTCTCACGGGGCCGGTCGCCGTGTCCGGCGATGCCCGCCCCGGCAGCACCGGCACCGGCAGCGCCCGCGGCGTGGGCGCCTCGGTCGTGGTGATCGTCGCGGACACCGTCGCGGTGACCGTCGTGGTCGCGCACGCCGTCGCGGACCCCGTCGTTCACGCCGTCGCGATCGCGGATCCCGTGGTCGTCGCGGTATCCGTCGTGGTCGCGGATGCCGTCGCCGGTGCGGCCGTCGCGGTCGAGGTCGTGCCGACCGTGGTCGTCGCGCAGTCCGCGGTCGTCATGGTGGCGGTCGTCGCGGTGTCCGTCGCCGGAGTGTGCGGCGGCTGCTCCGGCGCCCGCACCTGCGGCTCCGGCGGCGGCAGCGGTTCCGGCGCCCGGGCCGCGCCCGTCGTGGCGCCCGTCATGATGACCGTCGGTGCGAGTGCCGTCGGTGCTGACATCCGGGTCGAGGCGGTCGGCCTCGGCCTGGCGCCGGCGGACCTGTTCGCGCTCGGCCCGGATCTTCTCCTGCTCGCGAGCGATCTCCTGATCCTTGCGCTCGGCGTCGACGCGGGCGCGCTCGGCCTCGATCTTGCGGTTCTCCGCCTCGAGCTCGCGCTGGCGGACATCGAGGTCGGCCTCCTTGCTCTCCTGGCGCAGCTCTGCGGCCCGCTGACGATTCTCCTCGTCGCGGCGCTGCTGCTCGATGCGCTCGCGCTCCTTCCTCTTCTTCGAGGAATTCACGGCGAACACGATGATGCCGATGATCGCGAGGAGCACGACGATGGCCACGACGATCCAGATGATCGCTTGTGCGTTCATGATCTTTCTCCTTGGGTCCAGGAACCGGTGTGTTCCCTCTCACAAGGAACGTTACCGTCAACCGGGGGTGCGGTGAAGGATTGGAGGGGTCGGATCCTGTCGTCGGTCGCGGCGCAGGCGCCGCGATTCGACCGAGCGGTCGTCGCGGAACCCGCCGCGGTGGACTCAGGGTCGGATGATCGTCATCCCCGGGTGCGTCCCGGCATCCATCGCCCGCAGCGCCTCCGGGGTCTCTTCGAGGGTGATCGTGCGGGTGACGAGGTCCTGCGGGCGCAGCGCGCCGCTGCGCACGAGGTCGAGGAGGGCCGGGTAGTCCGCGGCGGCCATCCCGTGGCTGCCGAGGAACGACAGCTCGTGGGAGATGACGCGCCCGATCGCGGCTTCGGGCGGGCCGGCGAACAGCCCGATCTGCACGTGGCGGCCGAGAGGGGCGAGACAGAGCAGGGCGGCGTTCATCGTGTCCGCCCGGCCGAGCGCCTCGAGGGTGACGGCGGGGGCGGAACCGGCGGCGCGGACGACCTCGGCGGCCACCTCGGCCGGGGTCAGGCCGGTCGAGTCGACGAGCACCTCGGCGCCGTGGCGGGAGGCGAGGGCGAGCGCCTCGGCGCTGATGTCGACGGCCACGACGCGCGCGCCGAGCGCGCGGGCGATCATGATGGCCGACAGTCCGACCCCGCCGCAGCCGAACACGGCCAGCGTCTCCCCGGCGGCCAGGCGGGCGCGGTCGTGGAGTCCGCGGAAGGAGGTCGCGAAGCGGCAGCCGAGGCTGCAGGCGGCCTCGGCGGGGATCTCGTCGTCGACGGCGACGAGGTTGAGGTCGGCGTGGCGGATGACGACCTTCTCCGCCCAGGACCCGAAGTGGGTGAAGCCGGGCTGGGTCTGGTCCGGGCACACCTGGGCGTTGCCGCTCGCGCACCATTCGCACGCTCCGCAGCCGCCGACGAACGGCGTGGTCACGCGCTGTCCGAGCGTCCACTCCCGGACGCCCGCGCCGACCTCGACGATGTGCCCGACGAGTTCGTGACCGGGGACGTGGGGGAGGGCGACGGTGTCGTCGTGGCCGGACCAGGCGTGCCAGTCGCTGCGGCACAGGCCGGTGGCCTCGACGGCGATGACGACGCCGTCGGCGGGAGCAACCGGATCCGGGAGCTCGGCGATGGTCGGGGTGGTGCGGAAGGACTCGAAGCAGACGGCGCGCATGAGGTCATCGTAGGTCTGGCGCACCGGCCCGGTCGGGGCGTCTCAGGGTGCGGCGCCTCAGACGGTGATGCCCGCGGCGGCGAGCTCGGCCAGCAGGGTGCGGCGGATGTCCTGGGCGCGATGGCTGAACGCCTCCTGCCGGCGCATGTACTCCGCCTTGCCGGCGGCCGTCTCGATCCGCACCGGCGTGTACCCCCAGGCGCGGAGGTCGTAGGGGGAGGCCTCCATGTCGAGGCGACGGATCGCGCAGGCGAGGTCGAAGGCTTCGAGCACCGTCTCCGAGGCGACGATCGGCTCGAGCTTCATCGCCCACTTGTAGAGGTCCATGCCGGCGTGGAGGCAGCCGGGCTGCTCGTTCGCCCGCATGCCGGCGCGGGTGGGCTGCAAGGTGTTGCGCGGCACGGCGGCCGGCGTGAAGAACCGGAAGGCATCGAAGTGGCTGCACCGGATGCGGTGGGATTCGACGACGGCGTCGGTGTCGGCCTGCGAGAGCCGCAGCGGGACCTGATCGTGGCGGTGCTCGCCGGGGGACTGGCGGTAGACCATCGCCCATTCGTGGAGCCCGAAGCACCCGAGCGTCGCCTCGCGTCCGAGGGTCGAGTGGAGGAGGCCTGCGATGAATCGCGCCCCGTCGCCGCGCTCGGTGCGCCACGCGGGGAGGTCGACGAACGCCACCGCACCGGCACCGGCGGGGGAGGACCGGGTCGAGGCGCCGGCGGGGGCCTCCTCGATCCGGAACCAGCGCCGGTCGAAGGCCGCCCGGTCCTCATCCGTGGCGATCTCGACCGCGCGCCGCGCGCCGGGCTGCCAGCGGGCGAGCTTGCCGGGCTTGAAGGGGTAGTAGGTGAAGAGGAAGTCCTCGACCGGGTGGGTCTCCCCGCGGGAGCGCCGGGCGAGGTGCGCCGCGGTGCGTTCGCCGACGGTCGCCTCGTGCGCGGCGCGCAGCGCATGCCAGCTCGCTGCGGTGAGCACGGGGACCTCGACGGCGGTCTCCGGGCTGCGGGCCGAGGCGGGAGCGGTGGACGCGGTCATGACCCCCATTGTCCAGCGCGCGCCGGGTCCCGGACAAACGCGGGATCGGTGCGTGACCAGGTCTCCCGGCGCCCCTACCTCCCGCTGCGCTTCGTGCCGCGGGCAGGTGGGGCGTTCCACGGATCCTGAGGCCACGGGTGCTTCGCGTAGCGGTTCCGGTTCTCCGCCCGGACGTGGGCGTAGGCACCGTCCCAGAACGAGGCGAGGTCGCTCGTCACCGCGAGCGGCCGGCCCGCCGGCGACAGCAGGTGGAGGACGACGGGCACACCGCACACCTCCGGGCCGGTCGCCCAGCCGAAGCACTCCTGGAGCTTGACCGCGAGCACCGGCGGCACGATCCCGGTGCCGTCACCGGTGCTCCCCTCCCCGTCATGCGCCTCCGGCTCCGGGTAGTCCAGCCGTACGGCGCGCCCGCTCGGCACCGTGACGCGCTCGGGCACGAGCTCATCGATCCGGGCCGCCTCGGGCCACGGCAGGATCTCCTGCAGCCAGCCCACCGGCGCGCGCTCGCGCAGCCGCCCGGAGAACCGGTCGAGCAGCGCCTCCCACTTCACATCCGGCCACGGTTCCCCGAGGGCGGCATGGAGGAGGCCGAGGCGCCGGCGCAATGCCGCGAACCCCGCGCTCGGAGCGAGCATTCCGGGTCCCTGCTCAGCCACCGCGGCGGCGAGGGCGAGCTCCTCGGATGCGGGCGTCGGCTTCACCGGGGTCGAGGACAGCTCGATCGCGCCGAGGCGCTCGACCCGCCGGGCCCGGATGCGCCCCTCGTGGAAGCGGGCGTCCTCCGCCGTGCGCCGCATGCCGGATGCGGCGAACTCGGCGATCTCCCGGGTGATCGGCACCGCGGCCCGGATGAGCGCACGCTCATCGGCGAGTCCGACCTCGGCGACGGCGAGCCACGCGCTGCCGGTGAGCCGCGAGTCGCGGGGGAGCACCGCCCCCGTGCCCGAGGCGAAGAGGTACTCCCCGGGGGCATCGGACCGCTCCCGGGCGATCCGGTCCGGGCGGGCGAGCGCGGCGACGAGGCCGACGGCCGTGTCCGGGGACAGGTTCTCGACGAGCCCGGGCGGAAGGTCGACCGCGAACCCGCCGCCGGCCCCCGCAGCCGGGTCTGCACCCGTCGCGTCCTCGGCGCCTCCGGGCGGACCGCACCGCGCCATCCGCTCGAACCGGTCGACCTCGGTGGACCAGGCGCGGTCGCGATCACGGCGCAGCGATCGGAGCAGAGCCGGCAGGTCACCGCCCGGAGCCCGCAGCTCGAGACCGAGGGCGGCGACGACCTCGGCAGCCCGGCGTGCTCCGACGATCTGCGACCCGGTGAGGAGGCCGCGGGCGAGCCGGGGATCGGCCGGGATCCGAGCGAGCCGGCGCCCCGCCGCGGTCGCCCGCCTGGAGTCGTCGAGCGCACCGAGCCCGATGAGGGTCTCCTCGGCCGCCGCCCGCGCCCGGTCCGGCAGCGGGTCGGGCAGTCGCAGCCCGTCCCCGCCCGGTGCGCCCCAGCAGGCGAGGTCGAGCATGGCGGAGGTGAGATCGGCGGTGCGGACCTCCGGCGGGGTGTCCGCCGGCAGGCCGGCCCACTCGGATTCCGCCATGCACCGGATGACCCGGCCCGGGCCCTCGCGGGCGGCGCGGCCGGCGCGCTGGGTGCCCGCGGCCTTCGACTCCCGCACGGTGACGAGCCCGCTCATCCCGCGCACGGTGTCGAGGCGCGGCTGCCGGGACAGCCCGGCGTCGACGACGGTGCGCACCCCGGGCACGGTGAGGGAGGACTCGGCGACTGCGGTCGCGACGATGACGCGCGGGCCGCGCCCGGTCTCCCCAGACCCGGCCCCACCCGGGGCGCGCTCATTCGAACGGCCCGCTGCGGCGGGGGACAGGATGCGGTCCTGCTCGCCCGGCGGGGTGCCGCCGGACAGCGCGAACACCTCGGCGCCGGCGGGGAGCGCGCTCCTGAGCAGCCCGATGACGCGGTCGATCTCGCGCAGGCCCGGGAGGAACACGAGGACGTCCCCGGAATCGGGTTCGGCGGCAGCCGCGGCGGTCTGCCGGGCGACGTGGGCGAGGAAGTCCGGGTGGATCCCGCGCGCATCGAGCGCTCGCCGGGCCGCCGGGGCCCACCGGACCTCGAGCGGGTGGATGTCCGCAGCGGCGGTGAGGACCGGGGCCGGCGCGGCGGACGCCCCGGCGTCGCCGTCCTCACCGAGCAGCTCGGCCCAGCGTCCGGCCTCGAGCGTGGCGGACATGACGACGAGGGAGAGGTCCTCGCGGAGCTCGACGAGCTCGCGGAGCATCCCGAAGGCGAGGTCGGCGTCGAGGTGCCGCTCGTGGATCTCGTCGAGCACGACCGCGGCGGTGTCGGCGAGCTCGGGATCGCCGAGCAGACGGCGCACGAGGACGCCGTAGGTGACGAACTCCACGCGCGTGCGCCGGGAGACCGATCGGTCCCCACGGACCGTGTGGCCCACCTCCTCGCCGAGGCGTGTGCCGGTGAGCGACGCCAGGCGCCGGGCGGCGGAGCGGGCGGCCACCCGCCGCGGCTGGGCGACGACGACCCGACCGGCACCCGCCTCGGCCTCGGCGGCATCTGCGAGCGCGGTGGCGAGGGCCGGCGGCACGAGCGTCGTCTTGCCGGTGCCCGGCGGGGCCTCGATCACCGCGCGCACCGGACCGGCCGCGGCGAGTTCGGCGAGCCGGGGCAGGACGGCGGCCGCCGGGAGGCCGGCGGACAGGGCATCGAGGTCGAAGAGCGGCACGGAACCATCCTCGCACCCACCGCGGACACGGCCGATCCGCCCCGTGTCCGTCCCCCTGCGTAGACTGACCCCATGCGCATCGCACGATTCATCCATGAGGACGCACCCGCCTACGGAGTCGTCGAGGGCGACCTGCCCGAGGTCGACTCCGACGGAACGCTCGACACCTCGGGCCTGCAGATCGCGGTCCTCGACTCGGACCCCTTCTTCAGCCCCGCCCAGTCGACCGGCACCCGGCTGGCCTACGACGACGTCCGGCTGCTCGCCCCGATCATCCCGCGCTCCAAGGTCATCGGCGTGGGCCGCAACTTCGCCGACCACGCCAAGGAGCTCGGCAACGAGGTGCCGGTGTCGCCGCTGACCTTCTTCAAGCCGAACACCGCCGTGGCGGGCCCCGGCGACCCGATCCGGCTGCCGGCGATCAGCGAGCACGTGTCCTACGAGGCCGAGCTCGCCGTGGTGATCTCCCGTGTCGCCAAGCGGGTCCCGGCGGAGAAGGCCTACGACCACGTGCTCGGCTACACCGCCGGCAACGACGTCACCCTGCGTGACATCCAGAAGACGGACAAGCAGTGGTCCAGGGCCAAGGGCTTCGACACCTCCGCGCCGCTCGGTCCGTGGATCGAGACCGACATGGACCCCGAAGGCGTGCGCATCCGCTCCTGGGTCGACGGCGAGCTCAAACAGGACGGGAACACGAACGACTACATCTTCGACATCCCCACCCTCATCGAGCACCTGAGCGAGACGATCACCCTGCTGCCCGGCGACGTCATCCTCACCGGCACACCTGCCGGCGTCGGGGAGATCGTCGCCGGCAACCGCGTCGACATCGCGATCGACGGCCTCGGCCTGCTCTCCAACCCCGTCATGGACGCCTGAACCCGGCGCCCCGCCCGGCACCCGCACCCACCCGGTGCGCGCCGCCCCCACCGCACCTGTCGATCGAAAAGGAACCCCATTGAGCGTCAGAGTCCGCTTCTGCCCATCGCCCACCGGCACCCCGCACGTCGGGATGGTGCGCACCGCCCTGTTCAACTGGGCCTACGCCCGGCACACCGGCGGCACCTTCGTGTTCCGCATCGAGGACACCGACGCCGCCCGCGATTCCGAGGAGAGCTTCGGCCAGGTTCTCGAGGCGATGCGCTGGCTCGGCCTCGACTGGGACGAGGGCATCGACGTCGGCGGGCCGCACGGCCCCTACCGGCAGTCGCAGCGCGGTGACATCTACGCAGACGTCATCGAGAAGCTCACCGCCGGCGGTCACCTCTACGAGTCCTTCTCCACGAACGAGGAGGTCGAGGCGCGCCATCGGGCCGCCGGGCGCGACTCCAAGCTCGGGTACGACGGCTTCGACCGCGACCTCACCGAGGAGCAGAAGGCCGCCTTCCGTGCCGAGGGCCGCGAGCCGGTGCTCCGCGTGCGGATGCCGGACGAGGACATCACCTGGACCGACCTCGTGCGCGGGGAGATCACCTTCAAGGCCGGCACCGTGCCGGACTTCGTCGTCGTGCGCGCCAACGGGCAGCCGCTCTACACCCTCGTCAACCCCGTGGACGACGCCCTCATGGGCATCACCCACGTGCTCCGCGGCGAGGACCTCCTGTCCTCCACCCCGCGCCAGCTCGTCCTGTTCGAGGCGCTCAAGGCGATCGGCATCGCGGAGCAGACGCCTGAGTACGGCCACCTGCCCTACGTCATGGGCCAGGGCAACAAGAAGCTGTCGAAGCGCGACCCGGAGTCGAACCTCTTCCTCCACCGCGACAACGGATTCATCCGCGAGGGGCTCATCAACTACCTCGCGCTGCTCGGCTGGTCGATCGGCCCGGACCGCGACGTGTTCTCCGTCGAGGAGTTCGTCTCCGCCTTCGACATCCACGACGTCAACCCGAACCCCGCGCGCTTCGACGTCAAGAAGGCCACCGCGATCAACGCCGACCACATCCGGCTCCTCGACGAGGCCGACTTCACCGCGCGCCTCATCCCCTACCTGCAGGACGCCGGCGTGCTCTCCGGCGAGCCGGACGCACGCGAACGCGAGATCCTCGCCGCCGCGGCCCCGCTCGTCCAGACCCGCATGAATCTGCTCGGCGAGGCCCCGGACCTGCTGCGGTTCCTCTTCGTGTCCGACGCCGAGCTCGAACTCACCGAGGACGGGCTCAAAACGCTCAAGGACACCGCGCCGCAGGTGCTCGCCGCGTCCCTCGAGGTGCTCGAGCCGCTCGACGACTGGACGACCGCGGCGATCCAGGACGCGCTCACCGCGAAGCTCGTCGACGAGCTCGGGATCAAGCCCCGGCTGGCGTTCGGGCCGCTGCGCGTCGCCGTGTCCGGTCGCCGCGTGTCCCCGCCGCTGTTCGAGTCGATGGAGATCCTCGGCAAGGACTCCTCGCTCACCCGCCTGCGGGCGCTCGCCGCGCACCTCGCGCAGTGACCCAGGCGGCAGGCGGCGGCGCGCCGGACGGGCATCGGATCCGCACCGCGCGGCTGCCGGGCCTCGAGCTCGAGGAGCACACGGTCAGTGTGCCCCACGACCACGCCGGTTCCACCCCGGGCACGCTCGAGGTGTTCGCCCGGGTTGTCGGCCGGCCCGGCTCCGCCGAGCCCGGGGCGCAGAAGCCCTATCTCCTCTACCTCCAGGGCGGTCCCGGGGCCGAGGCGTTCCGTCCCACCCGCACCGACCCGGCCTGGCTGCCGCGTGCACTCGAGGACTACCGCGTCGTCCTCCTCGACCAGCGCGGCACCGGGCGCTCGACCCCGGTCGGGATCGTCGACGGGCGGGTCACCGGCGTGCCCGCGGAGCTCGCCGCGCCGCCGCAGACCGACCGCGCGGCCGAGGCGCTCGCCGACCACCTCGCCCACTACCGGGCCGATGCGATCGTCGAGGATGCGGAGATCCTGCGCCGTGCGCTCGGCGCCCCGCAGTGGAGCGTGCTCGGCCAGTCCTTCGGCGGGTTCTGCACGCTGCGCTACCTGTCCGCCCACCCGGACGGCGTCGCCGAGGCGTTCTTCACCGGCGGACTGCCCGCCGTCGGCGCCCCGGGCGCACCGCAGCCCGCACCGGCGGACGTCTATGCCCGGACCTGGGCGACCATGAGCGCGAGATCCCAGGCCTTCACCCAGCGCTACCCGCACGCCGGCGAACGACTCGCGGCACTCGCCGCCCGCGCCGCAGGCGCCGGCATCAGCCTGCCGGACGGCACGCTCGCCGGGCCTGCCCACGTGCGCTCGCTCGGGCACCTGCTCGGCGCCTCGGGCGGGGTCGAGCGGCTTCTCGCGCTCCTCGACCACGACATCGACACCGCAGCCTTCCGCGCCGACCTGCTCGCCGCGCTCCCGTTCGGCGCTCGCAATCCCCTCTACGCCGTGCTCCACGAGAGCTGCTGGGCCAGCGGCCATCGCACCGACTGGGCAGCGGCCCGGACGATGCCCGCATCAGCCGCCGCGGAGCCCACCCTGCTCTCCGGGGAGCACATCCTGCCGGAGCACTTCACCACCGGGCTGCTGCAGGCGTGGGAGTCCACCGCGCACGCACTCGCCGCCCGGGACTGGCCGGAGCTGTGGGACCCGGCCGCACTCGCCCGCACCTCGGTCCCGGCGGCGGCCGCCGTCTACTTCGACGACGCCTACGTGCCGCGCGAGCTCTCGCTCGCCACCGCAGAGCTCGTGCCCGGGCTGCGCACCTGGGTGACGAACGAGTACGAGCACAACGGGCTGCGCGCCTCGGGCCCGGCGGTGCTCGACCGGCTCATCCGGATGGTCCGCGACGAGGTGTGAGACGCCGTGCGCGGTGGGGATGAGATTGTCACGCCGAGCACATGCGCCGTTCAGTCCCGCGTCGTACGGTGGGAGCAGAACCACTGCACGCGGCGGAGGCTCCGCCGCGGACACCGATCGGGGAGCTCCCGGAGTCGGGAGTCTCCCCAATGAAGGGGAGAATGGAATGAGCACCGGATACCGCGTGGAGAATCCCGCCACCGGCGATGTCGTCGAGACCTTCGACACCGCCACCGACGCCCAGCTCGAGGACGTGCTGAGCGCCGCAGACGCCGCACAGCGGGAATGGGCTCAGCGCCCGATCGCCGAGCGCGCTCAGATCGTCAGCAAGGTCGCCGCACTGTTCGACGAGCGCAAGGACGAGCTCGGCCGGATCATCGGCGAGGAGATGGGCAAGCGCCTCACCGAGGGCGTCGAGGAGGCCGAGTACTGCAACGAGATCTTCCAGTACTTCGCCGACAACGGGGAGAAGTTCTCCCAGGAGACCACCCTCGACGTCGACGGCGCCTCCGCGGTGCTCGAGCGGTTGCCCGTGGGCGTGCTGCTCGGCATCATGCCGTGGAACTTCCCGTACTACCAGGTGGCGCGCTTCGCCGCACCGAACCTCATGCTCGGCAACGCCATCCTCCTCAAGCACGCGGAGATCTGCCCGCGGTCGGCGGCTGCGATCCAGCAGATCATGGACGACGCCGGGGTGCCTGCCGGTGTGTACACGAACATCTACGCCAGCCACGACCAGATCGCCGCGCTCATCGGCGACCGGAGGGTGGCCGGAGTGTCGCTCACCGGGTCCGAGCGGGCAGGCGCGGTCGTCGGTGCGCTCGCGGGCCAGCACCTCAAGAAGGCCGTGCTCGAGCTCGGCGGCTCCGACCCGTACATCGTGCTCGACACCGACGACGTCAAGGCCGCCGCGGAGACCGCGTGGGGTCTGCGGATGTACAACACCGGTCAGGCCTGCGACTCCAACAAGCGGCTGATCGTCATGGACGACATCTACGACGAGTTCGTCGCCGAGCTCGAGAAGCTCGCGCAGGCCGCGAGCCCGGGCGATTTCACCGCCGAGGACGCCACGGTCTACCAGCCGCTGTCGTCCCGCGGGGCCGCTGAGCGCCTCGCCGAGCAGCTGTCCCGGGCCAAGGACTCCGGCGCGCAGATCCGCGTGGGCGGCGAGCTGTCGGACTCCGGCGCCTACGTCTCCCCGGCCGTCGTCACCGACATCCCGCGCGGCTCGGACGTGTACTACGAGGAGTTGTTCGGCCCCGTCGCCACGGTCTACAAGGTGACGAGCGACGAGGAGGCGCTCGAGCTCGCGAACGACTCGCAGTTCGGGCTCGGCGGCACCGTGTTCAGCCGTGATCCCGAGCGGGCCAAGAAGGTCGGCGCCGGCCTCGAGGTCGGTATGGCCAAGGTCAACACGACCGCGGCCGAGGGCGCCAACGTGCCCTTCGGCGGGGTCAAGCGCTCCGGGTTCGGCCGTGAGCTCGGGCCCGTGGGCATGGACGAGTTCGTCAACAAGCGCCTCTACTGGGTCGGCGAGGAGTGAGTCGACCGAGCTGAGGAGCTGCGCACGGCGCGGTCGGGGGCGCCCCGGCCGCGCCGTCGGCGTCCACGGGCGCGGTCATCCACCTCCCGTGCCGCTCAGCGGGCCGCGACCGTCACAGGGCTCGGATCATCCCGCCGTCGACGGGGATGACGCTGCCGGTGACATAGGCGGCGGCGGGGGAGAGGAGGAACGCGGCGACCCGGCCGAACTCCTCGGGCGTGCCCAGGCGGCGCAGCGGGATGTGGTCTGTGGGCACCTCGGCGCTGCCCACCCGCGGGGTGCGGATGATTCCGGGGGCCACGCCGACCACCCGGATGTCGCGCGGTCCGAGCTCGTCGGACAGCGTCTTGACCATCATGCCCAGGCCCGGGCGCAGGCCGTTGGAGATCGCGATGTCGGGCACCGGGGTCCACACCGATGACGACAGCACCATGCCGATCGCGGACCCGGGCCCGAGGTGCTCCCCGGCATACCGGGCCAGGCGCAGTGTGCCGAGCAGCACCGAATCGAGAGCAGCGCGCCAGTCGTCCTCCGTGGTCTCGAAGAAGCGGCCCTTCTTCGGGCCGCCGACGGAGATCATGAGTCCGTGCACGGGGGAGCCGGGGAAGGCCTCGGCCGCGGTGCGGAAGAGGGTCGCGGGGGCCTCGGGCGAGGCGTTGTCGAGTGCGATTCCGTGACTTCCGTCACCGAGTTCGGCGACCGCGGCGTCGACCTTCTCCTGGCTGCGGGAGGACACGAGGACGTGCGCACCCTCGGAAATCAAGGCCTGGGCGGTCGCCAGGCCCAGTCCGGAGGTGCCGCCGGTGACGATGTACGCGGAGTTCGCGAGTGAGAGATCCATGCTCTCAGTTTTGCACGGGGGTGCCGAGGTGTGTAGAGTAATCTCTCGTTGCCGATGAGATCGCAAGGCGGTCGAATCGCAGTGGGATATGGTGTAATTGGCAGCACGAGTGATTCTGGTTCACTTAGTCTAGGTTCGAGTCCTGGTATCCCAGCGCTCCGAACTCGGAGTATCAGGCCCCCGTCGTCTAGTGGCCTAGGACGCCGCCCTCTCAAGGCGGAAACGGCAGTTCGAACCTGCTCGGGGGTACACACGGAAGGCCCGGAGGATCATGAGATCCTCCGGGCCTTCGTCATCCCCGAAACATCAGAATGCGAAGGTTCCTGAGAGCCGATCCGCGATTCTTCGCAAGGTCAGCGGGCCCCAGCGGTGGAGCAGATGCGTTCCGGAGCCCCATTCCTGTCCGGCGGGTGTGTCCGGCGAGACGAGCGCGCCCCTCCGCCGGATCCCTCACCTGCGATGCGCGAGC
Source organism: Brevibacterium pityocampae (assembly GCF_039541555.1). Lineage (NCBI taxonomy): Bacteria > Bacillati > Actinomycetota > Actinomycetes > Micrococcales > Brevibacteriaceae > Brevibacterium > Brevibacterium pityocampae. Next base: position 87,272 of record NZ_BAABGL010000036.1, on the reverse strand, counting down.
TTCGTCGTGTTCTGCGCGGTCCGGATCGTCGCGGCGAAGAACTCGATGATGATCCTCGACAGGAGGATCTGCACGACCATGGGGATCCAGCCGAGGAAGATCGTGATGAGGACCGGCGCCGGATTGAACGAGCTGCCCCCGGACCAGATGTCGTAGCCCATTGCGAAGCCCATCATGATCGAGGCGATGATCGCCGACACCCAGGTGAGGACCGCGATCACCATTGCGATGACGTAGATCACCGAGGCGAACCGGATGGTGATGAAATGCTCGAACTTGAGGTCGAACAGCGCGCGGAGGAAGCCCGGATCCGAGGTGCCGTCGGACGTGTGCGCCGCAGTGTCGGCATGCGGTGCTCCGCCGGGGTCCCCGTACGGAGCGGCGCCGTTCTGCCCGGAGCCGAGCGACGCGGAGCCGGTGGGCACCGGGCCGGTGTGGAATGCAGGGTCCGAGGGCGCAGGCGGGTAGTACCCGGGGCCGGAGCCCGTCGGCGGCTGATCGTGCGGAGGCGGAGGCGGGTAGGTCATGCCGGGGTCCTTCGTGATGGAGGTCTTCTCCCAACGGAGCTGACTTCCACAGTACGACGTCGACCCGTGCGCCGACAGACCCGGAGCCGCCGGTGAGACTGCAGTATCCGGCGGATCCGCTCTCAGGAACCTTCGGAAATTGCTCTTTCGTCAGGCGCGGTTGAGGGCGTCGGTGAGGGCCTTCGCGGCCTCGAGCACCGCCTGCGCATGGAGCCGGCCGGGCTGGCGGGTGAGGCGATCGACGGGACCGGAGATCGACACCGCGGCGACGACGAGGTTGCTCGGCCCGCGCACGGGTGCGGACACCGAGGCCACGCCCCGCTCGCGCTCGGCGATGCTCTGCGCCCAGCCGCGGCGGCGCACGCCGGACAGGATCGTCGCGGAGAACCGCGCCCCGCGCAGCCCGGTGTGGAGGCGGTCCGGCTCCTCCCATGCGAGGAGCACCTGGGCGGCGGACCCGGCGCGCATGCTCAGCGTCGCCCCGATCGGCACCGAATCGCGCAGACCGACCGGACGCTCGGCAGCGGCGACGCACAGGCGCAGGTCGCCCTGGCGGCGGAACAGCTGAGCGCTCTCCCCGGTGCGGTCGCGGAGTTGGTTGAGCACCGGTCCGGCGGCGGCGAGCAGGCGGTCCTCGCCGGCGGCCGACGACAGCTCCGACAGCCGGGGTCCGAGGGTGAACCGGCCCTGCATGTCACGGCCGACGAAGCGATGGAACTCGAGGGCCACCGCGAGGCGGTGGGCGGTCGGTCGGGCGAGCCCGGTGAGGGTGACGAGCTCGGCCAAGGAGGCCGGTCCCGCCTCGAGCGCGGAGAGGACGAGCGCGGTCTTGTCGATGACACCCACGCCGCTGCCGTTCTGTGTGGTCATGCGCAGTATTCTGCCGTCTCATAGATCGAGATGCAAGTCCGCCATGCAGAACGCGCGTCTAGGATCCATAGGACTCATTCGAAGGAGGCAGTCATGGGCAGGACTCTGGCCGAGAAGGTCTGGGGCGACCACGTGGTCAAGGCCGGCGCGGACGGCGCACCCGATCTCATCTACATCGATCTGCACCTCGTCCACGAGGTCACGAGCCCGCAGGCCTTCGAGGGCCTCCGGCTGGCCGGGCGCCCGGTGCGGCGTCCCGACCTCACGATCGCCACCGAGGACCACAACACCCCGACGGTCGACATCGACAAGCCGATCGCCGACCTCACCTCCCGCACCCAGATCGAGACCCTGCGGAAGAACGCGGAGGAGTTCGGCATCCGGCTCCACTCGCTCGGCGACGCCGAGCAGGGCATCGTCCACGTCGTGGGACCGCAGCTGGGCCTGACCCAGCCGGGCATGACCGTGGTGTGCGGCGACTCCCACACCTCCACCCACGGCGCGTTCGGTGCGATCGCGATGGGCATCGGCACCTCCGAGGTCGAGCACGTGCTCGCGACCCAGACGCTCAGCCTCAAGCCCTTTAGGACGATGTCGATCACCGTGAACGGGGAGCTCCCGCAAGGGTCGACCTCGAAGGACATCATCCTCGCGATCATCGCGAAGATCGGCACCGGCGGCGGCCAGGGCTACGTGCTCGAGTACCGCGGCGAGGCCATCGAGAAGCTCTCGATGGAGGCCCGCATGACGATCTGCAACATGTCGATCGAGGCGGGTGCCCGCGCCGGCCTGATCGCCCCCGACCAGACGACCTTCGACTACCTCCGGGGCCGCCCCCACGCGCCGCAGGGCGCGGACTGGGACGCCGCCGTCGAGTACTGGAAGACGCTGCGCACCGACGACGACGCGCAGTTCGACGCCGAGGTGGTCCTCGAGGCCGCCGACATCGAGCCCTACGTCACCTGGGGCACCAATCCCGGCCAGGGCCTGCCGCTGAGCGGGTCGGTGCCGGACCCGGAGTCGATCGGCGACGAGAACGAGAAGTCGGCGGCGCAGAACGCGCTGACGTACATGGGTCTGGCGCCGGGCACCCCGCTGCGCGAGATCGCGGTCGACACCGTGTTCCTCGGCTCCTGCACGAACAGCCGGATCGAGGACCTGCGCGGGGCGGCCGAGGTGATCCGCGGACGAACGAAGAACCCCGAGGTCCGCATGATGGTGGTCCCCGGCTCCGCTCGGGTGCGCCTCCAGGCCGAGGCGGAGGGCCTCGACCAGGTCTTCAAGGACTTCGGCGCCGAGTGGCGGTTCGCCGGCTGCTCGATGTGCCTGGGCATGAACCCCGACCAGCTGTCGGAGGGGGAGCGCTGCGCCTCGACCTCGAACCGCAACTTCGAGGGCCGCCAGGGCAAGGGCGGACGCACGCACCTCGTCAGCCCGCTCGTCGCCGCCGCGACCGCCGTGCGCGGCACCCTGTCCTCGCCCGCCGACCTCGACTGAAGCGCCACGTACCGAAAGGGGCCACCCATGGAGAAATTCACCTCCCACACCGGCGTCGGCGTGCCGTTGCGCCGCTCGAACGTCGACACCGACCAGATCATCCCCGCCGTCTACCTCAAGCGCGTCACCCGCACCGGCTTCGAGGACGCCCTGTTCGCCCGCTGGCGCAAGCAGGACGACTTCGTCCTCAACCACGAGCCCTACCGCAACGGCTCGGTGCTCGTCGCGGGCGCGGACTTCGGCACCGGCTCCTCGCGCGAGCACGCGGTCTGGGCGCTCAAGGACTACGGCTTCGCCGCGGTCCTGTCCTCCCGCTTCGCCGACATCTTCCGCGGCAACTCCGGCAAGGGCGGACTCGTCGCCGCCCAGCTCGAGCAGGAGGACATCGAGCTCATCTGGAAGATCCTCGAGAACCAGCCCGGCGCCGAGGTGACCGTCGACCTCGAGGCCCGCACGGTCACCTGCGACACCCTCACCGTGCCGTTCCAGATCGACGACTACACCCGCTGGCGGCTCCTCGAGGGGCTCGACGACATCGGTCTGACCCTCCAGCACGAGGCCGACATCACCGCCTTCGAGGCCGAGCGCCCCGCCTTCAAGCCCGCCACGCTCCCGGCCCGCACCTGAGCCGTGCGGCCCCGCGCGTCGGCTAGCATGCTTAGGGTCACTGCAGCACGCGCGAGGAGGAACATGCTCGAGGTCCACGGAGGCACGCCGCTGGCGGGTCGCGTCCGCGTCCGCGGGGCGAAGAACCTCGTCTCCAAGGCGATGGTCGCCTCGCTGCTCGGCGACACTCCCTCGGTGCTCCGCGGCGTCCCGCGGATCCGCGATGTCGAGGTCGTCACCGGGCTGCTGGACGTCCACGGGGTGAGCGTGAGCGCCGGCCCGGACTCCGGCCTCCCCGACGGCGAGCTCACCTTCGACCCGGCCGGGGCATCCCAGGGCTCGATCGTCGACATCGACGCCCACGCCGGCGCCTCGCGCATCCCGATCCTGTTCTGCGGCCCGCTGCTCCACCGCCTCGGACAGGCCTTCATCCCCGACCTCGGCGGCTGCCGGATCGGCGACCGGCCGATCGACTTCCACCTCGACGTGCTCCGGCAGTTCGGCGCCACCGTCGACAAGACCCCGGGCGGCATCCGCCTCACCGCCGCCCAGCGGCTCCGCGGCACCAAGGTCGAGCTGCCGTACCCGTCCGTCGGCGCGACCGAGCAGGTGCTCCTCACCGCGGTGCGCGCCGAGGGCATCACCGAGCTCAAGAACGCCGCGATGGAACCCGAGATCATGGACCTCGTCGCGGTCCTGCAGAAGATGGGCGCGATCATCTCGGTCGACACCGACCGGGTGGTCCGGATCGAGGGCGTCGAGTCGATGACCGGCTATACCCACCGCGCCCTGCCCGACCGCATCGAGGCGGCGTCCTGGGCATCGGCGGCCCTCGCCACCGGCGGCGACATCGTCATCGAGGGTGCGCACCAGCAGGACATGATCACCTTCCTCAACGTGTTCCGCAAGATCGGCGGCGCCTTCGAGGTGCTCGAGGACGGCATCCGATTCAGCCACCCCGGCGGACCGCTCAACTCGATCGTCCTCGAGACCGACGTCCACCCCGGCTTCATGACCGACTGGCAGCAGCCGCTCGTCGTCGCCCTCACCCAGGCCACCGGGCTCTCGATCATCCACGAGACCGTGTACGAGAACCGGTTCGGATTCACCGATGCGCTCGGCCGGATGGGCGCGACGATCCAGCTCTACCGCGAGTGCCTGGGCGGCACCCCGTGCCGGTTCGGCCGCCGCAACTTCCGCCACTCCGCCGTGATCTCCGGGCCCACCCCGCTGCGCGGCGCGGACATCGAGGTGCCCGACCTGCGCGGCGGGTTCTCCCACCTCATCGCCGCCCTCGCCGCCGAGGGCACCTCACGGGTGCGCGGCATCGAGCTCATCAACCGCGGCTACGAGGACTTCCTCGACAAGCTCGACGGACTGGGGGCCCGGGTGAGCGCCGGATGAGCGCCCCGGAGAGGACCGACCCTGCGACCCCGGAGCCCCGCGTGCCCAAGACCGCCAAGAAGTTCCACGCCCCGAAGTACCACGTCGAGTTCGACGACCCGGCGCTGCGGAGCCAGTACCGGTCCGCTCCCTTCATCGCCGGCCCCGTGGGCCTCCTCTACCCGCTGTTCGGGCGGATCGAGGTCCTCGGCCTCGACCGGATCCCCGAGGGTCCGGCGATCATCGTGCCCTACCACGCGAGCTACCTCGACCCGATCGCGATCGGGCTGACCCTGTGGCGCAACGGCTACCTGCCGCACTACCTCGCGAAGTCCGGGCTGTTCACCGGCATCGTGGGGGCGGTGCTCAAGCGGATCGGACAGATCCCGGTGCTCCGCGGCTCCGCCCGGGCCGGCGACTCCCTCCAGTACGCGCGCGCCGCGCTCGAGGCCGGGGAGAAGGTCGTCATCTACCCGCAGGGCACCCTGACCAAGGACCCCGAGCTGTGGCCGGAGCCCTCGAAGACCGGGGCGGCCCGGCTCGCCCTGCAGACCCGCGCCCCGGTGATCCCGCTCGCGCACTGGGGCCTGCAGAAGCCGATGCCGGTGGGTTCGAAGATCCCGAAGCCGAGCCCCGGCTCGGTGTGCACGGTGCTGTTCGGCGATCCGATCGCCTATGAGGATCTCGCCTACGACCACGACGGCATCCGCGCGCTCACCGACCGCATCACCTCCCACATCGCCGCCGGCGTGGCCCGGCTGCGCGGGGAGGAGCTGCCCGAGCGGTTCCGCGCCGCGCTCACCGAGGACCCGGAGGCCGGCCGATGAGCCGCATCGCCGTGCTCGGCGCCGGATCCTGGGGCACGACCTTCGCCGGCGTGATCGCCGACGCCGGGAACGACGTCACCCTGTGGGCGCGCCGGCCCGAGGTCGCCGAGGAGATCACCGCCCACCACACCAACCGCGCCTACCTGGGCGAGCTCGTGCTCAACGAGCGGATCACCGCGACCGCGGACCCGGCGGCAGCGCTCACCGGCGCCGAGGTCGTCGTGCTCGCGGTGCCCGCCCAGTCCCTGCGGGAGAACCTCGCCGCCTGGACCCCGCTGCTCGCACCCGATGCGATCCTCGTCAGCCTGATGAAGGGCATCGAGGTCGACACCGGGAAGCGGATGAGCGAGGTCATCGCCGATGTCTCCGGGATGCCGGGGGAGCGGATCGCGATCGTGTCCGGTCCCAACCTCGCCAAGGAGATCGCCGCCCGGCAGCCCACCGCCACCGTCGTCGCCTCGCACAGCGCGCAGACCGCGGAGCGGATCGCCGCGCTCACCGCGAACCCCTACTTCCGGCCCTACACGAACACCGACGTCACCGGCGTCGAGCTCGGCGGGGCGATCAAGAACGTCATCGCGCTCGCCGTGGGGATGTGCGACGGGCAGGGGCTCGGCGACAACTCTAAGGCCTCGGTGATCACCCGCGGTCTCGCAGAGACCTCGCGGCTGGCCCTCGACATGGGTGCCGAGCTCCACACCCTGTCCGGCCTCGCCGGGCTCGGCGACCTCGTCGCGACCTGCGCCTCGCCGCTGTCGCGCAACCGCTCGTTCGGCCGGCTGCTCGGGGAGGGTCTCACCCTCGAGGAGGCCGCTGCCCGCACCCGGCAGACCGCCGAGGGCGTGAAGTCCGCCGCCGCAGTGCTCGAGCTCGGCCGCTCCCGCGGCGTCGAGCTGCCGATCACCCAGGCCGTCGTCGCGGTGCTCGGCGGGCGCCTGCGTGTTGACGAACTCGCCGGATTGCTATTGGCTCGGAAGAGGAAGACCGAAGGACCGACGCACTAGCCGACCGATACCCGAGGAGTCGCCATGACCGAATTCCACAACTCGCCGTTCGCCAACCTCAACGAGGTCCCGCGCTTCGAGCTCACCAGCGAGGACATCACCGAAGGCGGCGAGCTCGCCGCGGCGCAGCGCTCCGGGATCATGGGCGTGCCCGGCGGCGAGGACGTCTCCCCGCAGCTGTCCTGGTCCGGGTTCCCTGCGGAGACCAAGGCCTTCGCGGTGACCTGCTACGACCCCGAGGCGCCCACCGGCTCCGGCTTCTGGCACTGGGTCGTCGCCGACCTCCCCGCCGACGTCACCGCGCTCCCGACGAACGCCGGCGACCCCGACGCCGGGCTCCTGCCCGAGGCCGCGGTCACCATGCGCAACGACGCCGGGGAGCCCCGCTTCGTCGGCGCCGCCCCGCCGGAGGGCCACGGCCCGCACCGCTACTTCTTCATCGTCCACGCGCTGTCCGAGCCGCTCGGCCTCGACGACTCGGCGTCCCCGGCCTTCGTCGGCTTCAACCTGTTCTTCAAGTCCATCGGGCGCGCCTGGATCGAAACCACTTTCGAGGCGAAGTAATCTGGGGGGATGACTCCCGCAGACACCCGTCCGCTCGTCGCCGTGCTGTTCGGCGGCCGTTCGCCGGAGCACTCCGTCAGCTGCGTCACGGCTGCCGGGGTGCTCGCGGCGATCGACCCCGCGCAGTACCGGGCGCTGGCGATCGGCATCACCCAGGACGGCACGTGGAGGCTCGTCGAGGACTGGCAGGACATGCACTTCGACGCCGCGGCGATGCCGGAGGTCGCCGACGACGGCACCGCGGTGATCCCGCCGATCGCCGCCACCGGGGCCCCGCTGCTCCACCGGGACGCCGGTGGTGCGATCACCGAGCTCGGCGCGGTCGATGTCTACTTCCCCATGCTCCACGGCCCGTTCGGCGAGGACGGCACGATCCAGGGCTTCTTCGAGCTCTCCGGCACCCCCTACGTGGGTTCGGGCGTCTACGCCTCCGCAGCGAGCATGGACAAGCACTTCATGAAGATCGTGCTCCGCGCCGCCGGCCTCGAGGTGTGCCCGTGGGAGCGGGTGACCGACCGTGAATGGCAGGCCGACCCCGCCGCCGTGACGGAGCGCGTCACCGGCCTCGGCTTCCCCGTCTTCGTCAAGCCCGCGCGCGCCGGCTCGAGCGTCGGCGTGTCCAAGGTCGCCGACGCCCCAGGACTCGCCGCGGCGTTCGCCGAGGCCTTCGCCCACGACCACAAGGTCATCGTCGAGCCCATGGTCACCGGCCGGGAGATCGAGTGCGGGGTGCTCGGCTCGATCCACCGCGAGCCCGCCCGGGCGAGCGAGCTCGGGGAGATCACCGTCGTCGGCGATCACGAGTTCTACGACTTCGAGGCGAAGTACCTCGACGGCGATGCCGTCGTCCTCAGCTGCCCCGCGGACCTCGACAGCGAGGTCGCCGACCGGGTGCGAGCCGCCTCGGTCCGGGCCTTCGAAGCCTTCGACTGCACCGGACTGGCCCGCGTCGACACCTTCGTCACCCCCGCCGGCGAGGTCGTCATCAACGAGATCAACACCCTGCCCGGCATGACGCCGAGCTCGATGTTCCCCCGCATGTGGGAGGCGAGCGGCGTCGACTACCCGAGCGTCGTCGCCGAGCTCATCCGCACCGCGCTCGAGGACGTCCCCGCCGCGGCTCCCGGCATCTCCGCCTGAGCAGCAGCCGCCCGGTCGGGCGGACAGCGCTCAGCTCTCGGGCGCCTCGGGCACCTGCTCGGCGTCCTGGGCGCCCACGCACTCACCGGTCTGCTCGAGCACGGTGACCGCGGGTGACACCGTGGACAGCACCGTCGCCCCGGACACCCGGGTCGGGTCGAGGATCACCTCGACGGCGGGCGTGCGCCCGTAGGTGACGAACGTCCACGACTCCTCGGACTCCTCGGTGGAGATCCAGTCCACTCCGTCGACGGTGACGCAGCGGTCCGTCGTGGGCGCCGGCGGCTCCATCCCGCAGCGCGCGATCGCGAGCGCCGGATCCCCCCAGGCCTCGGTGCCCTGCGCCGAGGTGTCGCGGTCCGGGGTCCCGTCGATCTCATCGGGCATCCGCAGCATGACCTCCGCACAGGCCGGGTCGTGCGCCTGCGGGGCCGGCTCGAGGACGAGGGCCGGGGTGCAGGCCGCGAGCACGGGTGCGAGGACGAGGAGCGGGAGGAGGCGACGGAGCATGCCTCCCAGGGTAGTCCGCTTGGCATACTGGGGGACTATGACCCCTTCTGCCGACTCCGTGAACTCCCTTGCGAGCCCCACCCTCGAAGCGCTCGGGGAGGACGGGGTGCTCGCCCGGATCCTCACGCGGCTGCCCGCCCCGGACCCCGCCCGGGTGCCGGTGGGGCCCGGCGACGACGCCGCGGTGTCCCGGATCGAGGGCCGTCTGGTCACCACCGCGGACATGCTCGTCGAGGGGGAGGACTTCCTGCCCGCCTGGTGTGATCCGGTGCGCCTGGGCGTCAAGGCCGCCGCCCAGAATCTCGCCGACGTCCACGCGATGGGCGCCGCCCCGCACGGGCTCGTCATCTCCCTCGGCGCTCCCGGCACCACCCCGGTGGACGTGCTCACCGGGATCATGGACGGGTTCGCGGCCGAGGCGCGGCGCGCCGGGGCGAGCGTGCTCGGCGGCGACCTGTCCGGCGGCCCCTGCCTCATCGTGTCCGTCACCGCGCTCGGCACGCTGACCGGGCCCGCGGTGCTCCGCTCCGGAGCCCGGCCCGGTGATGCGGTCGTGCTCGCCGGCACCCTCGGCCGGGCGGCCGCCGGCCTCGACCTCCTCCTCGCCGGGTGCGCCCCCGAGGGCGCCCCGGCGGACCTCGCCGCTCTCATCGAGGTGCAGCGTGCCCCGCGCCCGGACTACGCCGCGGCCGCAGCGATCGCCGGGTCCGCGCACGCCCTCATCGACGCCTCCGACGGACTCGCCGGCGATCTCGGCCGGGTCGCCCGCGCCTCGGGGGTGGCCGCCGCGCTCGACCGCGACGCTCTCACCGCGCTCGCCGCGCCCCTGGTCCCGGCGGCCCGCGCGCTCGGGGATCCCGACCCCGCGGCCCGCGCCCTCCACTGGGTGCTCACCGGGGGAGAGGACCACGGGTTCATCGCCACCGTGGATCCGGGGCGCATTCCGGTAGGCTGGACGCGCATCGGCACGTGCCGGGCGGGCGATTCCGGCGTCTCCCTCGACGGGGAGCCGGTCGCCGACACCGCATTCAGGCATTTCACGGGGGACAGGTGAGCACGGAGGAGGACCCGGTCCGACTCAACGGTCGGCTGGCCGCCCGCTGGGCCCGCCGCACCGTGGAGCGGCTGCGCCGCGAGCGCAACGACATCAACGCGCTCAATGTGTTCCCCGTCCCCGACGGCGACACCGGGTCGAACCTCTACCACACCGTGCGCAGCGCCTACCGCGCGGTGGAGAGCCTGTCCGGCTCCGTCACCCTCCCCGCGGTCATCGGCGCGATGGCCACCGGCGCGCTGCGCGGGGCGCGGGGCAACTCCGGCCTCATCCTGTCCGTCGCGCTGCGCGGCGTCGCCGACGCCCTCGAAGGCGTCACCGTGCTCGACGCGCCCGCCTTCGCCTCGGCCCTCGAGCTCGCCGCCCTCCGCGCCCGGGAGGCCGTCGCCGACCCCGTCGACGGCACCATGCTCACCGTGCTCGAGGCGATGGCCGCCGAAGCCCGCACGCGTGCCGAGGCCGGGGACACCCTCATCGCACAGATCGAGGCGGTCCGCGCCCGCTCCCGCGCCGCCCTGCGGGAGACCACCGGTCAGCTCGACGTGCTGTTCGAGGCGAACATCGTCGACGCCGGGTCCACCGGCATCGTCGAGCTGTTCGACCTCCTCTACCTCACCGTCACCGGGCGCGCCCCGACCTCCGAGCGCGGCATCGCCCACGACGCGTCCGCAGGCGTCGCCCTCCCGGTCCTCACCGGCGGCGGCCACGGCGACGGCGAGGACGCCCTCGAGCTCGTGTTCCACCTCGCGGAGGAGAAAGACCGCACCCGCCCGGTCAAGCGGCTGCTCGCCAAGGCGCGCGGCACCTCCGTCGTCGTGTCGTGGCCGATGGTCCACGTCCATGTCCCCGACGAGGAGCACGCGCTCGCGGTGCTCACCGCCTGCGACGCCTACGGGGTGTCCGACCTGCGTGTCGAGGACCTGTCGGTGACCGGGGGGAGCGACACCCGGACCACGGTGATCGCGTTCGCCAGCGGAGTCGGGCTGCTGTTCGCCTGCGGGCTGCAGGACGCGCTGGTCCTCGACTCCGACCACCCCGCCGTCCACGAGCGCCTCGCCGAGCTCATCGCCGACGCCTCCTCCCCGGTCGTCGTCGTGCCCGACAGCGCCGCCGCGCTCAAGCGCGTGCAGGCCGCCCACGGCACGGCCGAGGACGTGAGCATCGTGCGCTCCCGCTCGGTCGCCGCAGTGCTCTCCGCGCTCGCCGTCCACGATGCGGCCGAGGACCCGCGCGTCATCCACGCCGACATGTCCGAGGCCGCCGCAGCCACCCGGGTGGGCGCGGTGGTGCAGGCCCGCACCGGTTCCGCCGGCCCCCTGATGTTCGAGACCGGCGATCTCCTCACCGTCATCGACGGCCGGATCCGCGCCGTCGAGACCGACCCCGTCGAGGCCGTCGTCGCGCTCGCCGAACGACTGCTCGGCGCGGGCGGGGAGCTCCTCACCGTCGTCACCGGCGCCCGGCTGCCGGAAACGGTGGGCGCCGCGCTGTCCGCGCACCTCGCGCACGCCCACCCGGAGATCTCCGTCGAGACCGTCCACAGCCTGCACCCGCGCGGCTACGCGGTGCTCGGCGTCGAATAGGACCGGGCGGACGGGAGGCACCCCATGAGCACCGACACCCCGCTGGCGAAGCTGATCTCCCGCAAGCGCGATCTCACCGACCTCGCGACCGTCGGCATCACCACCCTCGAGGACGCGCTGCGCCACTTCCCCCGCACCTACGTGGTGCCCGGGGAGGTCACCCCGCTCGATGCGCTCGTGCCCGACACCGTCGCCGTGGTGAGCGCCCGCGTGGTGCGCGTGACCGCCAAGCAGCTCGCGAACCGGAAGTCGCTCACCACCGTCGTGCTCTCCGACGGCCTGTCCGACGTCGAAGCGCCGTTCTTCAACCAGCCGTGGATCGCGAACACGCTCACCACCGGCCGGCACGTGGCGCTCACCGGCAAGGTCACCCTGTACCGCGGGACCGTGCAGATCGCCTCGCCGCGCTGGCTCAACCCGACCGGCACGGAATCGCTCGACGACGAGGACCTGTCCGTGCCGATCCCCGTCTACCGGGCGACGAGCACGATCGCGACGACCCGCATCCAGCGGCTCATCCGCGTCCTCCTCGACACCGCCCCGCCCGAGGCCTTCGCCGACCCGATCGCCGACGAGATCCGCGCCGTCAACGGCCTCCCCGACTACCGCACCGCGCTCGAATGGATGCACCGGCCCGTCGACGAGCACCAGCCGCAGCGCGCCCGACGGCGCTGGAAGTTCGAGGAGGCCTATGCGCTGCAGGCCGAGCTGCTGTCCCGCAAGGCGCTCGCCGCCGACGACCGGGCCATCGCCCTGCCCGGTGCCGGTGCCGGTGACGGGGACGAGGACGGGGCACCGCGCTCCGCCGGGCTGCTCGGCACCTTCGACGCGGGCCTGCCCTTCGCCCTCACCGGCTCCCAGCACGCGGTCGGCGACGCGATCGCGACCGACCTCGCCGGGGAGGAGCCGATGAACCGCCTGCTCCACGGCGACGTGGGCTCCGGCAAGACGCTCGTCGCCCTGCGCGCCATGCTCCAGGCCGTCGACTCCGGCGCCCAGGCCGCCCTCCTCGCCCCGACCGAGGTGCTCGCCGCCCAGCACCACCGCTCGCTCCTGCGCTACCTCGGCGGCCTCGCCGAACCCGACGGCCTGTTCGACCCGAGCGGAGCGGCGGGGGACCTCACCACGGTGTGGGCTGGGGCCGGCAGTCCGGGCGCGCGCCGGGTGCGCGTCGGGCTGCTCACCGGATCGCTGTCGACCGCCGAGCGCAAGCGGCTCCTCCTCGACCTCGTGTCCGGGCGGATCGACATCCTCGTCGGCACCCATGCCCTGCTGTCGGACACGACGATGTTCTCCCGCCTCGGCCTCGTCGTCGTCGACGAGCAGCACCGGTTCGGTGTCCGGCAGCGGGAGAGCCTGCGGGCCAAGGGCGGCGACCGGATCCCGCACACCCTCGTCATGACCGCGACCCCGATCCCGCGCACCGTCGCGATGACGGTGTTCGGCGACCTCGACGTGTCCGTGCTCTCCGACATGCCCGGCGGGACCCGGGAGATCACCAGCCACGCGGTGTCGCTCGACGCCCACCCCCGCTGGCTCGGCCGGATCCTCGAGATCGTGGGGGAGAGCGGGGCGCGCGGCGAGCAGACCTTCATCGTCGCCTCCCGGATCGAGACCCAGCCGCCGGAGATCGACGCCGAGGGCGAACCCGTGCCCGAGGTGCTCGGCGTCGACGACCTCGTCGCCCGCGTGCAGGAGCACCCGGCCGTCGCCGGCCTGCGGGTCGCGAGCCTCCACGGGCGGATGGACGCGGCCCACAAGGACACGGTGATGCGGCGGTTCGCCGCCGGGGAGATCGACGTCCTCGTCGCGACCACCGTCATCGAGGTCGGCATCGACGTGCCCAACGCCCGCACCATGGTCGTCTACGACGCCGATCGGTTCGGCGTCGCCCAGCTCCACCAGCTGCGCGGGCGGGTGGGCCGCGACGGCTCGGCCGCCACCTGCTTCCTCGTCACCCGCCGCGCCGCCGGATCCGAGACGATGGAGCGGCTCGAGACGGTCGCTGCGACACTCGACGGCTTCGCGCTCGCCGAGTACGACGTCGAGCAGCGCCGCGAGGGCGACGTGCTCGGCCGCGCCCAGTCCGGCCGCGGCAGCTCCCTGCGCCACCTGTCGGTGATCCGCGACGTCGAGATCATCGAGCAGGCGCGCGAGGCCGCCCGGCAGATCGTCGCCGCCGACCCGGGCCTGACCGGGCAGCCGGCCCTGCGGGCGGCCATCGACCGGATCCTCGGGGCGGCGGACGAGGACTGGATCGAGGCCGGCTGATGCGGATCATCGCAGGCACCCACCGCGGCCGGCCGCTGAGCGCGCCGCCCGGCGACGGCACCCGGCCGACCTCCGACCGGGTGCGCGAATCGCTGTTCTCCTCCCTCGCCGCGCTGGGCGTGCTCGACGGAGCGCGGGTGCTCGACGTGTTCGCCGGCTCCGGGGCGCTCGGCCTCGAGGCGCTGAGCCGGGGGGCTGCGCGCGCGGTGTTCGTCGAGAAGGCGGCTTCGGTGGCCCGGGTCATCACCGGCAACATCCGCTCCCTCGGGTTCGACGACCGGGCCGAGGTGCTCACCCGGCAGGCGACGACGGCGCTGCGGGAGCGCCCGGCCCGCTCGGCCGATCTCGTGTTCGCCGACCCGCCCTATCCGCTGGGCGAGTCGGACGTCGCCGAGGTGCTCGCGCTCCTCGTGCCCGTCCTCGTCGGGGCGGACTCCCTCGTCGTGCTCGAGCGCTCCTCGCGCTCCCCGGCCCCCGCGCTGCCCGCTGATCTCGAGGTGTACCGCGAGAGGACGATGGGGGAGACCCGACTGTGGCTCCTCCAGCTCACCGAGGACGCCGCCCGGGAGGCCGCGGCGGGTGAGCATTAGGATGGCCGCATGAAGGTAGTCCTGCCCGGGTCCTACGATCCCGTCACCGTCGGCCACATCGACATCGCCGCGCGCGCCTCGGCCCTGTTCGACGAGGTCGTCGTCGCCGTCGTGCACAACCCCTCGAAGACGGGCAACTTCCCGCTGGCCCAGCGCATCGCGCTGATCACCGCCGGGCTCGAGGAGGACGCGCGCACCGCGGCGGCGGAGAACATCGTCATCGACGACGTGCCCGGCGGCCTGCTCGTCGACTACTGCCGGGACATCGGGGCCCGCGCGGTGATCAAGGGCCTGCGCTCGGGCACCGACTTCGCCTACGAGCTGCCGATGGCGCTGATGAACCGCCACCTCACCGAGCTCGAGACGATCTTCGTCCCCGGTGACCCGCGCTTCGAGCACGTGTCCTCCTCCCTCATCCGTGAGGTCCATGCACTCGGCGGCGACGTCTCCGGCCTCGTGCCCGCCGCTGTCCTGGAGGCGATGGACGCGAAGCGCGGATGACCGCGAGCGCCGCACGCGCGCACTCCGGGCGGCGCGGACCCGGCTGGTTCACCGCGCTCATCGTCTACACCCTCATCGTCCACGCCGCCTACAACGGGCTGCGCGTGCTCATCTCCTACCGCACCCTCGAGCTCGGCGGTGGGGCGGGGGTGCTCGGCCTCGTCACCGCCACCTACTCGCTCGCCCCGCTGCTCGCCGCGATCCCGATCGGTCGCTGGGTGGACCGCGGCTACGCGATGCCGGTGATGTGGATCGGCACCGTGCTCACGATCCTCCCGGCCGCCGGCGCCGCCTGGTCCCCGGGGGTGGCGGTGCTGCTCGCGGCGAACATGGCGCTCGGCATGGGGCAGGTGCTCACCACCGTGTCCGGGCAGGCGCTCATCCCGCAGTCCTTCGCGCAGTCCGACCTCAACCGTCGCTTCGGCACGCTCACCGTCGGGGTCTCCGCCGGGCAGGCGGTCGGCGTGCCGGTGGCCGGCCTCATCGCCGGCACCGGCGGGGCCGACGCCCACGTGCAGCCGGCGATGTGGGCGATGGCCGGGATCGCCGCGCTCGCGGTGCCGGCGATGGTCGGCATCACGCGCCGCCCGGCGGTGCGCCACGTACCCAGGGCGGAGGCGCGCTCGAGCGTCCGCTCGCCGCTCGCCATCCTCGGCACCCGGGGGATGAAGCCGGCGATCTTCGCCTCGATGGCCACGCTCGCCGCCGTCGACATCATGACCGCCTACCTGCCGCTCATCGGCCAGCGCTACGGCCTCGGGGTGCAGGCGGTGGCCGCGCTCCTCACCCTGCGCACGCTCGCCTCGATCGTGTCCCGGCTCTCCATCGGACGGCTCACCCGGCTCGTCCCCTTCACCCGCCTGCTCGCGCTCGCCAGCCTGACCGGGGGGATCGCGCTCCTCCTCATCCCGGTGCAGCCGCGGTTCTGGGTGCTCGCGATCCTCATGGTCGCCGCCGGGTTCGCCTTCGGGCTCACGCAGCCGATGACGATGACCTGGGTGTCGACGCTCGCCGACCCCGCGAACCGGGCCGCGGTGCTCTCGATCCGGCTCGCCGGCAACCGGCTGAGCCAGGTCGTCATCCCCGCCGCGGCGGCCGGGGTCGCGGCCTTCGGGCCGACCGGGGCGGTGTTCCTGCTGTCCGGTGCGCTCCTCCTCACTGCCGCCGGATCGACCGCGCTGCGCGGGGCTCCGCCGACTGGAAGTTCACCTCGGGAGCGTCTAGACTAGTGTCTCGCGTGTCATCCGCGGGGTCCGATCCCGGCGTGTGCGGCATCGACGATGGAGGTGAGACATGAGGAACCGATCCGAACTCGTGCTCGACCTCCGCAAGCTGGGTCTCATCGACAGGCCCGGGGAGTGGTCGAGGCTGGACACCACGGTACCGGCTCCCGAGGACCTGCGGATCGAGATGATCGGTGTGCCCGAGGGTTCGCCGATCGAGCTCGCACTGCAGCTCGAGAGCGTCGTCGAGGGGATCTACGTCTCCGGCAGCGTCCGCGCTGCGGCTCAGGGGCAGGATGCCCGGACGCTCGAGGATCTGGAGTTGCCGCTCGATGTGGCGATCACAGAGCTCTTCGTCTACGAGCGCGAGCCCGGGGACGAGGAGTCGTACACGGTCGATCGTGACCGGATCGACCTCGAACCGGCGATCCGGGACGCCGTCGTGATGGCCCTGCCGTTCCGCCCCGTCAAGGACGAGGACGAGGACGGCGAGGCCTTCCGGTACACGCTGGGCGAGGATCTGCCCGAGAGCGTGCCGGAGACGGACCCCCGCTGGTCGGCACTGAAGAACTTGTTGGACGAGAAGAAAGAGAGCTAGACGTGGCTGTTCCGAAGCGCAAGATGTCGCGCAGCAACACCCGCCACCGTCGTTCGCAGTGGAAGGCCCAGGTTCCGACCCTGGTCAAGACTGTGGAGAACGGTCGCGTTGTGTACTCGCGCCCCCACCAGGCCAAGGTCGTCGAGGACTCCGCCGGCACCCCGCTGTTCCTTGAGTACAAGGGACGCAAGGTCGCCGACATCTGATCACGCCCACCGGCTGATCAGTACGCGATCCGTGGAGTCCCACCCGGACCTGCACCATCTCAACGAGCGTCTCGGAGTCGATATCGACCCCGGGACGCTTCGTCTTGCCCTCACGCATCGGAGCTTCGCGTTCGAGAACGGGGGCATCCCGACGAACGAGCGGCTCGAGTTCCTCGGCGACGCGGTGCTCCAGCTCGTCGCCACCGAATCGCTCTTCCTCGACAACCCCGACCTGCCGGAGGGCCGCCTGGCGAAGATGCGCTCGGCCGTGGTCAACACCCGCGCCCTCGCCGCGATCGGCCGCGGGCTGGGGATCGGGGAGTTCATCTTCCTCGGCAAGGGGGAGGAGCTCACCGGCGGCCGCGACAAGGACTCGATCCTCGCCGACACCGTCGAATCGCTCATCGGGGCGACGTACATCGGCTGTGGGCCCGAGGACGCCTTCGCGCTCGTCCACCGGCTCGTCGACGACATGCTCTGCGACGCAGTGCAGCTCGGCGCCGGCATGGACTACAAGACGACGCTCCAGGAGGCCGCCGCGGACCTCGCGCTCGGGCCGGTGAGCTACGCGCTCGACTCCCGCGGGCCCGACCACGCGCGCGTCTTCACCGCCACCGTGCTGCTCGGCGACACCGAGTGGGGCAGCGGCGAGGGCACCTCGAAGAAGAACGCCGAGGCGCGCGCCGCCGAGGCCGCCGTGCGCACCATCGCGGTGCAGCACCCCGACTACCGCCGCTGATGCGCTCGCCAGCCCCTGCCGCCCGGTCGCCCCGTGCCTGAGCTGCCCGAGGTCGAGAGCGTCGCGAGCGGCCTGCGGACCTGGGCCGCCGGCCGTCGGGTCACCGGGGTGCGGGTCTTCGATCCGCGGATCCTCGGCACCACCTCGAACCGGACCATCGCCGCCGGTGCGGTCGAGGAGTTCACGGAGCTCCTCACCGGGCGGGAGATCGCCGCGGTGGAGCGCCGGGGCAAGTTCCTCTGGCTGCCGTTGGCGCCCGAGCGGGGTCCGTGGCGCCCGGGCCGGGCCGTCGACCCGAGCGGCCCGCCGCTCGCGCTCTCCGTGCACCTCGGGATGAGCGGTCAGTTCCGCGTCCACACGCCGGCCGACCCGCTCCACCGCCACACCCGGGCGGTCCTCGACCTCGCCGGTCCGGGCCCGGCAGAAGCCGACCCCGCAGCTCCTCCCACCGAGCTCCGGTTCCTCGACCAGCGGATCTTCGGACATCTCGGCGTCGAACCCCTCGTCCCCGACCCGCACCGGCCCGGTGCGCAGCCGGACGGCACCGCGGGACTCGTGCCCGGCTCGGCCGCGCACATCGCGCCCGACCCGCTCGAGCCCGGCTTCGACCTCGAGGCCGTCGGCCGCCGGATCCAGCGGAAGCGGACCGCCCTCAAGGTCGCCCTCCTCGACCAGACGACGGTGAGCGGGATCGGCAACATCTACGCCGACGAGGCGCTGTTCGCCGCCGGCATCCACCCGCTCGCCCCTGCGGGCTCCACCCGGATCTCGCGCATCCGTGCCGTGCTCGCCGCGGCGGATGCGGTGATGCGGTCCTCGCTCGAGCAGGGCGGCACGAGCTTCGACGCGCTCTACGTCCACGTCAACGGCGACTCCGGGTACTTCGCGCGCAGCCTCCAGGTCTACGGCCGCACCGGGCGGCCCTGCCCGCGCTGCGGCACCCCGATCACCCGGCTCACCGTCGGCGGCCGCTCGTCGCACGTGTGCCCCGCATGCCAGCGGCCCCCGCGCCGGGCCCGGATAGGCTGAGGCCACCGTTCGGGTGCGGCGCACTGACGAGTCCGGTGAGTCGGCCACCAGCAGGGTCGTCCACGCGTCATCCAGCACTCGTCGTGCGCTGGGCGCGCCTCTCACCAGGGATCCGTGCAGTCCCGTCCACCACTGCCGCCGGCGCGGACACCTCGATGTGCGCCATTAGAATGCCGAGGATACTCGTCACAGTGTCTTGATGTGCGTGCTATTCTCGTCATTGACAGGAGGTGGCCGAATGCCTGGGTATCGGATCGACCGCGAGCTCGCGGAGTTCGGTGAGCACGTGCGCGGTTGGCGCATGGTGCTGGGGCTCACCGCTCAGCAGGTGGCGGAGCGCGCCGGCATCACCCGGGATACCCTGCGCAGGGTCGAGTCCGGGGACGCAGGTGTGGGCTTCGGCAACGTCGCACAGGTGCTGCGCGCCCTCGGGGTCCTTGAGAAGGCCGTCGATGCGGTCGACCCGCTCGAGAGCGATATCGGCAGGCTTCGCGCCGGCAAGCTCGCGAGGAAGCGTGCGCGATGACCACCGTCGAGATCTTCGTCGATCGGGCCGGGGAGCCCGCACTGGTGGGCCAGGCGCACTTCAGCAGACGGCGCGGCCGGATCTCCACCACGTTCCTCTACGACCCGGGCTATCTGGCGGGGGGCGGCAGCAGCATCGACCCGGCCCTGCCGGTGACGGCGGGCGCGCAGCACCAGTCCGGGCTGGTGCGAGCCTTCGCGGACAGTGCTCCCGACCGCTGGGGGCGGAACCTCATCGAGAAGGCGGAGCGCGTCCGGGCCCGTGAGGCACACCGAGCGCCGCGCCGACTCGATGACCTCGACTTCCTCCTGGGTGTCAGCGACGACACGCGCCAGGGAGCCCTGCGGTATCGGCTCGCAGGCAGCACGGAGTTCCTCGGCGAGCCGTCTCACGTGCCGCAGCTGGTCTCGCTCCCGGAGCTGCTGCGCGCCTCCGACGAGCTCACCTCGGACGAGGACCCCGCTGCCGCAGTGAAGCAGCTGCTCGACACGGGGACGACCGGGCTGGGCGGGGCCCGCCCCAAGGCCTCGGTGCGCCTCGAGGACGGCGCACTGGCGATCGCCAAGTTCCCGCACGGCAGCGACCAGTGGGACGTCATGGCCTGGGAGGCGACGGCCTTGGATCTACTGGACGCCGCGGGGATCAGAACACCCGATCGACGGCTCACCCGAGTAGGAGAGCGCAGCGTGCTCCTCCTGAGACGGTTCGACCGCACGCCCCGTGGGCACCGCGTCGGCTACATCAGTGCGATGACGGCGCTCGCCGCATCCGACGGCGACCACCGCGACTATGGCGAGATCGCCGGATCCATGAGGGATCTCTCGCGTTCCCTCTCGACAGACCACCACGAGCTCTTCGATCGCGCAGTCGCCGGCGTCGCCCTGGGAAACACCGACGATCACCTGCGCAACCACGGGTTCCTCGCCGACCGAGGATTCTGGACGCTCAGCCCCGCGTTCGACGTCAACCCGAGCCCTGACCCATGGCGAACGCGCGCCACCTCGATCATGGGCGCCGATGCGCTTCCCGATGAAGCCGAGGCCCTGCTCGCACTGGCGCAGGAGTGCAGCCTGACGGTCGATCAGGCGCGTGAGCGGATCCGTGCCGTCTCCGCGGCACTGGCGGCATGGAGAGAGGCTGCGCGTTCGAACGGGATCCGGGAACGCGAGATCACAGAGATGGCTGAATCGATCGAGACCCGCTTGGGCGCTGTGGCTGCCGCCGCAGGCACGACATGATGTCAGGAGAGCCGCCGCTGTGCCCGTTGACGAGTGGGAGCGTCCGACCGTCGGCGGCCGGTCGAGCCACATCTGCCCCGCACACCCGCGGCCCCCGCGCCGGGCCCGGATAGGCTGAGGCCACCATGTACCTCAAGTCCCTGTCCCTGCGCGGCTTCAAGTCCTTCGCGTCCGCCACACGCATCGACCTCGAGCCCGGGATCACCTGCGTCGTCGGCCCGAACGGCTCGGGGAAGTCCAACGTCGTCGACGCGCTCGCCTGGGTGATGGGGGAGCAGGGGGCGAAGAACCTGCGCGGCGGCAAGATGGACGACGTGATCTTCGCCGGCACCTCGCAGCGCCAGGCACTCGGCCGCGCCGAGGTCAGCCTGACGATCGACAACACCGACGGAGCGATCCCGATCGAGTACACCGAGGTGACGATCTCCCGCACGCTGTTCCGCACCGGCGGCAGCGAGTACGCCGTCAACGGCGCCCCGGCCCGCCTGCTCGACATCCAGGAGCTCCTCAACGACTCCGGGCTCGGCAAGGAGATGCACGTCATCGTCGGGCAGGGGCGCCTCGACCAGATCCTCCACGCCGACCCGCTCGAGCGGCGCGGCTTCATCGAGGAGGCCGCCGGCGTCCTCAAGCACCGCCGCCGCAAGGACAAGGCCCTGCGCAAGCTCACCGGCCTGCAGACCAACCTCGACCGCCTCTCCGACCTCCGCGCCGAGCTCGCCCGCCAGCTCGGACCGCTCGGACGGCAGGCGAAGGCCGCGAAGCGCGCCGCCGTCGTCCAGGCGACCCTGCGCGACACCGCCGCCCGCCTGCTCGCCGACGACATCGTCCAGGCCCAGGCGCGGCTCGCCTCCGCGGCCGGCCCGGAAAGCGCCCCGGAGCGCACCGCCGCCCTCGAAGCCGAGCTCGCCGGGCTCGATACCCGGATCGCGGAGCTCGAATCGGAGATCACCGGGCACGAATCCGGCACCGAGGAGATCCGTCGCCGGCTCCGCACCGCCGGCACCCTGGCCACCCGCGCCGCCGCCCTCGCCGAACGGGCCGGCGACCGCGTCCACTACCTCCAGCAGGCCCCGCCGGAGCGCACCGGCGAGACCCCGGCCGCGCTGCGCGAACGCGCCGAGCGCTACGCCGCCGAACTCGACGAGGTGCGCGGCGAGGTCGAGGACCGCACCGGAACGCTGACCACCCTCACCGAGCGCCGCGAGGAGACCCAGGCCCGGCTCACCGAGGCCGAAACCGCCCTCACCGCGCAGCGCGCCCGGATCTCCGCCCAGCTGCGCTCCCGGGCCGACCTGCAGAGCTCCCGCGAGGTCGCCCACAAGACGCTCACCGACGCGCAGACCGGGCTGACCGCCCTCGACACCACGGAGACCGACCTCACCGAGCGGCTCACCACCGCCCGCACCCGGCTCACCGCAGCGCAGGCCGCGGCGGAGGCCTCCGAATCCGGGGAGAGCGAGCTCGACGCCGCCCATGAATCCGCGCTCGCCGAACAGACGGCGCTCGAGGAGCGCACCGCGGCCGTGCGCGCCGAGCTCCGTGAGGTCGACACCGAGCTCGGCCAGGCCGAGGCCCGCGCCGAGGCGCTGCGGATCGGCACCCGGCTCGCCGCCGCGACCGCGGACATCCTCGCCGCCGGCATCCCCGGCGTGCGCGCGGCCGTCGGCGAGCTCCTCACCATCGAGGCCGGGTACGAGACCGCGGTCACCGCCGTCCTCGACCACGCGGCCGAGGCGATCCTCGCCGACGACCCGCAGGCCGCCCTCGCCGTGCTCGAACACGTCGGCCCCGACACCCTCGTCGACGTCGTCATCGCCGACCCCGCCCCGGCCCGCTCCGCGCCCGATGCCTCCGCGCCCGCGGCCTCCCCGGCCGCCGCCTCGGCCGCGGGGCCACGCCCGCTGCGCGGACTCGTCACCACCCCGGACCCCGGCCTCGCCGCCCTCCTCGACACCGCACTCGCCGGTGTCACGACCGCCCCGGACCTCACCGCCGCGGTCGCCGCCCTGGGCGTGGACCCGCAGACCGTGTCCGTCACCCCGGCCGGTGAGGTCGTCAGCGCCCGCGGCATCCGCCGGGCCGGTTCCGCGGAGGCCGCCCGGATCGCCACCCGCGCCGCGCTCGCGGAGACCGAGGAGCTCATGGCCGGGCTGCGGTCCCGCCGGGAGGAGCTCGCCGCCGCGCTCGCCGCCCTCGCCCCGGAGCAGGAGCGGGCCCGGGTCGCCGTCGAGGCCGCGCTCGGCGCCCTCCACGAATCCGATGCCCGCATCGTCACCGCCGGCGAGGAGCTGTCTCGTGCCGCCGCCGCCCTCGACGCGCTCGACACCCGGCTGAGCGAGCTCGCGGCCTCCCGCGAGCGCCTCGGTGCGGAGGCCGAAGCCGCCCGCACCGCGCTCGAGGCCGCCGACGCAGCGCTCGCGGAGAACTCCGAGACCGTCGACGCCGAACCCGACACCGAGGAGCGCGACGCCCTCGCCGCGACCGCCCGCCGGCTCGGCGAGGAGGTCATGGAGGCGCGGATCGCGCTGCGCTCGATCGAGGACCGGGCCGGCTTCCTCACCGACCGGGTCGCCGCGCTGCGCCGCCAGGCCGAGACCGAGGAGGCCGCCCGGGAGCAGGCCGCGCGCGCCGCTGCCCGCCGCCGCGCCCAGGCCGACAGCGCCGGCGAGCTCGCCCGCGTCGCCGCGGCCCTCGCCACCCACCTCAGCGCGCTCGAATCCGGGGCCGAGGAGGAGCTCGCCGCCTCCCGCGCCCACCGCGGCGGGCTCGAATCCGCGCTCGCCGAGGCGCGCACCCGCCGCACGGAGCGGGCCGACGACCTCGCCGCGCTCACCCGGGCCGAGCACGAGGCCCAGCTCACCCGGGAGCGTCACGTCATCCACCTCGACGAGCTCACCCGCCGCGCCCAGGCGGAGATCGGCCTGTCCGCCGACCACCTCGTCGAGCAGTTCGGCCCCCACCTGCCGGTGCCCGGACCGGCGGAGGAGGACGCGCCGGAGCCGTTCGTCCGCGCCGCGGTGGAGAAGGCTCACGCCGCCGCGGAGCGGACGCTCAAGTCGATCGGCGCGGTCAATCCGCTCGCGCTCGAGGAGTACGCCGCGCTCACCGAGCGCCACGACTTCCTCGAGAAGCAGATCAACGACATCGAGACGAGCCGCCGCGACCTCATGGGACTCGTGCGCGAGGTCGACGACCACGTCAAAGAGGTGTTCGCCGCCGCCTTCGCGGACACCCAGCGGGAGTTCGCCGACATCTTCACCCGCCTGTTCCCCGGGGGCGAGGGCTCCCTCACCCTCACCGACCCCGAGGACATGCTCGCCACCGGCGTCGAGGTCCACGCCCGCCCGGCCGGCAAGAAGGTCAAGCGGCTCTCCCTGCTGTCGGGCGGGGAGCGCTCGCTCGTCGCGGTCGCGATGCTCGTCGCGATCTTCAAGGCCCGGCCCAGCCCGTTCTACGTCATGGACGAGGTCGAGGCCGCCCTCGACGACGTCAACCTGTCCCGCCTCCTCACCGTGTTCCGCGAGCTGCGCGAGTCCTCGCAGCTCATCGTCATCACCCACCAGAAGCGGACGATGGAGATCGCCGACGCCCTCTACGGCGTGACGATGTCCGGCGACGGCATCTCCCGTGTGATCTCCCAGCGAATTCACCAGGCGAGCTGACGCGCGCCCGTCCGGCGGCACCCGCACGGGCGGATACACTGGTCGGAGTCCTCGTGGGAGACCGCCCACGACCCGACCCAGCGAAGGAGCGACCGGCCGATGTCCTCACCTACCGCCACGCGGGGCACCCGATGGATGTAGGCGCCGGGATCGTCATCCTCATCGGGCTCGGTGTCTCGTTCGGCATCGGGCTCGTCATCGTCCTCCTCGTCGCCCTGCCCGGCCTGCGCGCCGAGGGTCGGATCAAGCCCTCGGGCCGTCAGCGCTTCCGCCTGCCCTCGGAATGGACCGGCTTCGACGACGACGTCCACGGCTTCTTCGGCCACGACGGCGACACCTCCCACCTCGCCACCCGCGAGCAGGCGGCCGTCACCGCGATGCAGGAGCACTCCTACGCCCTGCGCCCGCAGCCCCGCCGTCACGCCTCGCCGCCCTGGCTGACGTTCCGACCCCGGACCCGGCACTGGAAGGTGCCGGAGACCGGCACCGGCTTCCGCACCGCCATCGTCCTCCTCTTCGGCTGACCCGCCGGCCGGCTGCCGCAGCCCGCCGGCCCGGACCCGCCACCCCACAGCAACCCACTTAGGAGCTGATCGTGGATCCCATCAGTCTCATCGCTCTCCTCGGCGCCCTCGTCCTCGTGTTCGTCGTCTCCGGCATCGCCCTCTACGGTCCGCCGAAGACCCGCCGCCGTCGCGACCTGCCGCCGACGGCTCCGGACCTCACCGACCCGCACCGCGGTCCGGGCACCGACACTCTCGAGGCGCCGCCGGCCACCGCCCCCGAGGTCGAGGGCGAGGTCGTCGTCGAGACCGTGCCCGAGGTCCCCGCCCGGGAGCTCGAGACCCCCACCGAGCCGCGCACCCGGCTGGCGAAGCTCCGCGCGCGGCTGGCGAAGTCGAACTCCTCCCTCGGCCGCGGCCTGCTCTCCCTGCTCTCCCGCGACACCCTCGACGAGTCGACCTGGGAGGAGATCGAGGACACGCTCATCATGGCCGACCTCGGCGTCGACCCGGCCACCGAGCTCGTCGACCGGCTGCGCGAGCGGGTGCGCGTGCTCGGCACGCGCGACCCGCAGACCGTCCGCGACCTCCTGCGCGAGGAGCTCATCGCCGTCGTCGACCCGACGATGGACCGCAGCCTGCAGGTCGAGCGCGCCGACAGCGACCCCGCCGTCGTCCTCGTCGTCGGCGTCAACGGCGCCGGCAAGACGACGACCGTCGGCAAGATCGCCCGCGTGCTCGTCGCCGAGGACCGCTCGGTGCTGCTCGGTGCCGCCGACACCTTCCGCGCCGCCGCCGCCGAACAGCTCGCCACCTGGGGTGAGCGCGTGGGCGTCGAGACCGTGCGCGGTCTCGAGGGCGCCGACCCGGCCTCCGTGGCCTACACAGCGGTCGAGCGCGGGATGCAGGAGGGCACCGACGTCGTCCTCATCGACACCGCCGGGCGCCTGCAGAACAAGAAGGGGCTCATGGACGAGCTCGGCAAGGTCAAGCGCGTTGCCGCCCGTCCCCTGTCGCCGGAGCACGATTCCCTCGACGAGGTGCTCCTCGTCCTCGACGCGACCACCGGGCAGAACGGCATGCAGCAGGCGAAGGTGTTCTCCGAGGCCGTGAACATCACCGGCATCGTGCTCACCAAGCTCGACGGCACCGCGAAGGGCGGCATCGTCGTCGCCGTGCAGCGTGCGCTCGGCGTGCCGGTCAAGCTCATCGGGCTCGGCGAGGGTGCCGACGACCTCGCGCCCTTCGACGCCGCCGGCTTCGTCGACGCCCTGCTCGCCGAGCAGTGACCTGAAACCGGTCGCGATCAGGCGGCCGGCCCCTGCCGCCGGGTCGTGGATGTGACCCGAAACACGGTCGTAACGCCGCCGTCGCACCCGTAACGCAGCCGAAACCTGGGACGTTCCGTCTCGAAACACCGGGATTCGAGAATGTTCACCAGCGGAGCCACAGATCTCCGCGGAACGGGCAGCCCGACCTCGAGGTCGGCCACCCGTCCTGAACATCTCACGGCTGGAACGAAACCATGGAAATCACTGCAGTGGACGTATGGGTGATGGTGAGCGCCGCACTCGTGCTGCTCATGACGCCCGGCGTCGCTTTCCTGTACGGCGGCATGACCCGCGCCAAGTCCGTCCTCAACATGCTCATGATGAGCTTCGCATCGATGGCCGTCGTCGGCGTGGTGTGGGTCCTCTGGGGCTTCTCGATGAGCGGATCGACCGGAGTCGCGCAGCTGTTCGGCAACCCGTTCGAGGCCTTCGGCCTCAGCGGTCTCGTCGGCACCACCGACCTCATCGGCGCCGGCTTCGGCGCGACCTTCGCGATCATCACCGTCGCCCTGATCTCCGGCGGCATCGCCGACCGGACGAAATTCTCCGCCTGGATGGTCTTCGTGCCCGTCTGGGTCACGCTCGTCTACTGCCCGATGGCCTTCATGGTGTGGGGCGGCGGCCTGCTGTCCGCCGACGGCCTCATCGGCAGCACCTTCGGAGAGGCGATCGACTACGCCGGCGGCACCGTCGTCCACATCAACGCCGGCATCGCCGCCCTCGTCCTCGCCCTCATCATCGGCAAGCGCAAGGGCTTCGGCACCGATCCCTCCCATCGCCCGCACAACATCCCGTTCGTCATGCTCGGCGCCACCCTCCTGTGGTTCGGCTGGTTCGGCTTCAACGGCGGCGCGGCGACCGATCCCGCCGAGGCCGGCCTGATCTGGGTCAACACCATGGCCGCCCCGGCCGCGGCGTTCATCGCCTGGATCCTCGTCGAGTGGATGCGCGACGGCAAGCCCACCAGCCTCGGCGGCGCCTCGGGCATCGTCGCCGGCCTCGTGGCGATCACCCCGGCCTGTGCGAACGTGTCCCCGCTCGGCGCGATCGCGATCGGCATCATCGCCGGCATCTGCTCCGCGCTGGCCGTCGGACTCAAGTACCGCCTCGGCTACGACGACTCGCTCGACGTCGTCGGCGTCCACCTCGTGTCCGGTCTCGTCGGCACCCTGGCCCTGGGCCTCTTCGCGCTGCCGGTCGAGGGCGAGGGCGGCGGCCTGTTCTACGGCGGCGGCCTCGGTCAGCTCGTCGCGCAGACGGTGGCGGCGGTCTTCGCGATCCTCTTCACCGCGATCGTCACCTTCATCATCGGTATGGTGATCCACAAGACCATCGGCATGCGGGCCGCCGAGGAGGACGAGGTCACCGGCATCGACCTCACCGAGCACGCGGAGACGGCCTACGAGTACGGCGGTCTGGGCACCGGCGGCGCCTTCCGACCGCACCCCTCGTCGCCGGCCGCGCACCGCAGGACGACCACCCTCGACGAAAGTGTGAACGCATGAAGCTCATCACCGCCATCGCCCGACCCGACAAGCTCGCGGACATCCGCGACGGCCTGGAGGAGTTCGGAGTCCAGGGTCTGACCGTCTCCGAGGCCAGCGGCTACGGACGGCAGAAGGGCCACAAGCAGTTCTACCGAGGTGCCGCGTACACGCAGGACCTCGTCCCCAAGCTGCGGATCGAGGTGCTCGCCTCGGCGGAGGACGCGCCGCGGATCTGCGATGTGCTCCTCGCCCGGGCCACGACCGGACAGCCCGGCGACGGCAAGATCTGGATCACCGCGGTCGACCAGATCATCCGGGTCTCCGACCGGAGCGAGGGAGAGGCTGCCCTGTAGTCCCAGCCGGCTGCATGGCAGAGAAGTCCCGGGGCGGGTGCCGATCACGGCTCCCGCCCCGGGATCATTCATGCACCGGGACTTGGTACCCTGGGAGGTCGAACTGCTCGGCCTCCCTCGACGAAAGCTGCGAAACCTCGTGTTCAACTCCCTCTCCGATCGGCTGACGACGACCTTCAAGAACCTGCGCGGCAAGGGCAGGCTCTCCGAAGCCGACGTCGACGCCACGATCCGGGAAATCCGGCGTGCGCTGCTCGACGCCGACGTCGCGCTGCCGGTGGTGCGCACGTTCACCGGGAAGGTCCGCGAGCGGGCGCTGTCCTCGGAGGTGTCGCAGGCGCTCAACCCCGGCCAGCAGGTCGTCAAGATCGTCAACGACGAGCTCGTCGGGATCCTCGGCGGGCAGACCCGTCGCCTGCAGTTCGCCAAGCGCCCGCCGACCGTGATCATGCTCGCCGGACTCCAGGGCGCGGGCAAGACGACGCTCGCCGGCAAGCTCGCCCACTGGCTCAAGTCCGAGGGCCACCGGCCGATGCTCGTCGCCGCCGACCTCCAGCGGCCCAATGCCGTCAACCAGCTCCAGGTCGTCGGCGAGCGCGCCGGCGCCTTCACCTACGCACCCGAGCCCGGCAACGGCGTCGGCGATCCGGTCAAGGTCGCGACGGACGCGATGGACGTCGCCCGCTCGAAGCTCTACGACGTCGTCATCGTCGACACCGCCGGCCGCCTCGGCATCGACGAGGTGCTCATGCAGCAGGCCGCGGACATTCGCGCCGCCGTGAACCCCGACGAGGTGCTCTTCGTCATCGACGCGATGATCGGCCAGGACGCGGTCACCACCGCCGAGGCCTTCCTCGCCGGCGTCGACTTCACCGGCGTCGTGCTCTCCAAGCTCGACGGCGACTCCCGCGGCGGCGCCGCGCTGTCCGTCGCCCAGGTCACCGGCCGGCCGATCATGTTCGCCTCCACCGGTGAAGGGCTGCGGGACTTCGAGCAGTTCCACCCGGACCGGATGGCCGACCGCATCCTCGACATGGGCGACATCCTCACGCTCATCGAGCAGGCGGAGAAGACCTTCGACCAGAAGGAGACGGAGAAGCTCGCCAAGAAGGTCGAGTCCGGCGAGGACTTCGACCTCGACGACTTCCTCACCCAGATGGCCGCCATCAAGAAGATGGGGTCGCTGAAGAAGATGCTCGGCATGATGCCGGGCATGTCCCAGTACAAGGAGCAGCTCGAGGCGTTCGACGAGCGCGAGATCGACCGCGTCGAGGCGATCGTGCGCTCGATGACCCCGTACGAGCGGGCGAACCCGCGGATCCTCAACGGCTCGCGCCGCCAGCGCATCGCCAAGGGCTCCGGCACCACCGTGACCCAGGTCAATCAGCTCATGGAGCGGTTCGTGCAGGCGCAGAAGATGATGCGCCAGATGCGCAAGGGCGGCGGCGGCCGCGGCGGCCAGATGCCGGGCATGCCCCAGATGCCGGGGATGCCGCAGATGCCCGGCGGTGGTGGACCCGGCGGCGGCTCGCGGAACAAGAAGAAGGGCAAGAAGAAGCCCGCCGGCAAGTCGGGCAACCCGGCCAAGCGCGCCGAGCAGGCGCGTCTCGCCGAGCAGCGGAAGCAGGGTCAGGCGCCCGATCCCGCGGGCTCCGCGTTCGGCGGCATCGACCTCGGCGGCGACGAGGAGCTCGACCTCAGCAAGCTGCCCAAGGGCTTCGGCGGTATGTTCGGCTCAGGTGGCAGCAAGTAGCACTTTCTGGCACAATGTTCCCTTGTACTCGACCGGCCGGGGACCCTCTCAACCTCGGGCCGGTTCAGTCCACGCGATCATGCCCGCACCGTCCTGCCCCACGGACCCGCGAGCGGACCGCGACACCTATCTTCCAAAGGAGACACCACTACAGTGGCAGTCAAGATTCGCCTCACCCGCCTGGGCAAGGTCCATGCACCCTTCTACCGCGTCGTCGTCGCCGACTCGCGGACCCGCCGCGATGGCAAGACCATCGAGGACATCGGCAAGTACCACCCGCTCGAGGAGCCCTCGCTCGTCGAAATCGACTCCGAGCGCGCGCTCTACTGGCTGTCCGTCGGCGCCCAGCCGACCGACCAGGTCCGCGCCCTGCTCAAGCTCACCGGCGACTGGCAGAAGTTCACCGGTGAGGGCGAGGCCGTCAGCACCGTGAAGCCGCAGCAGGAGAAGGCGGCCTTCGAGGCCCCGGCCACCGGCTCGGTCATCAAGGAGGCGACGACGCCCAAGGGCGGCGACAAGGCCGAGGAGCCCGCAGCCGAGGCCCCCGCCGAGGAGCCCACGGCCGCTGAGTCGACCGACGAGGAGAAGGCGGAAGCCTGATCATGCTCGCCAACGCTCTCGAACACCTGGTCCGCGGCATCGTCGACAACCCCGAGGACGTCTCGGTGCGCAGTCGCAGCGGACACCGCGGCACCTCGCTCGAGGTGCGCGTGCACCCCGACGACCTCGGTCGGGTGATCGGCCGGTCCGGTCGCACCGCGAAGGCGCTGCGGACCGTGATCGGAGCACTCGCCGGGCGCGAGAGCGTCCGCGTCGACCTCGTCGAGGCCTGACGCCCGCCGCGCACCCGGCCCCCCGCGACATTGCGATTTCCCAAGGTTTCTGTGAACAGAACCTTGGGATTTCGCATTCTCGGCACAGTTCCGCCGGATCCCGCGCGCCCGCCCCGGCGGGATCCGGTACCCGCGCACCGCCGCGCGGACCTGCGAGCAGTCCCTCGAGCAGTCCCTCGAACCAGGAGTGAAGCGTGAGCACAGTCGTCGCCCGTCTGGGCAAGCCGCACGGCATCCGCGGTGAGTTCACCGTGGAGGTCCGCACCGACGCCCCCGAGGAGCGCTTCGTCCCCGGTGCAGTGTTCTCCACCGAGCCCGATATCGGCGCGCTCACGCTGTCCCGCGCGCGCTGGCACCGCGACCGGCTCCTGCTGACCTTCGAGGAGATCGCCGACCGCACCCGTGCCGAAGAGGTCCGCAACACCCTGATCTCCGTCGCGGAGACCCTCGAGGACGACGACGCCTGGTACATCGACGACCTCGTGGGCGCTCAGGCGTTCGTCGGGGACGTCCGGATCGGCACCGTCTCCGCAGTCACCCCGGGCGCGGCCCAGGACCTCCTCCACATCACGCTGGCCTCCGGCGCTGAGGTGCTCGTCCCCTTCGTCGAACAGATCGTGCCCGAGGTCGACCTCGAGGCCGGTCGCATCGTCCTCGACCCGCCGCCCGGACTCATCGAGGACGCCTGATGCGCCTCGACGTCGTCTCGATCTTCCCCGAGTATCTCGCGCCGCTGCGGCTCTCGCTCATCGGCCGGGCGGTGGAGAAGGGGCGCATCGACCTCGGTGTCCACGACCTGCGCGACTGGACCCACGATCGGCACCGCACCGTCGACGACACCCCGTACGGCGGGGGAGCGGGCATGGTGATGAAGCCCGAGCCCTGGGCCGAGGCGCTCACCGCGCTCCTCGCCGAACCGGCCGCAGCCGGTACCGATGCGACCGGTGCCGAACCGGCCGCACCTGCCGAGCGCCCGGTGCTCATCGTCCCGAGCCCCGCCGGCACCCCCTTCACCCAGGCCGCGGCCGCCGAGCTCGCCGGCCGGGAGCACCTCGTGTTCGCGTGCGGCCGCTACGAGGGCATCGACCAGCGCGTCGTCGACTGGGCCCGTGACCGCGCCGAGGTCCGCCTGTACTCGATCGGCGATTACGTGCTCAACGGCGGCGAGGTCGCAGCTCTCGTCATGACCGAGGCGATCGCCCGCCTCATCCCCGGCATCATCGGGAACCCGGAGTCGCTCACGGAGGAGTCCCACGAGGACGGCCTCCTCGAGTACCCCGTCTACACGAAGCCCGCCGACTGGCGCGGGCACCCGGTGCCGGAGATCCTGCTCAGCGGCAACCACGCCGCGATCGCACGCTGGCGGCGGGACGAGCGCCTGCGCCGCACCGCCGCCGTCCGCCCCGACCTCCTTGCCGGGCTCGACCCGGACACCCTCGACGCCCTCGACTGGGCGGTGCTCGCCGAGGCCACCGATCCCGCGGCACCCGCGCACGACCCCGGGTGACCGCCTCGATCCCCGGATTGGCGCCTCGGCCCCGGTCCGACTAGACTAAACTCTTGCGTTTGCTGGCACCGTCCTGCCTCGGGGGGAGCGATGCCGCCAGGAGCGTCCGCGCCGCCGTGACACGGCAGCCGCGCTCCGGCAGACGACCTCATCTCATCCGGCCACCAGCCGGTCCGAGCAATGTCGTGCCGACCCGGGGCGCGCACACAGGAGAATGACGAATCATGCAGAAGCTTGATGCACTCAACGCCCAGTCGTTGAAGCCCGACGTCCCGGAGTTCCGCGCCGGCGACACCCTCAACGTCCACGTCCGCGTGGTCGAGGGCAACCGCACCCGTACCCAGGTCTTCAAGGGCATCGTCATCCGTCGCCACGGCGGCGGCATCGGCGAGACCTTCACCGTCCGCAAGATCAGCTTCGGCGTCGGCGTGGAGCGCACCTTCCCGGTGCACTCCCCGATCATCGAGAAGATCGAGGTCCTCACCCGCGGCGACGTCCGCCGGGCGAAGCTCTACTACCTCCGCAAGCTCCGCGGCAAGGCCGCTCGCATCCGCGAGAAGCGCTGAGCGCAGCCACGTTCCGGACGCCCGCAGGGCACCGGGCCGCCGAGGTGATCGGCGTGCGGCGATGACCGAACAGTCGAGGACAGGCGCGGCCCCGGAAGGGCCGCGCCTTCTTCGTGCCCGCAGGGCGCTGCGCGCCCTCGGCATCGTCCTCGTGTGCGCGCTGCTCGCCGCCGGACTCATCCGCGCCGTCGGCGTCCAGAGCTTCGGCATCCCCTCGGCGTCGATGGAGCCCACCCTGCCCGTCGGCGGGACCGTGACCGTGTGGCGCCCGGACGCGCTGGCCGACTCCGTCGACCGCGGCGACGTCGTCGTGTTCGACGGTCGCGGGTCCTTCATCGCGAGCGCCCCGCCGAGCGGCGCCGAGCAGCTCGGCTCCTGGTTCGGGGTCGGCCCGCGGGACGTCTACTACGTCAAGCGGATCCTCGCCGTCGGCGGCGACACCCTCGAGTGCTGCGACGCCGAAGGCCGCCTGCTCCTCAACGGGGAGCCGCTCGAGGAGCCGTACGTGCCTCACGGGATGCGCGCCTCGGACACCGACTTCGCCATCGAGGTGCCGGCCGGGCGGGTGTGGATGATGGGGGACAACCGCGCGGACTCGACCGACTCCCGCGCGCTGCTCGGCGGCCCCGGCGGCGGGATGATCCCCGTCGACCGGATCCTCGGCACGGTGATCGGCCACGGTTCCGCGGTCGATTCCGTGATCGGCTGAGGATCGTGTCCGGCCCGGTGCCGCCGTCGGCTCGGAGCCCCGAACGGGTTCAGTCGGCGGCTGGGAATCACGGCCGGGGCCGGGGGATAGACTGCCAGGCGTGACCCAGGACAGTGCACCGCCCCGCCGACCGAGTCGGATCCCGGCCCTCCTCAAGGAGGCCGCGATCATCATCATCGTGGCGCTCGTCATCTCCACCGTCGTGCGGACCTGGGTCATGCGCTCCTTCTACATCCCCTCGGCCTCGATGGAGGACACCCTTCAGGTCGACGACCGGATCCTCGTCAACCAGTTGCCCTGGCCCGGCGTCGACCGCGGCACGATCATCGTCTTCGACGATCCCGGCGGCTGGCTCGACACCTCGGTGACCCAGCAGTACACGCCCAACCCCGTCCTCGAGTTCCTCGGCCTCGTACCGGCCGACGCCGGCACCCAGCTCATCAAGCGGGTCATCGGGGTCGGCGGCGACACCGTGGAGTGCTGCGACGACCAGGGCCGGCTCATGGTCAACGGCGAACCGATCGACGAACCGTACCTCGCCGAGGGCGCCACACCCTCCGACATCCCGTTCGAGGTCACCGTGCCGGACGGCCACTACTGGGTGATGGGCGACAACCGCTCGAACTCACTCGATTCCCGCTTCAACACCGATTCCGCCGGTGGACCGTTCGTGCCCGAGGACGCCGTGGTCGGCACGGTGTTCTTCATCAACTGGCCGGCCGACCGGATCCGCCCGATGGGCACCCCGGACGAGGTGTTCGCCGGGGTCCCCGCCCCGTGACCGCCGGCACCGGGCGCGCCACGGCACCGGCCCGCCGGGCGGCGCGGAAGCCGTTCGCCGGGCTCACCGACCTCAGCCTCGAGCGCGAGCTGCTCGCCTCCGGGATGCGCACGCTCATCGGGATGGACGAGGTGGGGCGCGGCTGCCTCGCCGGTCCGGTCGGAGTGGGCGCCGTGCACTTCGACCTCGCCGCCCTCACCGCTGCCGAGGTGCCCGCCGGCATCCACGACTCCAAGCAGCTCTCCATCCCGGCCCGTGCTCGGATCGCCGAGGTGGTCGCCGCCTGGCAGCCGCACCGCGCCGTGGCGTACGCGAGCCCGGCGGAGATCGACGCGCTGGGTCTGAGCTCGGCGCTGTGCCTTGCCGGCCGGCGGGCGCTCGCCGGGCTGCCGGGTGCCGACCTCGTGCTCCTCGACGGGTCCTTCGACTGGCTCTCCCTGCCGCTGACCTTCGACGCGCTCGAGCACTACGGGGATGCGGCCGAGGTCGTCGTGCCGCCGGTGCGCACGGTGGTCAAGGGGGACGGGACGCACGTGACGATCGCGGCGGCGAGCGTGCTCGCGAAGGTCGGCCGCGACGGGCTCATGGCCGAGCTCGCCGAACAGTTCCCCGCCTACGGCTGGGAGCGCAACGCCGGCTACCCCGCTCCGGTGCACAGGGCCGCGATCGCCGAGCACGGAGCGACGGTGCACCACCGCCGGTCCTTCCGCCTGGGGTGAGGGCGGTCTGTTCTAGGATGGGCGCATGAGTGCCGAGGACCTGGAAGACTACGAAGCCGAACTGGAACTCCAGCTCTACCGGGAGTACCGGGACGTGGTGGGACTGTTCACCTACGTGGTGGAGACCGAGCGGCGCTTCTATCTGGCGAACTCCGTCGATCTCAAGGCGCACCACGATTCCGGGGATGTGTACTTCGAGCTCACCCTCCGCGACGCCTGGGTGTGGGACACCTACCGCACCGCCCGCTTCGTCAAGCAGGTGCACGTGCTGTCCTTCAAGGACGTCAACATCGAGGAGATCGCCAAGTCCGATCTCGAACCGCCGTCCTCCCTGCCGCGCTGAGCGGAGACGTGTGACCGCTGACCCGTGATCGCCTGCTCGTGACCACTGGCCGGAGGCCCGTGACCGCCGGACGATGATCGCGCGCCCCTGAGTGGAAGCCCCAGATCGCGGGGGCGCGCACTTCGGGTCACAGGCCCACCCCACCTCTGGTCCACAGATGCATCCGCGGACGCCCACGCATGCGGTCGCCGGCTGTGGAGACGTGCGCCGCCGTCCACAGGGGGAACCGAGCCGCTGACCCCGCCGCCCCAGCCTGGTTCGGTGGGCGCATGGACACGATGACATTGGGCCGCCGCGGCGAAGCGTGCGCGAAGGAATACCTCATCGAGCACGGCTGGGAGATCCTCGCGCTCAACTGGCGCTGCCGGCACGGGGAGATCGACATCGTCGCCCGGGAGGCGGACACCGTCGTCTTCGTCGAGGTCAAGACCCGCGCGAACGCCCGCGCCGGGCACCCGCTCGAGGCGATCACCTATCGCAAGCTCTCCACGCTGCGCGGGCTCGCCCTGCGCTGGCTCGCGGCGCAGGAGGAGTGGATCCCCGCGTTCCGCCTCGACGTCATCGGCATCCTGTGGAACAACGGGCTGCCGGACATCACCCACGTCAGGGCCGCACAATGAGCGCCCCGCCCCCGCCCGTCGATCTCGACACCGCACGATCCCGGAAGCGCGGCCGCAGTACCGCATCCGCGTCCCGGAGCTTCGGGCGCACCACGGCCGTCGCACTGCACGGCATCTCCGGGACCCCGGTGTCGATCGAGGCGAGCGTCAACGACGGCCTTCCGGGGATCGACATCGTCGGACTGCCGGACACCTCGGTGACCGAATCGCGCAAGCGGATCCGCGCCGCGATCTCCAACCTCGGCATCACCCTGACCTCCCGCCGGGTCACGGTCAACCTCTCGCCCGGCGGGGTGAAGAAGGTCGGCACCGCATTCGACCTCGGCATCGCCGTGGCGATCCTCGAGGCGGAGGGCAAGATCCCCGCCGACCGCGCCCGCGGCATCGTCCACATCGGCGAGCTCGGCCTCGACGGCCGGATCCACCCCGTACGTGGGGTGCTCCCGAGTGTGCTCGCCGGGCTGCGCGCCGGGGCCACCCGGTTCGTCGTCCCGGCGGCGAACGCGGAGGAGGCCGGCCTTGTCGACGGCGCCGAGGTCCGAGGGGCGGCGAACCTCGCCGACGCGGTGACCATGCTCGGCGGGGAGATCGACGACCCCGGTCTCCCGGCGATCGAACTGCCGGAGGCCGCCGCGCTGTCGCCGCCGGACGTCCACGACCTCGCGGAGGTGCAGGGCCAGGACGATGCCCGCTTCGCGCTCGAGGTCGCCGCCGCCGGCGGACACCATCTGCTCATGACCGGGACTCCCGGTGCCGGCAAGACCCTCCTCGCCGGTTGCCTGCCGGGTCTCCTGCCGCCGCTCGACGTCGACGAGGCGTGCGAGGTCGTGGCGCTGCGCTCGCTCGACGGCACCCTCGACCCGGCCGCGGGCCTCGACCGGACACCGCCCTTTGAAGCACCCCACCACCGGACGAGTGCCTCAGCGATGGTGGGCGGTTCCCGGCCCGGCAGCATCGGTGTGTTCTCCCGCGCCCACCGGGGAGTCCTCTTCATGGACGAGGCACCGGAGTTCCGCCGCGACGTGCTCGAAGCGCTGCGGCAGCCGCTCGAGAACGGGCGCTGCGACATCCACCGCGCCTGGGGCTCGGTGGTGCTGCCCTCGCGGTTCCAACTCGTGCTGGCCTCGAACCCCTGCCCGTGCGGAGCCGGGGTCGGGGGCTCCACCCGCTGCCGGTGCACCCCGCTCGACCGGCGCCGCTACCGGGGCCGGCTGTCCGGACCCCTGCTCGACCGGATCGACATCCAGCTCGAGATGCTCCCGCTCGTCGCCGCCGACCTCCACGCCACGTCCCCGCGCGAGGACACCGCGACGGTCGCCGCACGGGTGGCCCGCGCCCGTGAGCTCCAGGCGCACCGCTACGCCGGACTGCCGTGGTCGCTCAACGCCCAGGCGCCGGGCGCGTGGCTGCGGGAGACCTTCGACTTCCGGCGCACGGAGACCGCGCCGCTCGACACCGCGCTCGAACGCGGCGGGATCACCATGCGCGGCTACGACCGGGTGGTGCGCATCGCGACGACACTGGCCGACCTCGCCGGCCGCACCCGCCCACAGGGCGACGACCTGCTCTCCGCTCTCGTCCTGCGCATCCGGGAGACATCGTGAGCATCGAGCCGGCCCCAGTCGAGCACACGGACACCGCGGATCCCGTCGCAGTGGCCGACATCCTGCGGATCTCCGAACCGGGGGACCGGCTGCTCCGTGCGGCCGTGCTCCATACCGGGGCGGAAGCGCTGCGCGGCCTCCTCGACGGCCCTCGGACGGAGCTCCACCGCACGCTGCGCGAGGCCGCGGTCAAAGCCGGGCTCACGGCACGGGACGACGACGTGGGCAAAGCCATCGACCGGTGGATGCTCCGGGTGCCCGACCTCGATGGCGCTCGCGATCTGCGGATCATGCGCAGGCTCGACGCCCGCCTCGTCCAGGCCGGCGACCCCGAGTGGCCGGCCGGGCTCCGGGAGCTCGGGCTCGACGAGCCGGTGGGCCTGTGGGTACGCGGGAGCGGTGACCTGGCCGCGCTGTGCGGGGCATCGATCGCACTCGTCGGATCGCGCGCCGCGGATTCCTACGGCCTCCACCTCGCCCGGTCCATCGGCTACGACCTCGTCGCGGCCGGGCACAGCGTGATCTCCGGCGGCGCCTACGGCATCGACGCCGCCGCGCACGACGGCGCACTCCGCGCGATCGACGGCCCCGGTGCCGCCACAGTCGCGTTCATGGCTGGGGGAGTGGATCGCTACTATCCCCGCGGCAACGCCGAACTCCTGGGCGCGGTCGCACGGGCGGGCGCTGTGGTCTCCGAGGCCGCGCCCGGCAGCACCGCGATGCGCCACCGCTTCCTCATGCGCAATCGCCTCATCGCCGCGACCGCGGCCGCCACCGTCGTCGTGCAGGCGGGCTGGCGCTCCGGTGCGCTCAACACCGCGAATCGGGCCGCCGAGCTGTTGCGGCCGGTCGGTGCGGTGCCGGGTCCGGTCACCGCGCACGATTCCGCCGGCTGCCACCGATTGATCCGAGAGGGAGCCGCGGTGCTCGTCACCTCGTCGGAGGAGGTACGCGAACTCGTCGAGCCGTTGAGCAGCGCTGCGAATCCGGCCGTTGCTGCGGCACCGGACGATCGGGGCGGGCGAGGCGCGGCCTCCCCGGAGCAGGGGCGGCTGCAGATCACCGATGCGCTCAGCGAGGAGCAGGCTCGGGTGTACAGCGCGCTGCCCCAGCGCAGGGGCGCGGAGGCCGCGGCGCTCGCCGCCCGCACCGGCCTCGACACGGCAACGGCGATGGCCGCGCTCGCCGCGCTCGAGCTCACCGGCCTCGCCGAGCGCCGCGACCACGGGTGGGTGAAGCTGCGGCACCCGTGATCCACCCCGCCACACCCGTGACCCGGGCTTCAGCACGCAGACCCCTGGCGCTCACCCGGACATCAGCGCAACGGACCCGGACCCAGAGGAGTCGCACAGCGCTCGGGCGTCGCACGGAGCTCCGGAGTCGGGTGCTCGGCTCCCGGGAGCTGTGTCCGTGGTGCTCTACAGTGAAAGCATGTCGGCTTCCCACCCGCACGCCCCTCCGTTGACAGCGGACCAGCTGCCGCCGGAGTACGCGGATGCGCTCGAGGCGTTCGTCGAGGACCTCCGCATCCAGCGCAACGCCTCCGTGCACACGGTGCGCAACTACTCCGCCGACGTGCGCTCCCTCATGACCTTCCTCACCGAGGCCGACGGTCACGCACTGGCACCCACCGACATCGACCTCGGGAACCTCCGCCTGTGGCTCATGGACCAGTCGCGTCGCGGCGCGGCACCGGGGACCATTGCCCGGCGGATCGCCGCCATCCGCTCGTTCTGCGCGTTCTGCACCCGCACCGGGCGCATGGAGCGCAACCCGGCGGCCCGCCTGGCCAGCCCCCGCAAGGGATCCCGGCTGCCGGCCGTGCTCCAGCAGTCGCAGACCGCCGCCGTCATGGATCGCGCGGCCCGAGCCGGCGCCGACACCGATCCCACCCGCACCGAGCCCGACCCAGCCGACGCCACCACCCCGCCCTCGCCTCGGGACCGCGTGATCGCTCTCCGCGACGCGGCGATCCTCGAGGTCCTCTACGCCACCGGGGTGCGGGTGTCCGAGCTCGTCGCGATGGACGTCTCCGACCTCGACCCGGAGCGCCGGCTCATCACCGTGCTCGGCAAGGGGGACAAGGAGCGCCGCGTGCCCTACGGCCTGCCGGCGGCGCAGGCTCTCGAGGCCTGGATCGCCAGCGGGCGGCCCGAACTCTCTGCCCCCGCCCCCGCCTCCGCCTCTAAAGGCTCGGCTGATCGCCGCAGCCAGGCCCTTTTCCTCGGGGTCCGTGGCGGGCGGATCAACGTGCGCCAAGTGCGCGAGATCGTCCACCGGGCGACCGCCGCCGTCGACGGGGTCGCCGAGCTCTCCCCGCACGGCCTGCGCCATTCCGCCGCGACGCACATGGTGGAGAACGGTGCCGACCTCCGCCAGGTGCAGGAGTACCTCGGTCACTCGACCCTGAGCTCGACCCAGATCTACACCCACGTCTCCCTCGGCCGGCTCTCCGAGAGCTACTACCGGGCACACCCCCGCGCCTGACGCGCCCGGCACCCCACGCGCTCGCCGAGCTGGGCCGAGCCATCGATCCCGCTCAGCCGCGACCGAGGAACCCGCACCCGCTCACCCGGCCCGGAACTCCCAGTGCCAGGCCTCGGGCAGCGAACCGCCGCTGCGGGCCCACGCCGGGTGGATCCACCCGAACCGAGGACCGTTCGACCGCATCCACTCGTGCTGCACCGTGCCGAAGGAGTTGATGCCGCCGCCGAGGTCCACGGCGAGCCCCCAGCCGTGGTTCGACCTCCCGGGAGTCGCAGCCATCCGGCCCTTGCGGTGCTTGAGGACGACCTGCGTCTCGTAATCCCGGTAGGAATCCGTCACAGAGATCCCGCGACCGAACTCCTCACGGTAGGCCGCATCGAGCGCATCGAAGGCCTTCGCCGCATCGCAGCGCAGCCGGTGACCGGGAGCGGAGGCGAGCGGACACATCGCGACCGCCGGGATCCGGCCGTTCTCGTGACCGCCCCACTGGCCGGCCCCGCTCGCCCCGTCGTCACCGGCCGGCACCGCGGGGAGCTCGGAGGGGGCTTCGGCCTCGGGCAGGAGGACCGTCGAATCCGCGGCGAAGAACGACGCCGGATTGAGGTAGTCCTTCTCCGCATCCGCCCGCCACACGCCCACGTGGACGCAGCCGGTCTCGCAGTGCGCAGGCTCCGCCACCGTGCCCACCGGCTGACCGGCGAACACCTCGTCCCCGGCCGAGAGCTCCGAGCCCACGGGCTCGAAGGACACGACGTACCCCGCGACCTCGAGGCTGAGCACCTGCCGGCCCGCGACCGTCCCGGCGAACCGCACGGTGCCGGCGGCCGGCGCCCGGATCGTCTCGCCGGGCAGCGCACCGACATCGATCCCGCGGTGCCCGGACTCCCAGTTCTGCGCCGGCTTGTCGAACGGCCGGGTGACGGTGAAACCGGGCACCGGGGTGAACCAGTCCGCAGGCCGGTCCGCCGCCCGGGCGTCGAGGGGGAGCGCGGTGACGAGCAGCAGCGCGACGAGCGCCGCGCCCAGCGAGCGGAGGGCACGGTTCCGGTGGAGCATGCGAGCCGGGCGCACGATGCCGGCCGGGCGAAGAATGCGAGCGGGGTCGAGGGGCGGGGAGACGAGCGGATCGGCCATGGCCCCACCCTCGGCGCCCACTGCGGCTCCCGCCAGAGCGCCGCCACACCTGTGGACGAGACGGCGTCCGTCCCCAACGGGCACCCGCACCCGACGGAGCACCGTCCACAGCCGCCTCCCGCAGCACCCGCCCCAGACCCCCCACCCGCGGGTTTGGCGCCTTTCGCCGCCCGACGTAGAATGGCGCCAGCGGGAGTGTGACCACTTCCGACTACGCGTATCCGATGAACCGACGAGTGCCACCGGTGCGAATCCACAGCCGCGA
Organism: Brevibacterium pityocampae; assembly: GCF_039541555.1. Classification (NCBI taxonomy): domain Bacteria; kingdom Bacillati; phylum Actinomycetota; class Actinomycetes; order Micrococcales; family Brevibacteriaceae; genus Brevibacterium; species Brevibacterium pityocampae. The sequence continues at coordinate 46,126 of NZ_BAABGL010000036.1, read as the reverse complement.
GCAGCGCAGAAGCGCTCGCGCGGTGCCGTGCGATTCGTGGGCACTCGGCCGCGGGTACCAGGAATCAACCGAATCGTCGCAGCCGGCAGTGCCGCGCGCTGGGAACAGCGTCGGACACCGCCGGGGGACCGCGACCTGAAGCGTGCCGGCCCGATGGCCTGCACCATGAAAGGAGGGCGTCGGCATGGCCGTCGTCACCATTCGCCAGCTGCTCGACAGCGGCGTCCACTTCGGACACCAGACCCGCCGTTGGAACCCGAAGATGAAGCGCTTCATCTTCACCGAGCGCAACGGCATCTACATCATCGACCTCCAGCAGACCCTGGGCTACATCGACTCGGCCTTCGAGTTCGTCAAGGAGACCGTGGCCCACGGCGGCTCGATCCTCTTCGTCGGCACCAAGAAGCAGGCGCAGGAGGCCATCCAGGAGCAGTCCAAGCGCGTCGGACAGCCCTTCGTCAACCAGCGCTGGCTGGGCGGCATGCTCACGAACTTCCAGACGATCTCCGGGCGGCTGCGTCGCCTCAAGGAGCTCGAGGAGATCGACTTCGACGATGTCGCCGGCTCCGGCCACACGAAGAAGGAGCTCCTCATCCTCCGTCGTGAGAAGGACAAGCTCGAGCGCACCCTCGGCGGTATCCGCGACATGTCGCGCACCCCGTCCGCCGTGTGGATCGTCGACACCAAGAAGGAGCACCTCGCCGTCGACGAGGCGAAGAAGCTCGGGATCCCGATCATCGGCATCCTCGACACCAACTGCGACCCCGACGAGGTCGACTTCCCGATCCCGGGCAACGACGACTCGATCCGCTCGGTCGGACTCCTCACCCGCGTCATCGCCGATGCCGTGGCCGAGGGCCTGATCAAGCGCCACTCGTCCGGCGACGAGGGCGGCGAGAAGAACGTCTCCGCCGTCGAGGTCGAGCCGATGCCGGAGTGGGAGCGCGAGCTCCTGGAGGGCAAGGGCACCGACGAGGCCGCAGCCGAGGCACCCGCCGCCTCGACCACCGAGGCCTGATCCGTACCCCTCCCGGCCCGCACCACCGTGCGGGCCGGGACACCACACGTCGCGTGACGTAAAGGAGATCCCATGGCAAACTACACCGCTGCTGACATCAAGGCGCTGCGTGAGAAGACCGGCGCCGGCATGATGGACGTCAAGAAGGCTCTCGAGGAGGCACAGGGCGACCAGGCCAAGGCCATCGAGATCCTGCGCGTCAAGGGCCTCAAGGGCGCCACCAAGCGCGAGGGCCGCTCGACCTCCGACGGACTCGTCGCCACCCGCGTCGAGGACGGCGTCGGCACCATGATCGAGTTCAACTCGGAGACCGACTTCGTCGCCAAGTCCGACAAGTTCGTCCAGCTCGCCGACGAGGTCCTCGACCTCGCGGTGAAGAACGGCGCCGAGTCCGCCGAGGCGCTGCTCGCCGCCGAGGTCGACGGCAAGTCCGTCGAGCAGTTCATCACCGAGGGCGGAGCCGCGCTCGGCGAGAAGGTGGCCCTGCGCCGCGTCGGCCGCATCACCGGCGCGCACGTCGAGTCCTACCTCCACCGCACGAACAAGGACCTGCCCCCGCAGGTCGGCGTGCTCCTCGCCTACGAGGGCGACAACGCCGAGGTCGCGCACGACGTCGCCGTGCACATCGCCGCGATGTCGCCGAAGTACTTCTCCCGCGAGGACGTCCCGGCGGAGCTCGTGGAGAAGGAGCGCGAGATCGCGCTCGAGACCGCGAAGAACGAGGGCAAGCCCGAGCAGGCGCTGCCGAAGATCGTCGAGGGTCGCGTGGGCGGCTTCTTCAAGGAGAACTGCCTCCTCGACCAGGGCTTCGCCAAGGAGCCCAAGAAGTCGGTGGCCTCGGTGCTCGAGGAGGCCGGCGTCGCGGCGACCGGTTTCCTGCGCTTCCGCGTGGGCAGCTGACGCACCGCACCACCGAAACACCGCACCACCGCGGACCGTCGCAGCACACGCTGAGCGCCGATCCGCCGCCGCAGGGCGGGGCCTCGTGCCCCGCCCTGCGCGCGTCTGCGGGTGCCCCGGTTGCCGCCCGTTGCGAACCGGTGGGTAGCGCTAGACTGGTCCACGGCTCCCATGCCCACCCGCGCGCCGGCACCCCGGCGGGCGGCAGACGTTCCGCTCAGCAGGAAGGCAGCCATGTCGGACTCCCACGTGCACACCTCGTCCCGCCAGGACAACCCCACCCGGACCCACCGCCGGCGGGTGCTCCTCAAGCTCTCCGGCGAGGTGTTCGGCGGCGGTGAGGTGGGCGTCAACCCCGACGTGGTGTCGGCCGTGGCGCGGGAGATCGCCGGAGCCGTACCCGAGGTCGAGGTGAGCATCGTCGTCGGCGGCGGCAACTTCTTCCGCGGCGCGGAGCTCTCGCAGCGCGGCATGGACCGCACCCGCGCCGACTACATGGGCATGCTCGGCACCATGATGAACTGCCTGGCGCTCCAGGACTTCCTCGAGCAGGCCGGGGTCGACACGCGCGTGCAGTCGGCGATCCCGATGACCCAGGTCGCGGAGACCTACATCCCGCGCCGCGCGATGCGCCACATGGAGAAGGACCGGGTCGTGATCTTCGGTGCCGGTGCCGGGCTGCCGTTCTTCTCCACCGACACGGTCGCCGCCCAGCGTGCGCTCGAGATCCGCGCCGACGCGGTGCTCATCGCCAAGAACGGCGTCGACGGCGTCTACACCGCCGACCCCAAGGTCGACCCGACGGCGGAGAAGATCGATCGCATCACCTACCAGGACGCGCTCACCCGCGGGCTCAAGGTCGTCGACGCGACCGCGTTCTCCCTGTGCATGGACAACAGGCTCCCGATGGTGGTGTTCGGCATGGAGGGCGACCACAACCTGCGCCGCGCGATCGCCGGTGAGCGGATCGGCACGATCGTCACCGGCGACTGAGCGTCCCCGGCCCCTCGCCGCCCGCACGCGCACCCGACCCGGCCCGCACCTCGGCCCGGCGCTGTGCGCCGTGTCCGTGCGGCGCGCCTAGAATGGCACTACGAGACCAGCACCATCCCCCGACCCACCGAAAGGGCACGCAGTGATCAAGGAAACCCTGACCGAAGCCCGGCAGAAGATGGACAAGGCCATCGAGGTCACCAAGGACGACTTCGGCAATGTGCGCACCGGCCGGGCGAACCCCGCGCTGTTCGCGAGCATCCTCGTCGACTACTACGGTTCCCCGACGCCTCTCCAGCAGCTCGCCTCCTTCCAGGTGCCCGAGGCGCGCACCCTGCTCATCACCCCTTACGACCGCGGGGCGCTCGGTGATATCGAGACCGCGCTGCGCAAGTCGGACATCGGCGCGAACCCGGCCAACGACGGCAACATCATCCGCGTCGTCCTCCCGGAGCTCACCGAGGAGCGCCGGCGCGAGTACGTCAAGGTCGTCAAGGGCGATGCGGAGGACGGCAAGGTGTCCATCCGCAACATCCGCCGCAAGGCGAAGGAGACCCTGGAGAAGATCCAGAAGGACGGCGAGGCGGGCGAGGACGAGGTGCGCAGCGCCATCCAGGAGCTCGAGGACCTGACGAAGAAGAAGGTCGAGGAGATCGACTCGCTCCTCGCCGCCAAGGAGGCCGAGCTCCTCGAGGTCTGATCGTCCGGTGAGACGCACGACCAGGGCGGAGCGCCCGTCATGACCGAGGACCAGCAGGGCACCGGGGGCCAGCAGGGCCGAGCACCGGCAGGGGAGGCATCCCCTGCCGGTTCCGGCACGCCCGCCGCGGGTGCCGCTCCCGCCGCGAGCCCGGACCCGGCGCCGTTCCCACGGCGCCGCGACCTGCGCCTCGGCCGCGCGGCGCCCCCCGCACCGACCGGGCCCACGCCGACCGCCGAGGAGGCGCCCGGAAGCACCGCCCACCCCGTTCCGGGGGTGCAGACCGTTCCCGAGGCGCCCGCCGCCGGGGCCTCGGCTCGCACCGACTCGCCGCGTCGGCAGGCCGCGGAGCGCCGCCGGGTGGAGGCCGAGGCCGAGCGCGTGTCCGGCCCGATCCCGATCGTCACCCCCGCGATGGTCGGGGCAGGCGCCGCCGCGCGCGGGGAGACCGCCTCGGGAGCGGCCGCGGTGCCTGCCGTTCGCACCGGGTCCACGGCCCACCCGCCCGGCGCCGATTCATCGGATGCAGCGTCCACCGGCCCCGGGTCCACCGATCCGGATCCTGGCGCACCGGCCGCCGACCTCCCCGAATCCGCCTACGGGCACGGCTTCGTCACCCCCATCGCCGCGCCCGAGGCACCGCCGGCCGGCAAGGACTACGGCCGGGCCGGGCGCAACCTGCCGGCCGCGATCGGCGTCGGCGTGCTGCTCGGCGGCGGTGTGTTCGCCTCCCTGCTGTTCTACCCGCCCTCCTTCCTCATCATCGCCCTCGCCGGCATCCTCGCCGCGATGTGGGAGCTCGCCAACGCGCTCTCCCGCTCGGGCTCCGTGGTGGCACGGGTGCCCACGATCACCGCTGCCAGCTGCATGCTGCTCGCGACCTACCTCGGAGGCCGGGAGGCGCTCTGGGTGACCTTCACCGTGGGCGCCGGCGCGATCCTCCTCTTCACCCTGTTCGAACGTCGCCCCAACCCGGTCAAGGACGTGTGCCTCAGCCTCTTCGCGCTGACCTACGTCGGGCTCATGGCGGCGTTCGTCGTCCACATGCTCACCTTCGAGCAGGGCAATCTCCTCGTCATCTGCTTCCTCTCCCTCGTCGTCGCCTCCGACGTCGGGGGGTATGCCTTCGGCGTGCTCTGGGGCAAGCACCCGATCGCCCCGCGGATCTCGCCCAAGAAGTCGTGGGAGGGCTATGCGGGCTCGGCGATCATCGCGACGGCCGTCGGCATGTGCATGGCCGGGTTCGTGTTCGATGCCCCGCTGTGGACCGGCGCGGTGCTCGGCTTCGTCATCCCCGCCTTCGCCACCCTCGGCGACTTCTCCGAGTCGATGATCAAGCGCGACCTCGACCTCAAGGACATGGGCACCCTGCTGCCCGGCCACGGCGGCGTCATGGACCGGCTCGACTCGATCCTGCCCACCGCGCCCATCGCGCTCATCCTGTTCAGCTTCCTGCCCGGCTACATCACCTGAAAAGAGCACCGTTCGTGTCCCTCATCGATTCGCTGTCCCGCGCCGTCCCGGACGACATCATCATCACCGACCCCGATGTCATGGACCGGTACCTCCACGACGACGCCGAATGGGCGCCCTACGAGCAGGCGGTCGCCGTGATCCGCCCGCGGGACACCGCACAGGTCGCCGCAGCGGTGAACTGGTGCATCGAGAACCGGGTGGCCGTGGTGCCGCGCGGCTCGGGCACCGGCCTGTCCGGGGGAGCGAACGCGCTCGCCGGCTGCCTGGTGATCTCGCTCGACGCGATGGACCGGGTGCTCGCGGTCGACCCGGTCGAGCGCACCGCGCGGGTGCAGCCCGGCGTCATCAACAACGACCTGCGCGCCCGGGTCGCGGAGGACGGCCTGTGGTATCCGCCGGACCCGGCCTCGGCCCCGTGGTCGTCGATCGGCGGCAACGTCGCGACGAACGCCGGCGGCCTGTGCTGTGTGAAGTACGGGGTGACGAGCGAGTACGTGCTCAGCCTCGAGGTCGTCACCGGCACCGGGAAGATCGTGCGGGTGGGCAAGCGGACCGCCAAGGACGTCGCCGGCTACGACCTGCGCGCGCTCCTCGCCGGCTCCGAGGGCACGCTCGGCATCATCACCGAGGTCACCGTCAGGCTCCTCCCGCTGCCGCCGGCGGCCACTGCGATCGTCGGCTACTTCGACAGCCTCGTCGAAGCCGGGCAGGGCGTCGCCAATGTCACTGCCGCCGGTGTCATCCCGTCGGCCCTCGAACTTGTCGACTCCTACTGTCTCAAGGCCGTCGACGACTGGAAGAACATGGGGCTGTCCGCCGAGGCCGAGGTCATCCTCCTCGCATCGACCGACGTGCCGGGGGCGGCCGGGGAGGCCGAGGCCGCCGCGATCGTCGCCGCCTTCGAATCCGCCGGGGCGACCTTCGCCGCGGTGAGCGAGAACGCTGAGGAGGCCGAGGCGTTCTTCGCCGCCCGCCGTCTGGCCTACCCGGCGCTCGAACGGCTGGGCCCGGTGCTCACCGAGGACATCTGCGTGGCCCGCTCGAAGGTGCCCGAGGTGCTCCGCCGGATCCAAGGGATCGGGGAGGCCCACGACACCGTGCTCGCGCAGATCGCCCACGCCGGGGACGGCAACCTCCACCCGCTCCTCGTCACCCCGGCCGGGGACGAGGATGCCAAGCGGCGCGCGCAGGCGGCGTTCGAGGACATCATCGCGGTTGCCCTCGAGGCCGGCGGCACGGTGAGCGGCGAGCACGGGATCGGGCTTCTCAAGGCCGATGGGCTCGCCTCCCAGCTCTCCGCCGAGGTCATCGACATGCACGTCGCGGTCAAGCGGGCGCTCGACCCGCACGGCATCATGAATCCCGGTAAGGTGTTCGCCGTCCCGGGTGAGGAGTGAGGCTCGTGCGATACTGGAGGGCACATGACTGAGAACCCGCCCCGCAGACAGGTCCGCCCCGTCGTCGAGAACCCCGACGGGACGACCTCGCGCACGCCCATCCGCGACGGCCGGCCGCTGCTGAACTTCCGGTCCCCGCGCGTCACCCAGCCCCCGCAGCACCTCGCGGACATGACGATGGACGAGCGGATCACCGTGGTCAAGGAGATGGGACTGCCCGGCTTCCGCGCCAAGCAGCTCTCCACCCACTACTTCGTCCACCACACCACGGACCCCGAGGCGATGACCGACCTGCCCAAGGACCGCCGGGCCGAGCTCGTCGAACGCTTCTTCCCTCCGCTGCTCACCGAGGTCCACCGGCTGCGGACCAAGAACGGCGACACGATCAAGTTCCTGTGGCGGCTGTTCGACGGTGCGCTCGTCGAGTCCGTGCTCATGCGCTACCGCAACCGGATCACCCTGTGCGTGTCCTCGCAGTGCGGCTGCGGCATGAACTGCCCGTTCTGCGCCACCGGCCAGCAGGGGCTGACCCGTAACATGTCGAGCGCGGAGATCGTCGAACAGGTCATCCGCGCCAACCAGGTCATCGCCGCCGGCGAGCTCGCCGACACCTCCGGCGAGGACTCCGACATGCTCGGCAACCCGGCCGCCGCCGTCGGCTCCGAGGCCGACGAGGAGCAGGGTCGGGAGCCGACGTGCGCCTCGGGCGCGGAGAACGGGCCCGGCAGGGCGGAGCGGGTGACGAACATCGTCTTCATGGGGATGGGCGAGCCGCTCGCCAACTACAAGCGCGTCATGGGTGCGGTGCGCCGGTTCGTCGAGCCCGCCCCGGCCGGCCTGGGGATGGGTGCCAGGCGCATCACGATCTCCACGGTGGGACTCGTGCCGGGCATCAACAAACTCGCCGCGGAGGAGATCCCGGTGACCTTCGCGCTCAGCCTCCACGCTCCGGACGACGGACTGCGCGACGAGATGATCCCGGTGAACACCCGGTGGAAGGCCGACGAGGCGATCGACGCGGCCTACAACTACTACCGCACCACCGGGCGTCGGGTGAGCATCGAGTACGCGCTCATCAAGGACATGAACGACCACGCCTGGCGGGCCGAGCTGCTGGCGAAGAAGCTCAACGCGCGCGGACGGGGCTGGGTGCACGTCAACCCGATCCCGCTCAACCCGACCCCCGGCTCGGTGTGGACGGCCTCGGAGCCGGCCGTCGCCGCCGAGTTCGTACGACGCCTGCAGGACGCCGGCGTGCCGACGACCATCCGGGACACGCGCGGCAAGGACATCGACGGGGCGTGCGGGCAGCTGGCCGCAGCGCAGTGAGCATGGACTGAGGAGAGGACCACGGTGGACACGAACTTCCCCAGGATGTCGGGGTGGAAGAACGGCTACGACCCGGTGCAGGTCGACAGCTTCTTCAAGCGCGCCCGCGAATCCTTCGAACGCGAATCGCCGCAGCCCGGCGATCTCGATGCGCGTGCGGTGCGCACCGTGGGATTCGACCTCACCCGCAAGGGCTACCACGTGGGCGTCGTCGACGCCGCCCTCGATCGGCTCGAGGACGCCTTCGCCAAGCGGGCGCGCGACCGGCTGGTCGAGCGCTCCGGCCAGGACTCCTGGGTGCAGGAGCTCACCCGCGCCGCCGCCTCCCTGCGCGGCCGCCTCACCCGCCCGGCAGGGGAGCGCTTCAATCACCCGGAGAAGGGCATCATCGGCTACGACATCGCCGAGGTCGACGAGCTCTGCGACCGCATCAACGGCTACTTCACGCAGGGGCAGGCGATGAGCGTGGACGAGGTGCGGCGCGTGCTGTTCCGGGTGCGCAAGGGCGAGCGGGCCTACGACGAGGACCAGGTCGACGCGTTCATCGACCGTGTCGTCGAGGTCATGTCCAGTGTCGACTGAGATCCACTGGTTCCGCCGGCCCGGCGCGATCGCGCCCGATCACCCGGGCACCCTCAACCCGGTCTACGAACTGCTCGACCACCCCATCGTGCTCGGCCGCGCCGACGACCCCTTCCTCGCCCCCGAGCACGACGCGGAGGGGTTCTTCACCCATGAGGTGGCCCTCGACCGGGTCGCCAAGCTCGCCGGGATCCTGCGCCTGCTCGGCGTCGGACCGGATGCGCCCGTGCGGATCGCCGCCGAGGTGCCCGAGCCGGCCGCCGTGCTCGCCCGCCTCGCCGTGATCCGGGTGGGTGGGCGACTCACCGAGGACGCCTCCGCACCGGTCGACGTCGAGCTCCGCGCCGGCCGGAGCGCACCGGTGCGCGACGTCCACCGGGCCTTCGACAAGCCGGTCCGCCGGCTGCCGAGCGGCTTCGCGGGAGTCGCGGTCGCCGCTCGCGGTGAGGACGGCGCGCTCGCCGCGCCCGTCGACCTCGACCCGGTGATGCGCGATGCCCGGATCGAACCGGCGGCGGCCGCCGAACTCCCGGCCGACCTCGTCGTCATCGCCCGTGAGGACGGGGCTCAGGTGCCGGCGCTTGCCGTCGCGGAGTCCCCGGCCTCTGTGCTCACTGTGCCGATCGCGAACTGATATTCCGGCGCCGTGCCGTTGACGGTGTGGTCCCCGACGAGGCGGGCCTTGTAGACCCACGGGTTGTGGGAGCCGACCGTGCGCGCATTGCGCCAGTGGCGGTCGAGCCCGGCCGCCTCCCGCACCGCGGAGGACCCGAGCGCGTCGAACACCCTGCCGGCCGCCTCCGGCACCAGCCGGGTGAGGGCGACCTGGGCCTGGGAGACGGCGAGTGTCGCCGCGTGGTTCGCCGCGGTGTCCGCGTCGGAGCTCTGCTCGGTGTCGGTTTCCGAGGCTGTCTCGGGGACTCCGGAGAGGGCGGTGTCGTGTGCGCGCTGGACGGCTTCGGCCGCGCTCGCGACCACCGCGCGGGCGGTGAAGGCTGCGGCCTCGGCCTCGCCGATGATCTGGAGGATCTGCGGGTCGTCGCGCACCCGGTCAGCATTCCCGTGGCTGTAGGAGCGCTCGCGCGCGGCGACGGCGCGGGCGGCATCTCGGGCGACCGCCGTCGCGATCCCGGCCTGGGTGGCGAGGAGCACGAGCTGGTAGAGCGCGGACTGGTAGCGGAAGCGGTCGGAGAAGGGGATGACATCGCGCGGATCGAGGCGGGCTGCAGTGAAGCGGGTGGTGCCGGTGCCGGTGAGACGCTGGCCGAACCCGTCCCAGTCATCGCTCACCTCGACCCCGGGCTGGTCGAGCGGGATGAGCGCGACGTGGCGCACACCGGCGTCATCGGCGACGGTGGTGTCCGCGTAGTCGGCGTAGATCGAGCCAGTGGAGTAGAACTTCTCCCCGGTGACCTCGGCGACCTCATCGCGGGTGCGGATGCGGGTGCGCAGGGTGCCGCGCTCGACGTCCCCGATCTCCGTCCACGCGTTGCCGATCACCGCACCCGCAGTGATCCGGGGGAGCCAGCGGTCGCGAAACCCGGTGTGCGGGGTGACGAGCAGGTCCTCGACGAAGGCGATGTGCCCGCGCCAGATCTGGGCACAGTTCGAATCCGCGGTGGCGAGGTCGACGAGCAGCGCGGCGAGCTGCGGGATCGAGGCGCCGAAGCCGCCGACATCGTGCGGCAGCCGGAGCCGGCCGAACCCCGCCTCGGCGAGCGCGCGGATCTCCGCGCGCGGCAGCGTGCGCGTCCGCTCGCGCTCGAGCGCACCGGCGGCGATCTGCTCGAACACCGGGGCGAAGCGTGCGCGCAGCTCTGTGGTCGTCGCTGTGGGAGGAACGGCCTGGGGACCGTCGCTCACCGGGGAACGGTCAGCAGTCGGGGAGCCGGTGGTAGGGATACCAGGGGCATGCGGGGCAGTGGAGCGTGATTCGGGGGAGCGGACTGTGGTGGTCGAGGCGGTCACGATGACGGGATCCTTTCGCAGCGGTTGCCGCCACGTTAGGATCCCGTGCGCCCGGACCGCCGGCCCGCCGTCATCCGCCGACCCGGGCCGACGCGCCCATTCACATCACGTCATCCGCTGACACGCGTCATCGGGGCCAGATGATCCCTTATTCGAAGAAGTCCTCGTCGACCTCGACCACGTGGTAGGTCTGAGTGGTCTGCACTCCCACCCGATACGCGACCATGAGCGAGACCAGCCGTGTCCCATCGATGAGCACGATCCGAGTGGGAATCTGCTCCGCATAATCCAATGCCTGACGTGTGAAAGTGCTCGTGGTGAGGAAGATCCCGCGATTCGCACCCAGACCATGCAGTGCCCCGATGAATGCCTGGATCGCTTCGCGCCCGACCGAGTTGTGCGCCGCATAGCGCTTCGCTTGGACATAGATCCGTTCCAGGCCCAGCGCATCCTGATCGATGACGCCGTCGACCCCGCCGTCGCCTGTTCCGCCGATGCGTTTCCCCCGCTGCTCGGCGCCGCCGTAACCCATCGCGAGGAGCAGCCGGACGACGGCGTCCTCGAAGAAGGAGGGATCACTGTCCCGAAGGCGCGTCAACAGATCGTCGGCGACCTCCTCCGTGATGCGTGCTATCCCCGACTCGATCTGTTCGATCGGCGAGATCTCGGATTCGGTGGCTGCGTCTGCAATGATGCCGGCAGATTCGCCGTGCTGCGGCTGAGTGTGAGGCCAGTACTCCTTGAAGAGCCGGTTCGCATCTCCGAAATCCGGTTCGGCGTCGGGGTTCTCGCGCAACCACTTCAGTCCGTCGGGAGTGATGCGGTACTTCGCCCGTTCCGGGCGTTCGACCCATCCCGCTTTGAAGAGGTTGGTCAGAGCCCAGCCGACACGGTTGTCTGCGCGACCATCACCGACTGCGATGCGTTCTGCCCGAGCACTTTCGGAGAGTTCTGCGGAGTCGAGAACACGTGCGACGAGATCGCGTCGACGAACGATCGACCCGTCGGACAGGACCTGCAAGACGTGCGGGATGAACCTCGGCCAGATCGGGACCTCGGACTGTTCGGGCAGCTCGGTCATTGTTCTCCTGTCGGCCTTCCAGCTCGATCGTGCGGTGACTTCATCACGGCCGTTCGGCGTCCCAGCCGAGGGCACCGCGGATGAAGGCCGCCTGGCCGGTGTGCTGGGCGGCGTCGTCGATGATCGACACGATGCGCACTCCGCGGGTGACCGGCGGATCGTAGGAGTCGTCGATGACCTCGGCGAGGTCGTCCGCCGTGAGCGTGCGGAGGTAGGCGACGGCCGCTTCGCGCACGGCATCGAGGTAGCCGAGCAGCTCCTCCGGTCCGTCGACGCGGAACGCCGCCACCTGCTCCGGGGAGTCCCCGAAGCCGAAGTCCTCGGCCCCACGATCGAACCGCTCCGCCCAGCCGTCTGCGGTCCACACCTGCTCGCGGCCGGCGAGGTGGGCGATCTGCAGGTCCTGCTCGCGCGCGATGTGCCACACGAGCCATGCGATCGAGTTGCTGTTCTCGGTGAGTCGGGCATGCAGGGTGTCGGTGTCGATCCCCTCGAGGATCCCCCGACACCCGGTGACGGCGCGGTCGTAGGCGTCGATGAGCAGTGCGCTGATGTCCACAGTGATCTCCTTCGTGGAACGGGTGGTGGGGACCGGGCCGGGGCGCCGACCCGGAGGTCGACGCCCCGGTCGGGTGCGGTGCGAGTGCTGGTCCGCAGGTGCGGATCAGCGCTGGGCGGGTGCGCGCGGTGCGAGCCGCGGATCAGTTCGCGAAGGCGTTGATCCCGGTCATCGCGCGACCCAGCGTGAGCTGGTGGACCTCGTGCGTGCCCTCGTAGGTGAGGACGGTCTCGAGGTTGATCGCGTGGCGCAGCGGCGGGTACTCGCTCGTGATGCCCGAGCCGCCGAACAGCGCGCGGAGGTCGCGGCAGATGTTCATCGCGGTGTCCACGGTGACCATCTTGCCGAGGCTGATCTGCTCCGGGCGCACGCCGACGGTGTCCTTGAGCTCGCCGATGTGCTTGGCGAGCAGAGTGATCTGCGAGTACTGGCCGAGCGCCTTCGCGAGCTTCTGCTGGGTGATCTGGAACGAGGACAGCGGGCGCTCGAACTGGATGCGGGTGCCGGTGTACTCGATCGCGGACTGGAGGGCGTCGCGGGCGGCGCCGGTGACGCCGAACACGATCCCGAACCGCGCCTCGGACAGGCAGGACAGCGGACCGCGCAGGCCCTTGGCCTTCGGCAGCATCGCGGATTCCGGCAGGCGCACGTTGTCGAGCACGATCTCACCGGTGATCGAGGCGCGCAGCGAGAGCTTGCGCTGGATCTTGGGCACCTCGACGCCGGGGGTGTTCGTCGGGATGACGAACCCGCGGACGATGTTCTTGCCCTTGTCGTCGAGCTCCTCGGTCTTCGCCCACACGACCATGACGTCGGACACCGGGGAGTTGGTGATCCACATCTTGGCGCCGTTGAGCACCCAGTCGCTGCCGTCCTTCTTCGCCGTGGTCTTCATGCCCGCCGGATCGGAGCCGACGTCGGGCTCGGTGAGGCCGAAGCAGCCGATCGCCTTGCCGGCGGCCATCTGCGGCAGCCACTCGTTCTTCTGGTCCTCGGAGCCCCAGTGGTGGATGGCGAACATCGCGAGCGAGCCCTGCACGCTCACGAGCGAGCGCAGACCGGAGTCGATCGCCTCGAGCTCGCGGCACGCCAGCCCGTACTGGGTGGCGGTGGTGCCGGCGCAGCCGTAGCCCTCGAGGTGCATCCCGAGCACACCGAGCTCGCCCAGGCCCTCGGCGAGCTCGCGGGCCGGGATGGTCCCCTCGAGGTAGTAGTCGCCGATCTTGTCGCGCACGTTCTCATCGAGCCACTTGCGGAGGACACCGGCGAACTCGCGATCCTCCTTGGAGAAGACGGAATCGATGCCGAGGATCTGATCGGGGGTCTGCACTGTGCTCATCACGGGGTCCTTCTGTTCGACGATCGGGGCGGAACACGCTCGGCGCACGACATGCATGACGCAGGGACTTCACTGTCCTCTAAGGATTCAGTGACATCATCGGTCAGCGTGAGCGTTCGTACTATCAGTGTAATCGGGACCACAGGGTCCGTGGGCACCCAGGCCATCGACGTCGTCACCGCGAACCCGGACCGGTTCGCGGTGAGCTCGCTGGCCGCCGGGTCGAACCGCGCGCTCCTCGTCGAGCAGGCGGTGCGCCTCGGCGCGCGCCGGATCGGACTCGCCGACCCCGGGGACGCCGGCGAGGCGACGATCCGGGACATGCTCGCCCACGAGGCCGCCCGCCAGGGCCTGCCCGACCGGGTCGAAGCGATCGAGCTCGGGCCCGAGGCGAGCGAGCGGATCGCCGCCGCGGACGCCGACGTCGTGCTCAACGCCGTCACCGGTGCCGTGGGTCTGCGCAGCACGCTCGCCGCGCTCGAGGCCGGCACGGACGTCGCGCTTGCGAACAAGGAGTCGCTCATCGTCGGCGGCCCGGTCGTGCTCGACGCCGCCGCACGCTCCGGGGCCCGGCTCATCCCGGTCGACAGCGAGCACTCCGCGATCGCCCAGGCCCTGCGCGCCGGCCGGGCCGGCGAGGTCGAGCGCCTCGTCATCACCGCTTCGGGCGGGCCCTTCCGCGGTATGAGCCCCGCCGAGCTCGAATCCGTCACCCCCGCTCAGGCGCTCGTCCACCCGACGTGGAACATGGGCACCGTCATCACCACGAACTCCGCGACGCTCGTCAACAAGGGCCTCGAGGTCATCGAGGCCCACCTGCTGTTCGGCATCGACTACGACCGGATCGACGTCGTCGTCCACCCGCAGTCCCAGATCCACTCGATGGTCGAGTACATCGACGGCTCGACGCTCGCCCAGGTGTCGCCGCCGGACATGCGCCTGCCCATCGCCTACGCGCTCGGCACCGGCACCGACGGCACGACCCGCCGCGTCCCGGGCGCGACCGCGCCCAGCGACTGGACGACGCCCACCTCCTGGACCTTCGAACCCGTCGACTCCGCCGCGTTCCCGGCCCTCGACCTCGCTTACCGCGCCGGCCGCCTCGGGCACACCGCCCCGGCGGTGTACAACGCCGCGAACGAGGTGCTCGTCGAGGCCTTCCACGCCGGCCGGGTGACGTTCCCGCAGATCTCGGCCGGGATCGCCGCCGCGCTCGACGCGCTCTCCGGGGACGCACCCGCGGCCGCCGACGTGCTCACCGTGGACTCCGTGCTCGCCGCCGACTCCCGTGCCCGGGACCACGCCCGGGACTGGATCGCCCAGGCCGGGGCCGAGCAGATGCGCACCGTCCGATGACGCCGCTGCTCTACGCCCTCGGTGTCGTCCTCTTCATCGTCGGGATCAGCCTCTCGATCGCGCTCCACGAGCTCGGCCACCTCATCCCCGCCAAGCGGTTCGGGGTCAAGGTCACCCACTACATGGTCGGCTTCGGCCCCACCCTGTTCTCGCGCCGGCGCGGGGAGACCGAGTACGGGATCAAGGCGTTCCCGCTCGGCGGCTTCATCGCGATGCCCGGCATGTACCCGCCGCTCGAGGCGACGAGCGCCCGCGCCGAGCAGCTGGGCGCGGCCGACGACGCCGAGGAGATCGTCACCGCCGACGCCCGCCTCAGGGCGAGCGCCGAGGGCTCCGGGGAGACCGGGGCAGGCGCCTCCGCGCATCCCGGCTCAGTGCTCACCGCGGAGGACCCGCCGCGCCGGGAGCGCCGGCGCCGCGGTCGGCTGTTCGAGCGGAGCATGGCCGACGCCCGCGAGTTCTCCAACCAGGAGATCGGACCCGGCGAGGAGCGCCGCACCTTCTACGCGCTGTCCGTCCCCAAGCGCCTCGTCGTGATGTTCGGCGGCCCGGCGGTCAACCTCGTCCTCGGCATCCTCATCATGGCGGTCGTGATGCTGGGGTTCGGCGTCGTCCAGCCGACGACCACGGTGGCGACCGTCGTCGAGTGCGCAGTGCCCGCCTCGGAGGCGGCGAAGCGCCCCGCCGAGGAGCGCAGCACCTGCCGCGAGGGCGATCCGCTCACTCCGGCCTGGGAGGTCGGCATCAAGCCCGGCGACGTGATCGTCGCGATCGACGGGGAGGCCACGCAGTCGTGGGAGGAGCTGTCCGCGGCGGTCCGCGCCTCCGCAGGGGACACCGTGCCGGTCCGCGTCATGCGCGACGGCCACCAGTCCGACATCGAGGTGCCGATCATCGCCACCGAGCGCCCCGTCCTCGACGAATCCGGTGCCCCGATCGTCGACGAGACCGGCACCCCGGCCACGGAGACCACCGGCTTCCTCGGCGTGAGCCCCACACAGGAGCGCCGTCCGATGGCGCTCGCCGAATTCCCCGGCGAGATGGCCGGCATGATCGGCCAGACCTTCACCGCGCTCTTCACCCTGCCGGAGAAGCTCGTCGAGATCGGCGGGGTCGCCTTCAGCGACGCCGAGCGCGACCCGGAGGGGCCGATCGGCATGGTCGGAGTGGGCCGCGTGGCCGGCGAGATCGTGAGCACCGAGCAGCTCGAGGTCGTCGAGAAGGCACAGGTCGGGCTGTCGCTCCTGGGCTCCCTCAACCTCTTCCTCTTCGCGTTCAACATGGTGCCGCTGCTCCCGCTCGACGGCGGACACATCGCCGTCGCGCTCTACGAGGGCGCCCGGCGCCGGATCAACCTCGCACGCAGACGGGGAATCATCGGCCCCTTCGACACCGCCCGCCTGCTGCCGCTGACCTATGTCGTCGTCGGGGTGCTCCTGTGCATGACCGCGCTGCTCCTTTACGTCGACATCGTCAAACCGGTCATCCTGTTCGGCTAGCTGCTCCTCCCCGGCCTCCTCGGGCGCGGCCGGGAGCGGGCGACGCCTCCTGTCCTGTGATCTGCGCGACCTCCGCCGTTCAGGTTCCCTGCAATCGCGGCGGCTACGATGGGAGCAGTGTCATGCGCCCACGTTCGGGCGCACTGCAGCCGTCGAAGGGAAACTCGTGACCTCGGTCAACCTCGGAATGCCCGCCGCTCCGCCCCCGGTGCTCGCACCTCGCCGGCAGACCCGCCAGATCAAGGTCGGCTCGGTGGGCGTGGGGTCCGAATCCCCGGTGAGCGTCCAGTCGATGACGACGACGAAGACCACCGACATCAACGCCACCCTCCAGCAGATCGCGGAGCTCACCGCGGCCGGCTGCGACATCGTGCGCGTCGCCTGCCCGAGCGCGGACGACGCCGAGGCCCTGCCGGCGATCGCGGCGAAGAGCCAGATCCCGGTCATCGCCGACATCCACTTCCAGCCCAAGTACGTGTACGCCGCGATCGACGCCGGCTGCGCGGCGGTCCGCGTCAACCCGGGCAACATCCGCAAGTTCGACGATCAGGTCAAGGAGATCTCCCGGGCCGCCGCGGATGCGGGCGTGTCGATCCGGATCGGCGTCAACGCCGGCTCCCTCGACAAGCGGATCATGGAGAAGTACGGCAAGGCCACGCCGGAGGCGCTCGTCGAGTCGGCGGTGTGGGAGGCCTCCCTGTTCGAGGAGCACGACTTCCACGACTTCAAGATCTCGGTGAAGCACAACGACCCGGTCGTCATGGTGCGCGCCTACGAGCTGCTCGCCGAGGCCGGCGACTGGCCGCTGCACCTCGGCGTGACAGAGGCCGGGCCCGCGTTCCAGGGCACGATCAAGTCCGCCACCGCGTTCGGCGCGCTGCTGAGCCAGGGGATCGGCGACACCATCCGCGTCTCCCTGTCCGCCCCGCCCGTCGAGGAGATCAAGGTCGGCAACCAGATCCTCGAATCCCTCAACCTGCGCCCGCGGAAGCTCGAGATCGTGTCGTGCCCCTCGTGCGGCCGCGCCCAGGTCGACGTCTACACGCTCGCCGACAAGGTCACCGCCGGTCTCGAGGGCATGGAGGTGCCGCTCCGGGTGGCAGTCATGGGATGCGTGGTCAACGGGCCCGGTGAGGCGCGCGAAGCCGACCTCGGCGTGGCCAGCGGCAACGGCAAGGGGCAGATCTTCGTCAAGGGCGAGGTCATCAAGACGGTGCCGGAGTCCGAGATCGTCGAGACCCTCATCGAAGAGGCCATGCGCATCGCCGAAAAGATGGAGGCTCCGTCGGGTCCGGCCGAGGTGGTCGTCGGCTGATGCGGCTGGCCCGGCTCGGCCACGAGCACACCGACTGGTTGAGCAGGCTCACCGAGGCCGACCCCGCCCATCACGTGTTCCTCGCCAGTCTGCTCGAGCTCACCCGCAGCGCGCAGGTGTCGTCCCCGTCCGGGACCCTGTACGGGGTGTTCGACGGGGACGAGCCGGTCGCCGCCTACTGGATCGGCGGCAGCATCATCTCGCTCGGCGCGACCCCGCGCACCAACGCGCTCGTCGCCGACATGCTCAACTCGCGCGGCCGCTTCGCCTGTTCGATCATCGGCGACCACCGGCCGGTCATCGACCTCCAGCGGCGCCTGCGCTGGGGCCCGGCCCGCAGCGTGCGCGCTGACCAGCCGTTCATGGTCGCCGACCGGCAGCCCCGCGTGGCACCCGCCGCCGAGGTGCGGGTCGGGGACCTCGAGGACGTCAGCGAGGCCTACGCGGCGGCCGTCGAGATGTTCACCGAGGAGGTCGGGTTCTCCCCGGTGGAGAACGGGTCCGCGGGGTACCTGAGCAAGGTCCGCTCGAACCTCGCCAGCGGCTCCACCCTGCTCTACACCGCCGAGCGCGGGCCGGACGGCGAGCCGCTGCCCCGCTGGCCGGCGCAGAACTCCGCGCGGCAGGTCGTGTTCAAGGCCGACATCGGCATCCGCTCGGACACGGCGGTGCAGATCCAAGGGGTGTGGGTGCATCCGGCGTTCCGCGGCCGCGGGCTCGCCGCGCCCGGCATGGTCGCCGTCACGGGCCACGTCCGGCGCACCGTGGCGCCCGTCGTCAGCCTCTACGTCAACGCCTTCAACGCCCCGGCGCTGCGCACCTACGCCGCCGCCGGCTACTCCCAGCGCGGCCGGTTCGCCACGATCATCTACTGAATCCCGGAGTGCAATTCTCGAAGGTTCCTGGGAACGATTCCGCGAACCATCGCAATCTCACGCGACAGCAGCGTCAGTCGTCCTCCCGCGGGTCGAAGCGGAACTCACCGGGCGCCTCGGCGCCGGACCGGTCCCGTCCGCGCAGGGCCTCGAGCGCGCGCCGGTCCTTCTTCGTCGGCCGCCCGGTGCCCTTGTCGCGGCGCGGCACCCATCCGCGCAGGGTCGGATCCGGCGGGGGCGTGAGGTCCTCGTAGCACTGCTGGGCGATCGGCGCCCCGCCGCGCGTGTCGAGGAGGGCGGTGATGCGGAGGATCTTCTCGAATCCGGTGCGACGCACCCGGACCTCCTGACCGATCCGCACCTTCTGCGAGGCCTTGACCCGCTGGCCGTCGAGCTGCACGTGCCCGCCCCGACACGCCGTGGTCGCCGCCGACCGGGTCCGGAACATCCGCACGGCCCACAGCCAGACGTCGATGCGCTGGGATTCGCTGGAGTCGAAACGGGGTTCGGGCATGGGTCGAGTCTACGGTTCTCCGCAGAGCCGAGGACAGCTCGGAGCGGCATGGGGCGGCCCGGCCGGCCGTCCCCGCGCCGGCAGTGATGCGGATGCCTGGCAGCCCACCGGCAGCCCGCGGCAGACTCGGAAGGGGCGGATGCGTCCGCGGAGTTGAGAGACTGGGTGCATGACTCCACCACCGGTGAGCCTCACCGCACCCGCCCTCATCGACTGGACACCGCCGCGAGGCCTGCGCGCCCACGAGTCCACCTCGGTCATCGGGCGCGGCCAGGCGATGTGGGACCGTGCGAGCACCGAGGTCCTCCGCTGGACCGTGAAGACGCGCAGCGGGTTCCGGGTGGCGCCCGCCGCCGAGGCGGTCGTCGGCGCACGCCCGACGGTCACCGCCGGCCTGCTCGGGATCACGGTTGTCGAACCGGTCGAGGTGGTCGAGGTCGTCCGCGCGGCGGATCGGGTGGGCTTCGCCTACCGCACCCGCCCCGGCCATCCGCTCGACGGCGAGGAGGCGTTCATCGTCCACCGGACCGGACCCGAGGTGCGGCTGACGATCCGCTCCCTCACCCGGCCCGCCCCGGCCGGGTTCTGGCGGCCGCTGTACCCGGCACTGCTCGTCGCCCAGCAGGTGGTGCGCCGCCGCTACCGCGCCGCCCTGCGCCGGCCGGGCTGACCGGGACGACTCGGCTCGCGCAGGGGCGCGGCCCCGCTCAGCCGGTGAACTCGACGCCGGGCCGGGGTCGGGTGTCGACGGTGAGTTCGAAGACGTCGGGCCGGGAGTAGTGCCCGACCGGGTCGAAGTCGTAGGTGGTGCGGGAGCGGGCGGTGACGTCGACCTCGGCGGTGAGGATCGTCTCCTCGTCGTAGACGGGGCCGGCGAGCAGTTCGCCGGTGGGGCCGTAGATCGCCGAGCCGCCGCGGATCAGCCAGCCGGCCTCGTTCGGCTCGAGCACGCTCGCGTAGTCGTCCCCGAAGTCCTCCGCGCGGATCGCCTGGCACGCGGAGAGGACGAAGCAGCGGCCCTCCATCGCGATGTGGGCCATGGTGTGCTGCCAGGTGTCGCGATCGTCGACCGTCGGAGCGCAGTAGATCTCGACGCCCTGGGCGTACATCGCCTGCCGGAGCAGCGGCATGTAGTTCTCCCAGCAGATCACCGCGCCGGTCCTGCCGGCGGGGGAGTCGACGACCGGCAGGGTCGACCCGTCGCCGAATCCCCAGATCAGGCGCTCGGACCCGGTGGGCATGAGCTTGCGGTGGTGGCCGACGATGCCGTGCTCGGCGTCGATGTGGACGGCGGTGCAGTAGAGCGTCTGGCCGAGGCGCTCGATGATCCCCAGCACCGTGAACACTCCCGTGCGGCGGGCGGCCTCCGCGATCTCCTCGAGCTCGGGGCCGTCGAGGGCGACGGCGTTGTCGAAGTACCGCTGGTACTCGTCGCGGCCGGCATCGGTGCGCCGGCCCACCGGGGCGCCGAAGGTCAGACCCTTCGGATAGGTCCCGAGGGTGGCTTCCGGGAACACCGCGAGCTCCGCCCCGGCCCGTGCCGCGTCGTCGATCAGACTGCAGATCTTCGCCGTGGTGGCGGCGCTGTCGAAGGGGATGGAACCGGTCTGGACGACGGCGACTCGGGTCATGGTGACTCCTCGGATCGTGTGGTGTCGAGTGCGGTGGGTGACCGGCGGGTGCCGGTGTCCTCCTGCCATCGTGCCATCACCGGTGCAGTCACCGGCACCCGGACGTGCGGGGAAGGGCCGAGGTGCACCTCGGGTTCGTCCACAATCGATGGAACACAGGAGAGAATATTCAACTTATTTTCGAACGGGTTGTGGATAACGCGGTTTTTCTGCTGATTTGACCCGCTCCGTGTCCGTGCCTCTCGATAGCGTGGAATCACGGAAGCACCACCGCTCGGCGGGACCCGGAGCACGTTCGATCGAACCGGTCGGAGCGGGTGGAGCAGACGGCACCGGTTCGCAGTCGCTGGACCGCTGGACGAGGACCGGTGCAGTCGAGGCACGGAGAGGAGGCGAACAGGCCGATGACCGCGACGAGAACCGACCCCGCAGGCGCACGAGCGCCGGACGGAGTCCCGGCGCTGCTGCGTCTGCAGGACTCGCTGCCCGCCTACGATCGGCTCATGCTCGCGCGGATGCGCCTCATCGCGGACACCGTCGTCGAGGAGTGCCTCGACCTCGAGCCCGAACCGGCGCCCGAACTCGCCGCGGAGCCCATGTCCACGTCGAAATGGGTCCTCGAACGGATGACAGGGGAGCACCTCACCTGCCTCGCCGCCGTGCTCGATTCCACGATCACGCGCGCCTACTCGACCGCCCGAGACGCACTCATCGCCTGTTTCAGCCTCCATCGCACCCGTGCGCTCGTGGAGACCGGGACCATGTGCTTCGACCGGCTGCAGTACGCGGCGCGGCGCGCGCATCGCCTGGGGGATGCCGCGCTCGCCGAGCTCGACGCCGGGATCGCGGAGCTGCGACCCGATCTGTCGTGGAAGTCGTACTGCCGAGCGGTCAACGATCTCATCCGCCTGCTCACCGACAATGACGACCGGGCCGAAGACGTCCACATCCGCCGGCGCGTCGAGTTCTGGCGCAGCGATCCCTCCGAGGGGAAGCTCCTGCTGACCGGCCCGCTCGAACCGCTCTACGCCCTGCACCGGCGGCTCGAGGCCACCGCCCGGGCGATCGCGCGGGCGCAGACCGGCACCTTCGGCGAGCAGCTCCCGCCGGGATCGGTGATCATCGACGACCGCACGGTGCCGCAGCTGATGTTCGACCTCATGAGCACGCTCGCGCCCGGCACCGAGGTCGAAGTCCTCAACCCCGTCGACTTCGGCCGCGGCGACCCCGCCACTGGAACCGACGCCGGCGAGCTCGTCGATGCACTCATCCGAACCGCCGGTGGTGCGGCTGATGCGCGCGACGCTGCACCACCGGTCGATCCGGATCCGGCCTCGGGACCGGGCAGCGCGTCCGCTGACCCGAGCCGTGTCGTCATCACCTGCCCGACGAACCAGGAATGGCTGCGCCGACAGGCGACCGTCGTCGTCACGGTCCCATTCCTCAGCCTCACCGGACACGCCGAGCTGCCCGGCCATTGGTCGGACGGCGGGCCAGTTCCGGCGGAGATGGCCCAGCGGTTCGCGTCCCGGAGCTCGACGTTCTACCGGATCCTCACCGACCCCGTCTCCGGCGCCGTCTGCGACGAAGCCGCTCGCTCCTACGTGATCCCCAAGGGCACCCGGATGACGATGAACGAGAAGTGGATGTGGTGCACCGCGCCCGGATGCGCCCGGCGGGCCGAGACCTGCGACGCCGACCACGCGATCCCGTTCGATCATGCGGATCCGGCGGCCGGCGGCCGCACCGACCTGGAGAATCTCCACCCCCTGTGCAGGGCGCACCACCTGATGAAGACCAAGCGGATGCTCACGCTCCACGCCGGCCCGGGAGGGATGAAACGGTGGGAGTTCCCCCACGGCATCACCGCCGAGGTCCGCGCCGCCGAGCGCATCATCGACCGGGCTGCGGCCCGCGAGATGCTCCGCGTCCTCGGACTGCCGGACCCGAGCGGCCGCGCCGGACCGGAGAACCCTGACGACCGTGCCGGCCCAGCAGATCCCGGAGACCGCGCGGGACCGATGGATCCCGGTGACCAGGCCGGACCGGATGATCACCGATTCTGCTCCGGGCCTGATCGTTCGCCCGACAGTGCTGCTGATCGCGGCCGTCCGCGGCCCGCTGGGCCGCCCGATCCGTGGACCTGTCGCAGCGGCGCTGACGATGCGCTGTGGACCCATGCGGACGACGACCCGCCGCCGTTCTGAGAGGTGCGATCGGTCGCCGAGCCGCCGATGGGGTCGGATCCCGCGAACTGCGGTCGGCCAGGTGCAGGTGGGGCTATAGCATCACCTGGTCACGCTCGCCCGGTCGCGCGCGGGGTCACGGAATGCCGATCGACAGGTGATCGAGATCAGCTGGTCACACTCGCCTGGTCAGGACCCGCTGATCACCCACGGGAAGGCATGCGCGGTCGAGCGGGCGCCCTGTGCCGCCTTCGAGGCGTTGCGCTCGCCGAGGCGTGCGGTGAGGTCCTCACCGAGCTCGACGATCCGGGCGAACCGCTCCGTGGTGAGCCAGTCGGGCTTCGTCGCGAACAGGATGTCCTCGCTCGAGGTGTTCCCCGAGGCCCCCGGCGCGAACGGGCACCCGCCCAGACCGCCGAGCGCACCGTCGACCGAGGTCGCGCCCGCCGTGATCGCCGCCAGTGTGTTCGCCACGCCCAGCCCCCAGGTGTCGTGGCCGTGGAAGACGACGCCGGCATGCGGCCGCAGCCGTGCGGCCCCCGCCACGAGAAGCGCCACCTGAGCCGGATCGGCCTGCCCCAGGGTGTCGGCGATGACGGTCTCGCTGCACCGGGCCGCGCGCGGATCGGCCACGAGCGCGAGTGTGCGCCGCGGATCGACCGGCCCGTCGAAGGGGCAGGTGAACGACGTCGCCAAGCACAGCTGCAGCTCCGCACCCGCCTCGGCGGCGATGTCGAGGGCGCGGGGGAGCGCGGCCATCGAGTCCTCGGTCGAGCGTCCGATGTTCGCCCGGTTGTGCGCATCGGACACCGACAGGCAGTACTGCAGGCGGGTCACGCCGGCCGAGACCGCGCGCTCGACGTGGCGCGGTGTCGCCACCCACAGCCAGCAGCTGCGCAGCTCCTCCGGCCTGAGCGCGGCGACGACCTCGAGCGTGTTCGCCATCGGCGGGACGAGGTCCGGCCGGGCGAGCGAGCCGATCTCGAGCTCCGGCACGCCGAGCGCGAGCAGCTCCCGGATGAGGTCGACCTTGACCTCGGTCTCGAGGAGCCCACCGGTGAGCTGCAGGCCGTCGCGCAGCGTGACGTCGCGCAGCCGCGCGGTCGGGTGCGCACCGGGACGGATGCTGGTGGTGTCCTCGGTCATGGTCGTCCTCCCTCTGCTCCTGACGTTCTCCGTGCTCCATCGTCCTCACTGCCGGCCGCACTGTCGGCCCCGCCGCCGCCGAGGATCTCCGCGATCATCCCGGAATCGACCCCGGCGGCCTCGAGCACCTCGCGTGTGTGCTCCCCGAGGTCGGGACCGAGGTGATCGATCTCCACCGAGGTCCCGCCGATCACCGGGGTGATCCCGGGGAACGCGACATCGGTCAGCACCCCGTCGCCGGTGTCGACGTCGAAGCGCTGGATCATGTTCCGCGCCCGGTACTGCTCGTCGGCGAGGATGTCCTCGGCGGTGTAGATCGGCCCGGCCGGCACGCCGGCGGCATCGAGTGCGGCGAGCGCGTCGTCCACGGTGCGCTCCGCCGTCCAGGCTCCGATCGCAGCGTCGAGCTCGTCCCGGCGCGCCCAGCGCTGCGCGTTCGAGGCCAGCCCCGGGTCGGCGGCGAGGTCGGGCCGGCCGATGACCTCCATGTAGCGGCGGAAGATCCCGTTGCCGTTGCCGGCGATGACGATCGACTTCCCCTCCGCGCACACATAGGCGTTCGACGGCGCGATCCCCTCGGTGCGCCCGCCGGTGCGGGTGCGCAGCCGTCCGAACGCGGAGTAGTCGGGCACGAGCGATTCCATGACGGAGAACATCGCCTCGTTGAGGGCGACGTCGACCGTGCGCGGTGAATCCGGCTCATCGGACTTCGCGTTCGCCTGTGCCCGCCGGCGCTCGCGGTCGAACAGCATCATGCACGCGCCGAACGCCGCCTGCATGCCGGCGATCGAATCCCCGATCGACACCCCGACCCGCGTCGGCGGCCGGTCGGGATCGCCCACGAGCTCGCGGAAGCCGCCGTACGCCTCGGCGACGGCGGCGAACCCGGGCCGGGCGGACAGCGGGCCGGTCTGACCGAACGCGGAGATCCGCACGAGCACGAGCTCGTCGTTGAGCTCGTCGAGCACCTCGGGACCCAGACCCCACTTCTCGAGGGTGCCCGGCCGGAAGTTCTCGAGCAGGATGTCGGATTCCGCGACGAGCGCCTTGACCGCGGCGAGCCCGGCTGGGGAGCGGAGGTCGAGCGCGACCGACTTCTTGTTGCGATTGATCGTGCGATAGAGCAGCGAGGTCGTGCCCTGCTGGAGACGCCAGTTGCGCAGCTCGTCGCCGGTGCCCGGCCGCTCGACCTTGACGACCCCGGCGCCGAAGTCGGCGAGCATCCGCCCGGCTGTGGGAGCGGCGATGTAGTTCCCCAGCTCGAGCACCCGCACTCCGGCGAGCGGCAGACGTGGATGATCGGTCATGGATCCTCCCGGGACCAGCAGTGCCGACGCCTCTTCCTCGAGGAGCGCCGACGATGACGATGAGACGGTACCGGCAGTGTGGCACAGGCGCCGTCGCGGCACCGGGGCGTCTCAATCAGCGAGGCACCCGCACGAGCCCGACCCCGTGCTCCGCAGGCCCCGACCCGGTGCTCCTCAGACCCTGGGCCGGTGCTCCGCAGGCCCCGACCCGGTGCTTCACACGCCCCGACCCGGTGCTCCGCAGGTGCCGCGCGGGCCAAGGTCCCGCGCCCGCGCCGGCCCGGCCCGAGGACCCCGTTGCAGGCCCTGCCGCACGCGCCCGCGGTGGTACAGTCCCAGGATATCGTCGAAGCCGGTCACCCCTGCCGAACCGGTCGCCCCTGACCTAGAGGAGAGTCCTTCATGCCCCTGCGGATGTCATCGCTGTTCGTGCGCACCCTCAAGGAGGACCCGGTCGACGCCGAGGTCGCCAGCCACAAGCTGCTGCACCGCGCCGGGTACATCCGCCGCGCCGCCCCGGGCATCTACACCTGGCTGCCGCTCGGCCTCACCGTGCTGCGCCGCGTCGAGGAGATCGTCCGCGAGGAGATGAACGCCGCCGGCTCCCAGGAGGTCCACTTCCCCGCGCTGCTGCCCGCCGAGCCCTACAAGACGACCGGCCGCTGGGTGGACTACGGCGACGACATGTTCCGCCTCCAGGACCGGCGCCAGAACGACTACATCCTCGCCCCCACCCACGAAGAGGTCTTCACCCTCCTCGTCAAGGACCTGTACTCCTCGTACAAGGACCTGCCGCTGTCGATCTACCAGATCCAGACGAAGTACCGCGACGAGGCGCGCCCGCGCGCCGGGGTGCTGCGCGGCCGCGAATTCATCATGAAGGACGCCTACTCCTTCGACATCGACGACGCCGGGCTGGCCGCCTCCTACGAGAACATGCGGCAGGCCTACATCCGGATCTTCGACCGGCTGGGGCTCGAGTACATCACCGTCAAGGCGACCGCCGGGGCGATGGGCGGGTCCGAGACCGAGGAGTTCCTCCACCCGTCCGAGGTCGGTGAGGACACTTTCGTCCGCTCGCCCGGCGGCTACACCGCCAACGTCGAGGCCGTCACCACCCCCACGCCCGAGCCCCTCGACTGCGCGCACGTGCCCGCCGCGCACGTCGAGGACACCCCCGACACCCCGACGATCGCCACCCTCGTCGCCGCCGCGAACGAGCACCACCCGCGCGAGGACCGCGAGTGGACCGCCGCGGACACCCTGAAGAACGTCGTCGTCGCGATCACCCACCCCGACGGCGAGCGCGAGATCGTCGTCATCGGGCTACCCGGCGACCGCGAGGTCGACCTCGACCGCGCCGCCGGCTCCGGAGCGCTCGGTGCCGGAGAGATCGCCGTCGAGCCCGCCACCGAGGCCGACCTCGCCGCCCACCCGGGCCTCGTGCGCGGGTACATCGGCCCCGGCACCAGCATCGACGCGCCCGTGCTCGGACTCGAGGGGTCGACCGGCATCAAGTACCTGCTCGACCCGCGGGTGGCGCAGGGCTCGCGCTGGATCACCGGCTCCAACGAGCACGGCCGCCACGTCTTCGACCTCGTCCACGGCCGCGACTTCACCGCCGACGGCACCGTCGAGGCCGCCGAGGTGCGCGCCGGCGACCCGGCCCCCGACGGCTCCGGCCCCCTCGAGCTCGCCCGCGGCGTGGAGATCGGGCAGATCTTCCAGCTCGGCCGCCGCTACGCCGAGGCGCTCGACCTCACGGTGCTCGACGAGAACGGCAAGCGCACCGTCGTCACCATGGGCTCCTACGGCATCGGCGTGACCCGGGTGATGGCGTGCATCGCCGAGGGCAATCACGACGAGCGCGGACTCATCTGGCCCCAGCACCTCGCCCCCGCCGACGTCCACATCGTCGCCACCGGCAAGGGCGAGGAGATCCTCGCGAAGGCCGAGGAGATCACCGCCGCACTCGAGGCCGAGGGCGTGCGCGTGCTCATCGACGACCGGCCCAAGACCTCGCCGGGTGTGAAGTTCGGCGACGCCGAGCTGCTCGGCGTGCCCACCGTGCTCGTCGTCGGCCGCGGTCTGGCCGACGGCACCGTCGAGCTGCGCGACCGCCGCACCGGCGACAGCCGGGACCTGGCCGTCGCCGAGGCGGTCACGGAGATCGTGCGCTTCATCGACGAGCAGTATGCGGCCGTGGGCGCGCACCGGACGGGGCGGTGACCGAAGCCGCCGTCTCCCTCCCCGTCATCCTGCTGGCGCTGTTCGCCGCGGGTCTCCTGGCGGGGTGGGTCGACGCGGTGGTCGGCGGCGGCGGGCTGATCCAGCTGCCCGTCCTCCTGCTCGTCCCCGGTGTCTCCCCGCTCGCCGCGGTCGCGACGAACAAGGTCGGCTCGATCGCCGGCACCGCGGTATCGGCCGCGACCTACATGCGGCGCATCCCGCCGGACCTGTCCGCGGTCGTGCCCGCCGCGCTGTGCGCGTTCCTCGGTGCGGTGGGCGGGGCGATGCTCGCCGCCTCGGTCCCGGAGGACCTGTTCACCCCGATCATCCTCGCAGCCCTCGTGCTCGTGGCGATCTTCACCCTCCTCAAGCCGAGCCTCGGTGCGGAGGCCGTGCTCCGGTACTCCGACCGCAGTCGCCGGTACCACGCCTACTCGTGGCTCATCGGCGGCATCGTCGGTATCTACGACGGGATGCTCGGCCCCGGCACCGGCTCGTTCCTCGTCATCGCCTTCGTCTCGATCATCGGTCTGAGCTTCCTCCGCGCCTCGGCCCAGGCGAAGGTCATCAACTTCGCGACGAACGTCGGCGCGCTCGCCTTCTTCATCCCGCAGGGCCACGTCGTCTGGGAGTACGGACTGGCGCTCGCCCTCGGCAACATCATCGGCGGCCGGCTCGGCTCGCGCACCGCGCTCGACCGGGGCAGCGGCTTCGTCCGCATCGTGTTCCTCGTCGTCGTCGGGGCGCTCATCCTCAAGCTCGGGTTCGACTTCCTCACCGGCCCCTGAGCCGGGGTCCTCAGCCGAGGCGCTTGAGGGAGTGGGCGTCGATGCCCTGCACCGGCAGACCGCACAGCGCCCGGCACACCCACAGCGAGCGCGCGGCGTCGCCGAACGCCTTCCGGTTCCCGCCGTAGGCGGAGCGGAGGTACCAGAACATGTTCTCGACCTCGCGCGCCACCGCCGCACCGGTCCCGTACGCCGGGTCGATCTCCGCATGGGTGCACAGCCGGCCGGCGAAGGCGTGGAGCCAGCGCGCCTGATCCTCCGGCGTCGCCCCGGGGAGCTCGAACAGCCGGTTCCACAGCACCGGGGCGACCATGTACGCCGTCGGCCCGCTCAGCGGCTGCGGGTCGATCGCCTTCCACGTCGCCACCCCGTGCTGATCGGGGTTGCCGGCGAGGATGTTGTAGTAGTGGAGGTCGGCGTGGATGAGCCAGGCCTCCTCCGACCGGGCGAGCGTCTCGATCCACGCGCGGGCGGAGTCGAGGACGTAGCGGTCCTGCGGCGTGAACGCGGGGAAGTCCGTGACGAGGCCGACGTCGGCGGGGAACTTCTCGAGCCAGCCCGCCGCGATGTCCTGGACGCGCACGAACCCGGGCTGCGCGGGAACCGTGAGGGAGCGGGCGAGCTGCCCCCAGATCGGCGCCACCGACTCCAGCGGCTCCGCGGACAGGTTGACCGAGGTGCGCAGCCGCTCCTGCAGGGTCGCTCGGAAGGAGGAGTCCTCGCTGATCACCCGCACCGCCCCGTGGCCGCCCCAGGCCTGCAGGGCGCGCAGCACCTGCGCGTGCACGAGCGGGTTGTCGGTGTTCGGCCACGCGAAGCGCAGCACCGCCTGGTACCGCTCCTTCGTGAGGACGGGGATGACCAGGCTCTCCGCTCCCGCCCACGGTGCGGTGGGCAGCGGGTCGGGGGTGAGCTTCCAGCGGTCGAGGAGCTCGAACACCATGTGATCGAGCGCGTCGGCCCAGGCCTGGGCCCGCGGCACGCCGATGATCTCCGCGGCGGAGTTGAACAGCACCTCGGGGATCTTCATCACGCGCCCCCGCCTGCCGCCGGCGAGGCCGTGGACGCATCGGTGATCCGGTAGCGCAGGAGCTGCCGCTGCCCGGCCCGGGCACGGGCGTCGGCGGACATCCACAGCTGCGCGGTGCCGAGGTACTCCGCACCCGGGGTCTCGAACAGCCCGAGCGCGGCCGCGGCCACGAGGTCCTCCACGGCGGTGGCCGTGCGCAGCGCCGACTCGGCGTCCACGGGGGCAGGATCGAGCTGCCAGGCGGGCTCGTTGCCGACGGCGGCGAGCCCGGCGGTCTCACGCAGCTCGTTGCCCTGGATCGCGGCATCGTCGAGCCGGGTGATCCGGGCGCGGGCGAACTCCCCGTAGGCGTCCTCGGCGTCGTGCAACACCGCGAGGCGCTCGTACCCGTAGGCGGCCTGGTAGCAGGCGCGGACGAAGCCCTCGAGCCCGGGTGCCGCCGGCGTGGCGCTCGGATCGCCGTCCGGCTCGGGACCTCCGTCGTCCGGCTCCGGATCCTCCGCGTCCGCGGAGCCGCTGGGAGCAGCGGCCCCGGCTCCGGGGCCGGCGGGGTCGGGGGCGTTCTCCGGCAGTGCGGCCAGGCGCCGGCCGAGCGCCGCGGCACGCTCGGAGTCTGCGGGCGCGAGCGCGAGCACGGCTCCGACGGCGATGTCGACGAGGGCGGCGAGGCCGCGCCCGCCGGCGGAGTCGGCCTGTCCGGCCGGGCCGCCGATCACCTCGGGCAGGCGGTCGAGGACGAGTTCGGTGACCGCGCTCAGACCGTCGGCGAACCCGTAGGACTCCGGGGTGGGGGAGGAGGTGGGGGTGACGAGCTCGCTCGGCGGGGCCCACTCGGGCCCGGCCGCGGCCCGCAGGGCGTCGAGGTCGGCGGGATCCCCGCCACCGGTGGGCGCCTCGGTCGCGGCGAGCATCCGGGCCACGTCGTTGCGCAGGGCGTCGAGGGCGGCGGGGGTCGGCACGTCCGGCGGCACATCGAGTCGCAGGGAGCAGGCGGTGAGGCCGCCGAGTGCCCCGAGGAGCCCCAGACCCAGCACGGCACGACGGCTGCGCGGGAGTCCGGGGAGGAGGTGCATGGGCCCAATCGTAGCGTGAACTACCCTGGGAATTGACGTGCAGCACTGCAGATGAGGAGGCCGGACATGGCGCAGGACCAGCAGACCGTCATCGATCGCATCACCGCCCCGCTCGCGGCCGCCGGACTCGTCGTCGAGGAGGTCAAGGCGGTCGCCGCCGGCCGGCACCGCACCCTGACCGTGATGATCGACCTGCCCGAGGACACCGCGGACCCGGTGTCGCTCGAGCACATCGCGCTCGCCACCCGGATCGTGTCCGAGGAGATCGACGAGCTGCCCCTCTTCAACGACCACCCCTACGACCTCCAGGTCACCTCCCCGGGCGCCTCCCGCCCGCTCAGCGAGGCCCGCCACTTCCGCCGTGTGCGCGGTCGGGCCATCGATGTGCGGACGGCCGCCCGCACCCTGCGCGGCGAGCTCGCCGAGGTCGACGACGCCGCCGTCACCGTGCGCGAGGAGAAGACGGGGGAGACCGTCGTCCTCGGGCTCGACGAGATCGAGCACGCCGAGGTCGTCCTCCGCTTCCGCTGAGAGGCCGTCGAGCCGGCTCGGCGGCGGTTCAGCCGCTGCGACCGTTCGACTATGGTGGGGTCTCACACCTGCATACTCGACAAGTGAACAGCCGGGCAGAACCGATGCTGTCGGATCGGAGGACATCATCATGGACATTGACCTCAGCGCCCTGCGACTGATCGAGCGCGAGAAGGAGATCCCCTTCGACACGCTCGTCGAACTCATCGAGCGGGCCCTGCTCAATGCCTACCTCAAGACCGAGGGCTCCTACCCCGATGCCCGCGCCGAGCTCGACACGAAGACCGGCAAGGTCGTCATCTGGGCCGTCGAGTTCGACAACGACGACACCCCGGTGGGGGAGTTCGACGACACCCCCGACGGCTTCGGCCGGATCGCGGCGATGGCCGCCCGGAACATCATCCACCAGCAGCTGCGCGATGTGGAGGACGAGTCCGTGCTCGGCTCCTTCCGCGACCGCGAGGGAGAGATCGTCTCCGGTGTCATCCAGCAGGGCCGCGACGAGCGGATGATCCAGATCGACCTCGGCGAGGTCGAGGCGGTGCTGCCCCCGCACGAGCAGGTGCCGGGCGAGCAGTACTCCCACGGCAACCGCATCCGCGTCTACGTCACCGACGTCCACAAGGGGCTCAAGGGCCCCTCGATCACCGTGTCCCGCTCGCACCCGAACCTCGTGCGCAAGCTGTTCGCCCACGAATCCCCGGAGATCGCCGACGGCACCGTGGAGATCGTGGCGTTGGCCCGCGAGGCCGGCCACCGCACCAAGATGGCGGTGCGGGCCACGGTGCCCGGCGTCAACGCCAAGGGCTCGTGCATCGGCGAGCTCGGATCCCGGGTGCGCTCGGTGATGGCCGAGCTCGGCCAGGAGAAGATCGACATCGTCGACCACAGCGAGGACCCGGCGAAGTTCGTCGCCAACGCGCTGTCGCCGGCCCGGGCCTCCTCGGTCGAGGTGCTCGACCGCGCGCTCAAGGTGGCGCGCGCCACCGTTCCGGCCGACCAGCTCTCGCTCGCGATCGGCAAGGAGGGGCAGAACGCCCGTCTCGCCGCCAAGCTCACCGGCTGGAAGATCGACATCGTCGCCGCCGAGTGACCCGGGAGCGGCTGCAACCGGGCGTCGTGCGGCCCGGCACCGGCGGTGATGTAGACTGGTCGGCGTGCCTCACGCAGTCGATCCCACCCGGATGTGCATTGCGTGCAGACGACGCGGACCGCAGTCCGCCCTCCTGCGCCTCACCGTGCAGCGGGGCGATCCGCCGCAGGCCGTCGTCGACGTCCGCCGCAGGCTCCCCGGACGGGGAGCTTGGATCCACCCCACGGTGGAGTGCTGGCAGGCGGCACGGAAGAAGAATGCATTCGCGCGGGCCTTCCGTGTGGCTCGCATCGAGCCCCCGGAGATCCCGCGCTGGATCCACCATTCGACAGAAGAGCGGGTACACCAGATGGAAACCAACCAGTGAGTGCTCAGAAATGACACCCCACACTGACGGTCGTGAGCAGTGAGATGACTGCTACCCGGTAATGAGGTTCCTCCCTGTCCGGGAAGGAACCCGGACAGGAGAAAAGTGGCAAAGCCCCGTGTCCATGAGCTCGCCAAGGAGCTCGGCACAACAAGCAAGGACGTCCTGGAGAAGCTGCAGAACATGGGCGAATTCGTCCGTTCCGCATCCTCCACCGTCGAAGCACCGGTCGTCCGCAAGCTCAAGGAGACCTACGGCGACCAGGCCGACGGCGCCTCTGCGGAGAAGAAGACCGCAGAGCAGAAGCCGGCCGGCCAGAAGCCCGCGGCGCAGAAGCCCGGCACCCAGAAGCCGGGAGCGAAGTCCGGCCCGAAGCCCGGAGCCCCGGGCGCCAAGCCCGCACCCAAGCCGGCACCCGCTGCCCCCGCGGCCGAGGCGAAGCCGGCCAAGTCGAAGCCTGCACCGGCGGCGACCCCCGGCCCCGCCGCCCTGGCCCCGAGCCCGGCGGCGAAGACCGCGCCGAAGCCCGGCGCACCCGCTCCGAAGCCGGCGGCCAAGGACGCCCCGAAGCCCGGTGGCCCGGCCTCCAAGCCCCGCGGCGGCGCCCGTCCCGGCAACAATCCCTTCGCGCCCTCGCAGGGGATGCCCAAACCCGGCGGCAAGCGCGGCGGCGCCCGCCCCGGCAACAATCCCTTCGCGCCCTCGCAGGGGATGCCCAAGCCCGGAGCCAAGCCCGGCCCCAAGCCCTCGGTCGAGGGTGCGCCCCGTCCGGGCGGCCCGAAGCCCGGTGCCAAGCCCGGCCCGCGTCCGGGTGCTCCGCGCCCCAACCCGGGCCTGCTGAAGAACTCCGCCCTCGCCAAGCCCGCCCCGTCGCGCGGCGGCGGTCGGGGCGGACCCGGCGGACCCGGCGGCGGACCCGGTGGTCCTCCGCGCGCCGGCGGCCGTCCCGGCGGCCCGCGCGGCTCCGGCCGGGGTCGCGGCGGCACGCAGGGTGCGTTCGGCCGCGGCGGCGGTCGCGCTCGCGGACGGAAGTCCAAGCGCGCCAAGCGCCAGGAGCTCGAGCAGATGCAGGCTCCGTCGGTCGGCGGCGTCTCGGTCCCGCGCGGCGACGGCACCACCCCGCTGCGCCTGCGTCGCGGCTCCTCGCTCGCCGACTTCGCGGAGAAGATCAACACCGATCCCACGAATCTCGTGACGGTGCTGTTCCACCTCGGTGAGATGGCGACGATCACCCAGTCCCTCGACGAGGACACCTTCCAGGTGCTCGGCGAGGAGCTCGGCTACAAGGTGCAGATCGTGTCCCCGGAGGACGAGGACCGCGAGCTGCTCGAGAGCTTCGACATCGACCTCGAGGCCGAGGAGGAAGCCGAGGACGCCGAGGACAAGCAGCCGCGTCCGCCGGTCGTCACCGTCATGGGTCACGTCGACCACGGCAAGACCAAGCTGCTCGACGCGATCCGGTCGGCCAACGTCGCCTCGAAGGAGGCCGGTGGCATCACCCAGCACATCGGCGCCTACCAGGTGGCCGTGGAGCACGACGACGAGGAACGCCGCATCACCTTCCTCGACACCCCGGGCCACGAGGCGTTCACCGCCATGCGTGCCCGCGGTGCGAAGGCCACCGACGTCGCGATCCTCGTGGTCGCGGCCGACGACGGCGTGATGCCGCAGACCATCGAGGCCCTCAACCACGCCCAGGCGGCCGACGTGCCGATCGTGGTCGCGGTGAACAAGGTCGACAAGGACGGGGCGAACCCGGCCAAGGTCATGCAGCAGCTCACCGAGTACAACCTCGTCTCCGAGGAGTACGGCGGCGACACGATGTTCGTCCCGATCTCGGCGCTCAAGGGCACCGGCATCGAGGACCTGCTCGAGGCCGTCCTGCTCACCACCGACGCCGCCCTCGATCTCAAGGCCAACCCGGACAAGTCCGCGCGCGGCATCGCGATCGAGGCGAAGCTCGACAAGGGCCGCGGTGCGGTCGCGAGCGTGCTCATCGAGTCCGGCACCCTGCGTCAGGGTGATGCGATCGTCTGCGGCACGGCCTTCGGCCGCGTCCGCGCGATGTTCGACGAGAACGGCGAGCAGCTCGACGAGGCGGGCCCGTCCCGTCCCGTGCAGGTGCTCGGCCTCTCCAGCGTGCCGCGCGCCGGTGACACCTTCCTGTCCACCGACGACGACCGCACGGCCCGGCAGATCGCGGAGAAGCGCGATGCCATCGAGCGCAACGCCGCTCAGGCCCGCGGCCGCAAGCGGATCAGCCTCGAGGACTTCGCCAAGGCGCTCGAAGAGGGCAAGGTCGACATGCTCAACCTCATCCTCAAGGGCGACGTGTCCGGTGCCGTCGAGGCGCTCGAGGACTCGCTGCTCAAGATCGACGTCGGCGACGAGGTCGACCTCCGGATCATCCACCGCGGCGTCGGTGCGATCACGGAGAACGACATCAACCTCGCCACCGTCGACAACGCGATCGTCATCGGCTTCAACGTGCGTCCCGAGGCCAAGGCCCGCGACGCCGCCGAGCGCGAGGGCGTCGACGTCCGCTACTACTCGGTGATCTACGACGCGATCGACGACATCGAGAACTCGCTCAAGGGCATGCTCAAGCCCACGTTCGAGGAGGTGCACACCGGTTCGGCGGAGATCCGCGAGATCTTCCGCTCGTCGAAGTTCGGCAATATCGCCGGCTGCATCGTGCGCGACGGCATCATCAAGCGCAACGCCACCGCCCGGGTCACCCGGGACGGCGTGGTCGTCGGGGACAACCTGTCCATCGAGTCGCTGCGGCGGTTCAAGGACGATGCGACCGAGGTCCGCGAGGGCTACGAGTGCGGTATCGGCCTGGGCAAGTTCAACGACATCCGCGACGGAGATCTCATCGAGACCTTCGAGATGCAGGAGAAGCCGCGCGACTGACCTCGCGCCCGCTCCGACCGATCCGCGCACGGGCTGCACCGCAGCCCGTGCGCGGCTCCGATGAAAGGACCATCATGGCCGATCCCACACGCGCCAGGAAGATCGCCGACCGGATCCAGGTGATCGTCGCCCGCACGCTCGAGAAGCGGGTCAAGGACCCGCGCCTCGGGTTCGTCACCGTCACCGATGTGCGGGTGACCGGTGACCTGCAGCACGCGACGGTGTTCTACACCGTCTACGGCGACGACGAGCAGCTGGCGTCGACGCAGGCGGCGCTGAACTCCGCGAAGGGGCTGCTCCGGTCCGAGGTCGGCAAGGGTCTGCAGATCCGGCTCACCCCGACGCTGGAGTTCGTCGCCGACCAGGTGCCGGCTGCGGCCGCGGAGCTCGACGAGCTGCTCGCCAAGGCCGCCGCGCACGACGCCGAGGTGGCCCGGCTCGCCGCACAGGCGAAGCCTGCCGGTGACGCCGACCCGTACCGCAGGCCCAAGGCCGAGGACGACGAGGGCGAGCAGACCGCAGGGTCCTGATCACAGGCCGCGGCCGGCTCCGCACGCCGCTCCGGTCCCGTCCCCCGATCCCGCACCGGATCGGGGGACGCGTGCGTTCCGCCTCGTCAGCCGGGGTGCGATCGATGTCACGGAAACGAGGTGTCGTTATCGTTTTGTCATCACCGGAATCCCGGCTACACTCGGTTGAGATCACGGAACGATTACAACTTTGTTAAGGGACAGTCGAATTGGGTAAGCACTCTGATCCGAAGCCCTCCTGGGGCGCGAACGCACGGACTCTCGTCCGTGACATCTCCGCCATGGGACGCAAGTCTTCGGGGCGTCACAGCGCCGAACCGAACACCGCGACCGGAGTTCTCAAGACGGTCAAGCGTCGGCCGATGGTCGCCGCGATCGCGCTGCCGGCCGCCGCGACCACCGCGATCGTCGCCTCCTCCTTCGCCTTCGCGCCGGACGAGAACGCCGGCGTCGTCAAGGCCGAGAACCAGGCCACCGCCCCGCCCGCCGAGGCGCCCGAGGAGACCCCCGCGGTCGACGAGGCCGCCGAGCAGGAGCACTGGGACAAGGCCGCCGAGGAGTACTTCGAGTCCCTCAAGGACGACCCGAACTACACGTCGGAAGCGAAGACCGAGGCGAAGCTCCCCACCCCGGAGCCCGAGCCGACCCCCTCGGAGTCGAAGTCGAAGTCGAAGGAGCGCACGGAGTCGAGCTCGCGCTCGAGCGACCGCTCCGGTGAGACCGCCTCGGGCTCCTCGAAGGAGTCCTCCGACGAGTCGTCGTCCGGCTCCTCGAAGGAGTCCTCCGACGAGTCGTCGTCCGGCTCCTCGTCCGAGGGCGTGTCGAACTCGCCGTGCTCGGTGTCGTCCTCGATCGAGTCCGGCCTCACCGCCAACGCGAAGAAGGGCTACCGTGCGGTCTGCGCGGCCTTCCCGGAGGTCAAGTCCTACGGCGGCCGCCGCAACGACCCGGGCTCGGACCACCACTCCGGCAACGCCGTCGACGTGATGATCACCGGCTCGACCGGCGACCGCATCACCGAATACCTCATCGCGAACAAGTCCGAGCTCAACATCGAGTACGTGATCTTTGAGCAGAAGATCTTTGCCTCCTACACCGGCTGGAAGGGGCGCCCGATGTCGGATCGCGGCTCCGCCACGGCCAATCACTACGACCACGTGCACATCTCCTTCCAGTGATGTCCTCCGGCCCCCACCCGGGCCGGACCCGCACGGCGGCGGAACCGCTGCGCTGATACCCTCGGCGCAGCGGTTCTCCTATTCACGGCGGGCGCGATCTCCCCAGCGACAGGACGGTCATGGACCCGAACACCGGCATGCTCATCATCGACAAGCCCCAGGGCATCACCAGCCACGGGGTGGTCTCGCGGGTGCGCAAGTGGTTCGGCACGCGCAAGGTCGGGCACGCCGGCACGCTCGACCCCATGGCCACTGGGGTGCTCGTGCTCGGGCTCGGGCGCGGGACCAAGCTGCTGACGTACATCGTCGGGGCGGACAAGACCTACACCGCGACGATCCGGCTCGGATCCTCGACGCCGACCGACGACGCCGACTCCGCCCCGGACGTCTTCGCCGACCCCGCGGACCTCGCCCGGGTGACCGAGGAGCGGATCCCCGCCGGGGCGGCCGCGCTCACCGGGGACATCGAGCAGGTGCCGAGCGCGGTGTCCGCGATCAAGGTCGACGGCGTGCGCTCCTACGCCCGGGTGCGCGCCGGCGAGCAGGTCGAGCTGCGGGCGCGCCCGGTCACGGTGTCCGCGTTCGCCGTCGGCGCGATCCGTCCGGGGGAGGACGAAGCGGGCCGCGGGCACGTCGACGTCGACGTCGAGGTGACCTGCTCCTCGGGCACGTACATCCGGGCGCTCGCCCGTGACCTCGGGCGCGACCTCGGCGTCCACGGCCACCTCGTCGCCCTGCGCCGCACCCGGGTGGGTGCGTTCGACCTGTCCGGGGCGGTCGAGCTGCCTCAGGACCCCGCGTCGGCTCCGTCGCCCGCCCTCATGCCGCTCGCCGAGGCGGCCGCGCGCGTGCTGCCGGTGATCGACCTGGACCGGGAGACGGCGACCGCGCTCATGCAGGGGAAGTTCGTCGACCTCGACACGGCACCCGCGGCATCGGGCGGGCACTGGGCCGGGATCGCCGGTGGTGAGCTCATCGCGGTCCTCGAGCGGCGCGAGGGTCGCTTCAAGTCCGCCACCGGCATCACGGTGCCGGGTCGCGCCGACGGCTGAGACCCGGGCCGCGGCCGGCCGCGCATGAATGAGCCCGATGTCGCATGAGGTCGGATTCGGATCGTTGCTCAGCACGACGAGCGTCTGGCGAGTCTGCATCGGGTCGTTCGCCTGGCTCCTCATCGCCTCGGGTGTCGACATCCTGGCGCGGGCGCTGTGGTGGTGATGCGGTAACCTGAACCGGGTATTCGCGCTGGGAAGGACGTACGTGGAAGTTTTCTGGGAGCTCGACCGCATCCCCGCGGGGTTCGGTCCCACGGCAGTGACCCTGGGGAACTTCGACGGGGTGCACCGCGGTCACCGGGCCGTCCTCGGCGATCTCGCCGAGCTCGCCCGCCGGCGCTCGCTCAAGTCGATCGCTGTGACCTTCGACCCCCATCCGCAGACCGTGCACCGGCCGGACACCCCGGCGGAGCTCATCGGCGCGCTCACCGACCGCCTCGCCCGGATGTCGGAGACCGGCATCGACGCCGTGCTCGTCCAGCGCTACTCCCTCGACTTCGCCGCCCAGACCCCGGAGGAGTTCGTCCGCGACTACCTCGTCGCGGGGCTCGGCGCGCGCCTCGTCGCCGTCGGACAGGACGTCCGGTTCGGCCGCGACAACGCCGGCAGCATCGACACGCTGCGCGCTCTGGCGCGCACCTACGGCTTCGAGGTCGTCACCATCGACGACGTCGGCGAGCACGGCCGCTACTCCTCGACCGAGGTCCGCCGCCTGCTCCGCGAGGGCGACGTCCGGGCGGCCGCGGAGATGCTCGGCAGCCCGCACACCGTGAACGGCACCGTCGTGCACGGCGATGCCCGCGGCCGCGAGATGGGATTCCCCACCGCCAACCTGTCACCGGACTCCGCTGGGCTCGTCCCCGCCGACGGCGTCTACGCCGGCTGGGCCTTCTTCGACGCCGACCCCGAGCGCTACCCGGCGGCGATCTCGATCGGCACCAACCCGACCTTCGACGGTGCCGAACGGCGGGTCGAGGCCCACATCGTCGACGTCGCATTCCCCGACCTCGACGTCTACGGATCCGGGATGACGCTCGAGTTCATCGAGCGCATCCGCGGCCAGGTCACCTTCGACGGGATGGACGCCCTCATCGCCCAGATGCACCGGGACATCGACGACGTCCGCGCTGTGCTAGGCTCGTAGACGCCGTTTTTTCACAGCCGGCCGCGGTTCCACAGTGCTCACGACACGAGGTCGGGGCGCCGCGCAACGACCCGGAGGAGACATCCATGGCTCTTGATCCCAAGATCAAGCAGGAGATCATCAAGGAATACGCAATCCACGAAGGCGACACCGGATCCCCCGAGGTCCAGGTCGCCGTGCTCACCCGTCGCATCAAGGATCTGACCGAGCACTTCAAGGAGCACAAGCACGACCACCACTCGCGCCGGGGCCTGCTGCTGCTCGTCGGCCACCGTCGCCGTCTGCTCGGCTACCTGCAGAAGGTCGACATCGAGCGCTACCGCGCGCTCATCGCGCGCCTCGGCCTGCGCCGCTGATCGCATGATCGCAGCGGTCCATCCGGACCGCGCCGAAGCCACAGGACCCGCTGAGATCTCAGCGGGTCCTGTGTCATTCATCCGGGTCCTGCGTGCCCGCTGTCGGGTGCCGGCACAGGCCGGTCGGCTCCGGCGGCCTCACTTGATAGACTGGCACGGTCAGAGCCCGCCGGTTCGACGTCGCCGGTGATCGGTAGTGGCCTCCGCAGCACAGAGAATGCGTGGGCCTCGATCGATGACCGGGCCGAATCACCGGGTGCGCACACGGTGCGCACCGACCGCGGCGGTCCACCCCACGCGCACCGCCGGATCCGGCGTGCGCACGTAGAACGGAGCTCACTTGGGCCTCAATCCAGAATCAGCAGTCGCACACATCGACAACGGGCGCTTCGGCTCCCACACCGTCCGGTTCGAGACCGGACGCCTCGCCCAGCAGGCCGCCGGCGCCGCCGTCGCCTACCTCGACGACGAGACCATGCTCATGTCGGCCACCACGGCCGGCAAGTCCCCGAAGGAGCACTTCGACTTCTTCCCCCTCACCGTGGACGTCGAGGAGCGGATGTACGCCGCTGGCCGCATCCCCGGTTCGTTCTTCCGCCGTGAGGGACGCCCCTCCACGGACGCGATCCTCACCTGCCGCCTCATCGACCGCCCGCTGCGCCCGTCCTTCGTCAAGGGCCTGCGCAACGAGGTGCAGGTCGTCGTCACCGTGATGTCGATCCACCCCGACCACATCTACGACACCCTGGCGATCAACGCCGCCTCGCTGTCGACGCAGCTCTCCGGGCTGCCCTTCTCCGGCCCGATCGGCGGTGTGCGCGTCGCGCTCATCGAGGACCAGTGGGTCGCGTTCCCCAACTACTCGCAGCTGCAGGACGCCACCTTCGACATGGCGATCGCCGGCCGCGTCGTCGGTGACGACGTCGCGATCATGATGGTCGAGGCCGAGGCCACGGAGCAGTCCTGGGATCTCGTCCAGGGCGGCGCCACCGCGCCGACCGAGGAGATCGTCGCCGACGGCATCGAGGCCGCCAAGCCCTTCATCCGCGAGCTCGTCCGCGCCCAGCAGGAGCTCGCCGACAAGGCCGCGAAGCCGACCGTCGAGTTCCCGGTCTTCCGTGAGTACCAGGACGACGTCTACGCCGACGTCGAGAAGCTCGCCTTCGAGCAGCAGACGAAGAACTTCCAGATCGCGGACAAGCAGGAGCGCGAAGCCGCCGGCGATGCCCTCCTCGACACCCTCTTCAGCGAGCTCGGCGAGAAGTACGCCGGCCGCGAGAAGGAGATCGCGGGCGCCCTCAACGCGCTGACCAAGAAGGTCGTGCGGCAGCGGATCCTCACCGAGCAGGTGCGCATCGACGGCCGCGGCCTCAAGGACATCCGGCCGCTCACCGCCGAGGTCGGCGTGCTCCCGCGCGTCCACGGCTCGGCCCTGTTCGAGCGCGGCGAGACCCAGATCCTCGGCGTCACCACGCTCAACATGCTCAAGCTCGAGCAGCAGATCGACTCGCTGTCGCCGGTGACGCGCAAGCGCTACCTCCACCACTACAACTTCCCGCCGTACTCCACCGGCGAGACCGGCCGCGTCGGCAGCCCCAAGCGCCGCGAGATCGGCCACGGCGCGCTCGCCGAGCGCGCCCTCGTCCCGGTGCTGCCCTCGCGTGAGGAGTTCCCCTACGCGATCCGCCAGGTGTCCGAGGCGCTCGGCTCCAACGGCTCGACCTCGATGGGCTCCGTCTGCGCCTCGACCCTGTCGATGTTCAACGCCGGTGTGCCGCTGCGGGCCCCCGTGGCCGGCATCGCGATGGGCCTCGTGTCCGACGTCGTGCAGACCGACAGCGGCCCGCAGACGGCCTACGCCGCGCTCACCGACATCCTCGGTGCCGAGGACGCCTTCGGCGACATGGACTTCAAGGTCGCCGGCACCTCGGAGTACATCACCGCGATCCAGCTCGACACCAAGCTCGACGGACTCCCGGTGGCCGTGCTCACCGCTGCGCTCAAGCAGGCGAAGGAGGCCCGCGACGTCATCCTCGAGGTCATCGCCGCGGCGATCGACGGGCCGGCGGAGATGGCGCCGACCGCGCCGCGCATCATCTCGGTGCGCATCCCGGTCGACAAGATCGGCGAGGTCATCGGCCCCAAGGGCAAGATGATCAACCAGATCCAGGAGGACACCGGCGCGGAGATCAGCATCGAGGACGACGGCACCGTGCTCATCGGGGCGACCGACGGTCCGGCCGCCGACGCCGCGCGCTCGGCGATCAACGCGATCGCCAACCCGCAGGTCCCCGAGGTCGGCGAGCGCTACCTCGGCACCGTGGTCAAGTGCATGTCCTTCGGCGCCTTCGTGTCGCTGAGCCCCGGCAAGGACGGTCTGCTCCACATCTCCGAGCTGCGCAAGCTCAACGACGGCAAGCGCGTCGAGGATGTCGAGGACGTCGTGTCCGTGGGTCAGAAGATCCAGGTCGAGATCACCAAGGTCGACGACCGCGGCAAGCTCTCGCTCGTCCCCGTCGCCGATGAGGACGACGCCGAGGGCGGCCAGGACGTCGCCGGGACCGAGGAGTAAGCCACCGGTTTGATCACCGAACAGCTCCTGGGGGAGGGCAGCAGCGTCTACCGCTCTGTCCTCCCCAGTGGTATCCGCGTCATCTCCGAGACCATGCCGGGTCTCGAGTCCGAGACCGTCGGCATCTGGGTGGACTCCGGCTCCCGCGACGAGGCACCGACCGCCGCCGGGTCGACCCACTTCCTCGAGCACATGCTCTTCAAGGGCACGCCGCAGCGCTCCGCCCGCCGGATCGCCGAGGAGTTCGACCGCACCGGCGGGGAGAGCAACGCGGTGACGGCGAAGGAGTACACCTGCTACTTCTCCCGCTGCCTCGTCGACGACGTCGACCACATCACCGCCCTGCTGTGGGACATGGTGCTCCACTCGACGCTCGACGCCCGCGAGTTCGAGCGCGAGCGCGGGGTCATCCTCGAAGAGCTCGCGATGAGTGCCGACGACCCCGGCGAGGTGCTCTACGACGCCTTCGACGAGTTCGTCTACGCCGGGCACCCGCTCGGCCGGCCGGTCGGGGCGCGCAAGGAGCAGATCCGCGCACTCGACCACCGGACGCTCCTCGACCACTACGCGCACGACTACGTCGGACCGCGGCTCGTGTTCGCCGCGGCCGGCGGCGCCGAGCACTCCGCGGTGGTGGAGATGGTCGCCCGCGCGACGGCCGACCTGCCCGAGCTGTCCTCCGCTCCGGGCGCCGGCCTCCGCCCGGTGCGCACACCTCCGGAGTTCCACGGCGGGGTGCACACCGTCGTCAAGGACACCGAGCAGCAGGGCATCATCCTCGGCATGCCCGGCCTCCCCGAGGCCGACGACGAGCGGTTCACCATGACGGTGCTCTACTCGCTGCTCGGCGGCGGCATGTCCTCGCGCCTGTTCCAGGAGATCCGGGAGGAGCGCGGGCTCGCCTACAGCGTCCACTGCATCGCGAGCACCCACGCCGACTCCGGGCAGTTCGGGATCTACGCGGGCACCTCGCCGGCCTCCGCCCAGCAGGTCATCGACCTGTGCGCGGCGGAGCTCGACCGGCTGGCAACGACTGTGCCCGGCCGCGACGAGGTCGAGGCGATCGTGTCCCAGGTCGCCGGGTCCACCGTGCTCGGCCTCGAGAGCTCGGCGGCCCGGATGAACCGCCTGGCGCGCGCCGAGCTCTACGGCCGGCCGCTGCAGACCCCGTCCGAGCTCATCGACCGGGTGCGGGCGGTGACGCCGGAGCAGGTGACCGCGCTCGCCGAGCGCCTCGCCGCCGGTCCGCGCGCGCTCGTCACCTGCGGGCCGGGCGCCGGCTTCGAGCTGCCGGGCTGAGTGCCGCCGGACCGGTTCCGCAGATCCCCGCGGCGACCGGGATGCCGGGCAGCCCGCCGGAGCCGTTCGGAAT
This sequence comes from Brevibacterium pityocampae, assembly GCF_039541555.1. Lineage (NCBI taxonomy): Bacteria > Bacillati > Actinomycetota > Actinomycetes > Micrococcales > Brevibacteriaceae > Brevibacterium > Brevibacterium pityocampae. The sequence continues at coordinate 2,721 of NZ_BAABGL010000036.1, read as the reverse complement.
ACTGCCAGGTGGGAACGCGTTGTGAGGCATAGGACCCTTCGATAGGGTCGAAGTGCATGGCGGCACACTGCCGCGCCGGGACGACCACGTCGATGACCACGTCGGCCCGGACACGTCCGAATGAGGAGGAAACACATGGTTGAGCAGTACACGCTCCCGGAGCTGCCCTACGACTACGCCGCTCTCGAGCCGCACATCTCGGCGAAGATCATGGAGCTCCATCACGACAAGCACCATGCCACCTACGTCAAGGGCGCGAACACCGCCCTCGAGCAGATGGCGGAGGCCCGCGAGAAGGGTGATTTCGGGACCATCGGCAAGCTGTCGAAGGACCTGTCGTTCAACCTCGGCGGCCACGTCAACCACTCGATCTTCTGGAACAACATGTCCCCGGACGGCGGCGACAAGCCCACCGGTGAGCTCGCCGCGGCGATCGACGACCAGCTCGGCGGATTCGACGCCTTCCAGGGCCAGTTCACCGGTGTCGCGACCTCGATCCAGGGCTCCGGCTGGGCCATCCTCGGCTGGGACACCCTGGGCCAGCGCCTCACCATCGAGCAGCTCTACGATCAGCAGGGCAACGTCCAGGTGGGCTACATCCCGCTGCTCCAGCTCGACATGTGGGAGCACGCGTTCTACCTCGACTACCAGAACGTCAAGCCCGACTACGTCAAGGCGTGGTGGAACATCGTCAACTGGGAGGACGTGCAGGCCCGCTTCGAGCGCGCACGCACCCAGACCCCGGGGCTGCTGCTCGGCAAGTGATGAGCACCCCGCACCGCACCTGAACCCTGCGGTCCGCCTGCGGACCCGGTCCTCGACCGGGTCCGCAGTCGCCTGCAGGGGCATCGGAGGAACGCCATGCCCTGGCACATCGTCCACAGCTCGAAGCACGGGACCGCCCGATCCTATGCGGAGATTCTCGCCGCGGACCTCGGGACCGGGGCGCACCCGCTCGCGGACCCTGCCCCCGCCGGAGCGCCGGTGATCCTGGTCGCGCCGATCTACGCCGGTCGCATCCCCGGCCTCGCGGAGCTGCGTCGGCGCTCCGGGGAGCCGGCGGCGGTGGTGCTCGTCGGGCTCATGCCCGTCGACTCCTCCCGGCGGGCCGAGGTGGCCCGCACCCACCTCGGCGACACTCCCGTGTTCCAGGTCCCCGGCCGCATCCGGTGGGCCGAGCTCGGCCTGCGGGAACGGGTGATGATGCACACGCTCGGGGCGATCACCCGCCTGCGGCGCCGTCGCACCGCGACCGACGAGCAGTTCCTCGCCATCCTCGGCACCGACTCCGGGGCAGTCGACCCAGCGGCGCTCGACCCGGTGCGGGCATGGGCGGAGCGGGCGCGGCGGTAGGATGGGTCGCCGGGAGGATCAACATATGAGTGAGATCAGGGTCGCCGTCATCGGCGCACAGGGACGCATGGGTTCGCATGCGGTGGCAGCGATCGAGGAGGCCGAGGGGCTTGCCCTCGTCGCCGCGCTCGGCAGCGCTGACAGCCTCGATGCCGTGCTCGACGCGCAGGCCGACGTCGCCGTCGAGCTCACCGTGCCGCGAGCCACCGAGGACAACGTGCGCTTCCTCGTCGAGCACGGCATCGACACCGTCGTCGGCACCACCGGCTGGGACGCCGAGCGCCTCTCCCGGCTCGAATCGCTGCTCGCCGAGCACCCCGGCACGGCAGTGCTCATCGCCCCGAACTTCTCGATCGGCGCGGTGCTCGCGATGCACTTCGCCGAGCTCGCCGCGAAGTACTTCGACTCCGCCGAGGTCGTCGAGATCCACCACCCGCGCAAGCTCGACGCGCCGTCGGGCACCGCGGTGCACACCGCGCAGCGGATCGCCGCGGCGCGCAGCGCGGCCGGTCTCCCGGCGGTGCCCGACGCCACCGAATCCGACCCCCACGGGGCGCGCGGCGCCGTCATCGACGGCATCCACGTCCACGCGGTCCGCCAGCTGGGGATGAATGCGAGCGAGGAGATCCACTTCGGAGCGGACGGGGAGGCGCTCACCCTCCGCACCGACACCTTCTCGACCTCGGCCTTCATGCCCGGCATCATCACCGCGGTCCGCGAGATCGGCGGCCGCGAAGGGCTCGCCGTCGGGCTCGAGAACTACCTCACCCTCTGATGGCGAAGGCCAAGATCGGCGCCCTCGTCGTCGCCGCGCTGCTCGCGGTCTACCTCGTCTTCACCGTGCAGCGCGGCTGGATCATGCTCACCGAGGACGATCCGATCGCGAAGATCCTCGGGATCGCACTGTTCGCGCTGCCGGTGGTCGGGGCCTGGGCCCTCATCGCCGAGCTCCTGTTCGGCTCGCGCATGCAGCGCCTCGGTTCGATCCTCGAGGACGAGGGCGGTCTGCCCGAGGACACCCTGCCGCGCACCCCGGGCGGCCGGATCGTCCGCGAGGCCGCCGACGCCGAGTTCGCCAAGTACCGGGACGAGGTCGAGGCCGCCCCGGAGGAATGGCGGCGCTGGTTCCGCCTGTCGTGCGCCTACGACGCGGCCGGGGACCGGCGACGCGCCCGCAGCACCATGCGTCGGGCGATCGCGCTCGAGCGCGGCCGCTGAGCGCCGCTCACTGCACCCGATCGCGGAGCACGGTCTTCTGGATCTTGCCGATCCCGGAGCGGGGGAAGGTGTGGAGGATGCGGATGTCCTTGGGGTGTTTGTAGCTGGCGAGGCGGTCGGTGAGGTAGTCGCGGACGGATGCGAGTGTGG
>NZ_BAABGL010000035.1:0-95888 GCF_039541555.1 Brevibacterium pityocampae | reverse complement strand
GGCTTCCCATTCGCCAGTTCCTTCGGCATAACTCCATCCTCGTTTCCAAGGTCAGGAGCCTCCAACAAACTCAGGGCGCTTCAAACCTACTACAGGCACAAGTCATTGAGCATACGTGGCTAAACATCGAACGATGCGGCGGGAAACCCAAGCTCACGCATATTGAAACATGAACAATGTCCGAACGTGAGCGATAGTTCGCTTCCGACTTAGTCATTCGCTTCAATTACCGGCAGGCATGTCCATCCGTGTGGCCATTTTCGCCGCGGGAAGTACGACGGTGTCACTAATCACTGCGACCGACTTCGAGCCCCGAGTTAGAGCAACGTAGAGTTCTTGGGCACTGTACTTCTCAGGACTCAGAATAATGACATGGTCATACTCCAAGCCTTTGACGAGCAGCGGCCGCGAAACCACACGTGCACTCGGTCTGCGTCCGACGGCGCGAGTATGGTTTCGTGTGCGTTGGAGCGCATCAGCGACCGTGCAATCCTCGGTCGCAGCCACCGTGACCGCCCGGAGGACCTCGCGCCATGCCTCGCGGCAGTGAATGGTGACCTGAGGGAGCTCGCCGAGCCGCTCAAGCGCGATCCGCACGAACCTGGGCTGAGGATCGCTGCGCACCTGCAGGACAGCCTGATACGCGGGCATCAGTTCGGCGCTCCTGGTTGTGAAGGACTTGCCTTCACCGAGCTGCTTTCGTTTGGTTGACGTAATGTGCTTCGCGAGACCGCTGCTGCAGTCGATCGCGAACTTCACGAGTGCCTGCGCAATCTCCGCGCCGCCCTTGGTGTCGATCTTCTCGGCTAGTTTAACTGGAATCTTCTCATCGAGGGCCTCCATCACTGAATAGTTGCCGCCCAGTGTGCCAGCCGCGTTGACACAGTCCCAGCGCTGGTGCCCGAGGACAGCGACCGTGCCTTCGAGCTTCAAGGCTGAATAGCACGTCTGCACGTGCGTCCGCGCGTGACGTCGTTCCACCCATTTGACCGGAGCCGATGCGAGATTTATCGGCATGCCGTGGACGAGTTGTTCCCGGACGCTCACAAGCCACGCGCCCAGCGCCTGGTGATTCGGATCCCAGCGGCGCGGCCTGTAGGCGACCTCCGTGCCGGGGAAATTGGGGATCACGTCAGAATCCCAATCCACCGGCTGGTTCGCGCCAAAATTGAACAGGCTCTGCAGTGGGTCGCCGAACACGGCGGTGGGGATCGACGTTGCCAGAGCAAGCACGAGTTCATGTTGATCGACCAGGCAGTCCTGATACTCGTCGACAAACAGATGGGTGTAGCTGACCTTGAGCATCCGGCCCACGGCTCGCGAACGTGCCGCGCATGCGGCTGCTCGGTGATATTCATCGGACATGTCCCAGTCAGGGGCAGGCGGCACGACGAGCCCCGACAAGTCCGGGAAATGGGCGATCAGGTCATATGCCCAGGAGTCCAGGGTGCGGACTAGCACCGGGCCGCTGAGGACCCCGAACTTCTGCATCCGTCGGCGAAGGGCATCAACGCCAGCATGGGTGTGCGTCAGGACCAGGCACGATCCGCCTCGCCGAGCCACCTCCGCAACCGCCGCTGCGATCAGTTCCGTCTTGCCAGCGCCCGCGGGGAGGGTCACGGAGCACGGCAGCGCGGCGAGCACAATCTCGACTGCTTCCTCGATGCGAGGCTCCTCAGCCATTGGCAGACTGCTCCGGAATATCCACCGGCTCCAGCGCCGCCGGGTAGACGAAATCGCGTAGCTCGCCAATGACCTGTAGCAGGTGGGTATTCTCCAGGCCTCCCCCGTGAGCAATGACGATAGCAGCGAGTTCCTCGCCGCGGTCCTCTCGCTTGAACCACTCTTTGTCCTTGGCGGTGGCGGCATCCGCAATTGCACTGCGCAGCGTGGGCTCGTCCACAGAGGCCTGCGCCTGCCAGGCGGATGCGTCGGTTCCCGAAAGCTTGTCATTGCCGAGCTTCGCTACAACTGACGACAGAATGGCCTGCTCACCCTTGATCTCCAGAGCCAAGTCGACGAGGGCCTGCAACCCTTCGAGTGAGAGGGTCTGGATCACCTCGTCCTCGAGCGCATGCCCAACTTGCCAGCGGTGCACCTCGACGCCAGCTTACTCGGAACTCTCCACCGATCTGTCGATTCTGCGATCGTCGTTGTCGACCAGCATGCAGGTCGGGTACCCGAGTCGCTGAAAGTTCTGAGCGCGTTGGGAGGGCTGTGTGCTGCCCTGTCCGTTGACCAGCACGGTCCCGAGCGATGCCGCCGGAGGACGACCATCGGAGATCCGCTCTGCATCCCAATGCCGAATCAGCCCTCGCAGGAAGCCGACCTCCGTAGCGCCTTCACCGACAAGAACGCGACGCCCAAGTAAAGCGTCAGGAGCACTTCGGAACGTACCTTGCACGTTATCCAGGTCGTCGGGCACATTCTGGCAGTCCGTCCTACCCGCCCCGTCGGACCTCACGACGACGAGATCATCGGCGTTAAGCGTCTTGACTGCCGTGGGCGAATGCGTCGTCATGATCACCTGCAGCTGGCCATCGAGCGCGCGCTTCTTGAGGTGGTAGAGGACCTGCGCCAGACGATGCGGCTCAAGTCCGTGCTCGACTTCGTCGATGGCGATGATCGAGCCGTCTGCCATCGCCTGGTCCTGGATCGACAGGCTCGTTAGCCGCCGTGTGCCCAAGCCGAGACTCGACAGCGGGACGTCCCCGTCATGGAGCATGAGGGTGTGCGCGGAGGTGACCGAACCCGGCGCCAGCCCCGGCCGCAACTGTCCAAACTGCGCCGCGCCGAAATCCCGAGCCGATCTCTGCGCCGCCATCGCAGCATCATGCAGAGCATTCGGGTCGGCGTCGAATACGGCTCGGCGCGCCCCTCGGTGCGCATCGAGAATGACGGACGAAGCACCTTCAACGCCTTCAGTCAGTCCCGAGAGAGCCGATCCGCGCCCCCAGCGAAGGTGGTAGTCGGGGCGCTCTCCGAGGCGAAAAAAGCCCAACTGCCGACGCTGGCTTGCGGAGATAGGACGAGCGTCGTCAGAGCCCGGCCGCACGACTTCCCAGGTCGGATCGAGCTCCGGCGTCACGGTAAGCCTGACCACTAGGCACTCTTCAGCTTCGTCGACGGGGTCGTGCACCAGAGTGCCATCGGGCATGACACCGGAGCGTTCCTTGCCGAGCTGGCTTTCTTTGACCAGGTTGTCCGGCAGATCGGTCACCGCGGCCTCGATGACAATGTCCCTCGACAGATCGAGGCCGTAGAAATCAGCGTCCGTGAACTGCGGATTGTAGTTAGGGCTGAGCACCAGGCCGATGGCGTCCAGCAGGGTGGTCTTAGTGCTGTCGCCCGCTCCGACAAGGCCAATCAATCGTTGATTGATCGCCCACTCCGCAGACTCGATTCCGCGGAAGTGTTCTATCCGGAGCAGGCGGAGCATCATCGGGCTACCTCATCATTGAAGCGGACACTTACAGGCGCATGCCCTCGCTCGAGCCACGGCGCGCACGGTCTCAAGGCGCTTGACGAACAAGACGCTCGTCCAGCAAACGTCAGGGGGCTGCACGTTCGGTGAGGGGCACCCTCAATCGTCTCATAAGGGGCGTCTCGTTTCGGCGTCTCTCGAGACAGGGATATGAGACCGGCACGCCTCCGGAAGTACAACGGCGACGCCATGGCTCATCAAGGTGATGTCTATGAGACTCAAGCCGACGCCTGAGATCTGATGTGGCAGACTAAGAAGTGAACACCCCGGATGACCCCCCAACTCCTCGGAGCGACGTCGCCGGGGTTTTGCTTCGCCGGGAAGCTTCCTCCTTGAAGCGTGACAGGTGTCTCTGAGACTCAGGCCGTCCGCTCGATCTGCGCGATCGCCTCTTCGGTCAGGTCATCCGCTGCCAGCTGTTCTAGCGCCTCCCCCGGCGTGTCGCATCCGAACGTCGAGCCGTAGAACAGCTCGATACCCGCACCGTCATGGTGCGCATGATGCGAACCCACCGCCTCGGCGGTCCAAGAGTTCTCTCCAGCCTCGCGCCGGACCTCGATCAGGAAGTACGTTGCGCCCTCATCGTTCACGGCCATGATGCAATCCTCTCTCGGAGACGTCGGCACCGCCGGATGCGGCGCGGATCACTCCAACTGTACGAAGACAGCACGCCGGAATCAGCGCGATCGCCGGGCGAGTCGATGCGGCTGTTCTCGCACGGGACCAGCACCTATTCTGCGTGGTTGTTCACAACGCGCTGTGCTCGTTGGAGGATTGGTCCATGGGTAAAGGACGACGAGGACGATTCACGATTGAAGGCCAAGAGTTCACGGGATGGATCCCGGCCAAGGAGCTGACGACCCACGAGCAGGAGAAGATCGAGCGCCTCGAGGACGCGATGAACGACCGGCCCCTCGGCTTCGAGGTGCACCAGTCCATGGAGCGGCAGCGCAAGGAGATCGAGGGCGATCTCATCCCGACCTGCGAGTGCGGGCGGAAGGGCCTCCCCGACGACTGGATCTCACCTTCATTCCGCAACCACCGCACGGGACAGCAGCACATCAGCCATCGCCACAAGGCCGAGATGGACAGGATCGTCGGCCATCAGTCAGCCCGGATGGCCGCCGCGGCTCTCGATCACGCGGCCGACGCCTGGGACGGCGACAAGGCGGTCGCGCAATGGCTGCGCGACCGCGCCGAGCACATCGTCGAGGTCGACTACTACGACGGTGAAGAGTGGCCGGAGCAGGCTCAGGCGGACGCATGACGGACGAACTCGACGCGCGCCTCGCCGACGTGCGGGACGAGCTGCTGCGCTCCGGGGTGCCGCGGCGTGAACTCGGCGGCGAAGGGCACCTCCTCGCTGCCCTCACGATCGTCGCCCGCCTCCACCGACCGCAGGACGTCGAGGAGTTTTGCCCCGCCACGTTCGGCGACCCGTGCTCAGTCGCGGACAGGTTCGAGCACCGTGACCTCGGGGACGGAGCCTCCGTCCACGCCGGCGTCGTCGTCCACCGCGAGTGCGCGACGTGCACGGATGAGGACAATCAGCCGGCCGAGCACCCGTGCGCCGAATACGAGGCCGTGGTCGAGGCGCTGGGGCAGTCGCAGCGCTAGTGCTGCGACTCCTCGGCGAACCGACGGGCGTCGTCGCGCATCGCTTCCAGCTTGGCGTAGTTGCTCAGCACGATCTCGGGCTCATAGGTCTGAGGTATCGTCAATTGCCGCATGCGAGCGAGCACCTCCTGGTCCGACAGGCTTTGCAGCCACGCGGCGATCTCCTCGGAGCTCGGAGCGTCGTCCATCCGGGACAGCGTCTCCACTAGGTCGATGCGCACGCTCGCTGCGCCGAGGCGATCATTGTGGAGCTGAGCCGCGGAGGTCGTCACCCCCGACGTCAGCGCCTCGCGCTCGTCGTCGTGGCCGACGGTGATCTCGTACCTGCACGGCAGCGCCGGGGAGGGCGGCTCGGTGCCGGTGACCAAGCGAGGGATCGCCTGCGTCCGAACCCATGTGGCCAACTCATCGAGCTCCCGCATGAGCACCGGCCATCGCTTCGTGCGCGGTCGGTTGATGCCGATCGTCGGGAACAGCGCGACGGGGACCCTCGTCCCCAGAGGCGTCTCCGCGATGACCTCACCGACCTCCAGAGGCACCTCAGGGCGACGCTCGATGTCGGCCAGGGACGGCGGCGTGCGGTCTTCGCGGTCGATGGCGGCGAGCCGGACGGCGGTAATCGCCGGTGCTCGGTGCTTCGAGTGATTCGTGTGCAGCGCGAGCAGTGCCAGCGGGTGGTTCTCCGGATCCCGCAACCGATGAAAGGGCTGCAGGCCCTCGATGCGCCGCAGGACCTCACTGCCGCGCTGCAGAGACGGCGGGCCGCTCTTCGCGCGGCTCTTGACCCACTTCTGGAAGTCGTCGTAGGTGCGCGAAGCGGGCATCTCGACGACCTTGGCCGCCTTCTCGTCGAGCTCGCCGTCGCAGAACTCAATCTCCGCGAACAGCGTGTGCTCGATGGCGTTGCGTAGCGCCACCACTGCGTCAGCGACCAGCAGCGGCACCTTGCGCGGTATCGGCTCGACTCCGGTGACGACGGTACGGCTGTGTGTCGCGCCGATTTCTTCCTGAAGCTGAAGGATGCCGTCCGGGTGCGTCTGGTAGCCGTAGAGGGTCTCTGCGACCTGGGCGATGAGCTCATCAGCGTGCGCGAGCGTCGCAGCGACGCCGAGGTGGCGGTCGGGCAACCATGTATATGCCTGAGTCCTCACGGCAAGATCCTCGCGTGCCAGGTCCACGACGCGATCACGACTTCGGCGTGATCTGCACGGTCTCGGGGTCGAACGTTTTCTTGCCCCGCGGGTGCGGGTAGAGTCGTACGGTGGCGAAGAATTCGATGACGCGCCGCTTGATCATCAGGTCGGCCTCGTCGAAAGCAGCAACGGGGTCCGCGGCATCGAGCACTCCCCCGAGATCCTCCGTTGTCGTGAGCTGACGCTTCTCCTGTTCCAGCTGGGCGATCTCCGCGTTCTCGGCATCCCGGATGCGCTTGAGGTCGAAGCCCTCGACGATCTCGGCGTCGTAGTCGGCCTGTGCGCGCTTGATCTTGGCTTCGTGCTTCGCAATCAGCTCGCGAATAGCATCGAGCCGCGGTTCGTCGGGGAGGACCAGCGCGTCGGCGAGATCCGGTCGGGACAGGCGCTCCCGGATCACACGGATCACCCAGTCATCGATCTGCTTCCGAGAGCGCATGAGATGCCCCTCGCACCGGTAGCGCAGGCTGTGGGCCCGGACCGGCTGCTCGCAGATGCCGCAGAGGTAGAGTCCTGAACCGATGTGCTTGCGTGCCGTGGATCCGGTCTTGTTGGTGATGCGTCGGGGTTCGTTGAGCCTGTCCTGGACGCGCCACCACACGTCAGGCTCGACGATTGGCGTCCACTGCCCCATCACCGGGTCGCCGTTCTCGTCCCGGAGGACCTGCGCGTGCCAGGTGCGACGCTTGTTCTTCTCCCGATCCGTGCGGTCGGTATATACCGAGTAGCCGGCGTAGCGCGGGTTGCGAAGGATGCCAAGCACCGTCGACGAGTCCCACGGCCCGTCCGCGGGCACAGGGCTCAATGGGAGGCCCTCTGCCTTCCGACGCTCGTTGCGCTCGATCGCCAATGTGCGGCTGCGCTTCGGCAGGTGAGGCAGCGTCTTTGGGACCACGTCGGAGACCTCCCCGGAAAGGCCACGGGCGATTGCCGCCACCGAGGGCCCATCGTCGATGGCGAAGAGCCGGAACATCTCATGGACGACAGCGGCCTCGTCTTCGATGAGGTCGCCGTTCGTCGCATAACCCAGAGGGCGGACGCCCTTGGGTGCTCGGCCCTGTTGCGCCCGCTGGAGCTGAGCACGAGACTGCCGCTCGGCCTTGGCCTCGATCTCATTGCGGGCCACCGCCGAGAACAGATCAGCTGCAAGTCGACCCATCGACGTCGAGCAGTCGATGTCGTTCCCCTTGGCGAAGGTCAACAGCACGTGGTGGCGCTGCGCCGCCTCGATGATCCGCACGCCGTCTATCCGGTTGCGCTCGAGTCGTGGCCATTCCTGCGCGACGACGACATCGACAAGGCCCTTATCGATGTCCGTGAGCAGCCGCTCGAATGCCGGGCGGCTCTTGCGCCCAGAGCCCGTCGTGTCGTTGTCCTCGTAGACGTCGACCTGGGTCCAGCCACGGTGTTCGATCAGCTGCTCTGCATCCTCGCGATGCCGCGTAACGCCTCTCCGGTTGTTGTCCCGGTCCAGCGAGATCCGGAGGTAGATGGCTGCTCGTCGCGGAACCGATGTCGAGTTGTCCACGTGCACGAGGATATCCGCAGACAGTGGTCCGCGCCGAAACTGGGCGATGCGGCCATCGTCACTAACGCAGAATCGCGTTACATCTCCTTGATCGAGGATCTAATGTGTTCACGCTCGTCCGCAGTCAATTCATAGAGATCAAACAACTGCTCGTCGACTTCGTCCGACGATCGCGACCAGTCGATCTTGGAGCCCGAGGACACGTCCACCTGCGGCACGAAGCGGTAGGTGCGCCTCGACGCATCTTGACTAACCTTCGCCATTGAGTGCAGAAAACGAGCAAATCTCGACTTCATGTATGCGACGAGATTCAATGCGGTACTCTCGTCCAATTCAAGATCAGCCCCAACGACAATATACGTTTCAGTGCAGACCGATCCCGGCTCGACTACAAACGCGTTCTGATTATCGTCGTTTAACTCTGTTCCAATATTATTCGAGCGAGAAATCAAAACCTTCCAACGATCAATCCAATGATCGTTTGCCGCCACTACTCGCCTTGGGAGATATCCAGCTTTCCTGCGTTTCCCGATGCAGCGCACAGGGTCGTCTATGCCATCGACAACATCCTGATATCCCGAAATGCCGCTCATGTCACCGTCAAGATCAAAAGGCCGACGAGGCGAGACCCAAAACGGATCATCTGAGGGAATCCGAAGTAGGGGTTCTTCCACTCGTCCTCGTCAGGATTCTCCTGATCCCACAGCTCCTGTTCCCTCACGATGTCTGCGAACTGCACGAAGGCGATGATGTCTTCCGGTTCGAACTCACTCCCCATCAAGATTCGATAGGGAGACCCGGATAGATGAAGGCGGATCTTTGCATCAAGGATCTTGAGCCTGTCCTGAGCGTCTGCCAATTCAATTCGGTCGTCTTCCGTCTTAACGATCGCTGATTCGGCCTCGGCAGGCTGCTTCGCCTCTCGCAGCACAGCACCGTACTTCTCGGCTCGTGCTCCGAAGTGAGTCTCGTCAACGATGAGGAGATCAATCTCATCGCTGAAGACTTCCTGGTGCTTCTCCTTGAGTTCGTCACCTTGCAGGTCTTGGAGAGTGAGGAAGACGACGACGCTGTCGTTCTGATCTCTGGCCTTAGCGATTGCGTTTCGATCAGCGAGAAGGTCGTCCGCATCGAGGAAGACGTGACCAGAAAAGTTCCCCGCGGATTCGACTGTCTGCTTCCATTCGCCTTTAACGTCTGCCTTGGCCGAGACCACCAGCACTGTTTGAGCCTGAATCTCCTTCGCGCACAGCAAGGAGGTGAAAGTCTTTCCGAACCGCATGACGGCGTACATCAGCAGGTTTGTTCGACCGGCATCGACGGCGGCTACAAAGTTGTCGACAGCCTGCTGCTGATTGGGGCGTGGTGTCCACTCATCGCCGCGTGCATAGTGGAAGGTCTTGCGTAGTCGCTGAGACGCATCGAAGAAGACGTAGCGGCCACCCTCATGCTGATGGTCATGACGTATGTCCTCGATCGCCATATGAACGTCATCAGAATTGGCGTCCTCGAAGAACTCATTACTGTAGTAGATGCCCGGGCCTAACCCATCACGATCGAGCCGGTGGCGGCCTCTATCTTGTGACAAGAAGTGATGAACTGAATGATCTCGGAAGTAGACGTCGTCTGTGACGGATGCGGAGCCCTCGAAGTGCTGCTGCAGGTCAGGATAGTGCTTCCGCCACTCTTGAAGACGTCGCGTCACGGGACGGTACGTGTCGCCGACTTTCAAGTAGTTCGGCAAGGTGTTGGTGCTGAAGGCATAGATTTTTGGCCGCACTCGCCCAATGATGAGCCCTTCGATTAAATCCAGATTCTCGATCAATCTAGCCCCCGCCTAGCTCGTTAGCTCGGAATACGTATACTTCTTCTTCGCCCGCCAATCGCGGATGACGCATCTGAGGTCTGGGGCTTCCTCGATCTCACCGAACAGCGGTAATACCCCCGTCTCGAAAGGCTCCGCTTGGAGTGGCGGTCGCCCCGTAAGAGCATCCATCTGCCACAGGTTCCACGAAATCACCGCAGCGATCGACGCCAGTTCCGCTCGAGATGGCTCTTCCCCTAAGGCGTCCAGCGAGTACTCGGCATATGACGCCAAGAGGTTCTCGCGGGCAAGAAGCAAGCTGTCACCCTGATACTCGAAGCCGTACGTGCTTTCGAACGCGCGTCGTGCCCACGCGCGCCACTCGGTCGCATCAGCCGCGTTCTCGGAGACGACGCGGAGCTTCCGGTCCAGCAAACCGATGCGGCGCTCCAGCTCGATAGGCTCACCGGTAGCGGCATCGTACCGACTGACGAGGTACGGAGCTTCGCCGCACGCTGCCTCCATGCGGCGGTCATCCACGTACTTCTTCCAGGTACGCTGCCCGTCGGGCTCAAAAGCAATCTTTCCCCGCCGGGGTTCCCAATTCGTGGCCGCGGCATGGTTGAACACGTCTGGCCGGCCGAACCACGCGTCGTCAACACGATTGTTCTGCTCGTTGCACAGCCATGCCGGCGTGAATACCTCGGCCTTGTCCTTGGTACGGTCCCAGCGCTGCTCCTTCGACTTCTCTACGCGGGGCCGAATGACGCCCTGTCGCGGCCCGGTGATGGCAGCGACAGTGATTTGCGCGGACGGAGCATAGGAATTCCCGAGAGCCGTGTAATGATCCGTCGCCCATATGATGTTCCCGCCTGTGGTGCGGTCAACGAGCAGAACCTCGAGGACATCCGGGTAGGAGTCAACGATCGCGTCTTCGCTCACATCGATGTCGAGCATTGAACCCCGTTGAACGGCTTCATTGTGCGCCACTGTGCTCATCTCCTGCTGGGGTGAACCCTCATTATCCTCCGACACGAACAGGCTCACGTCGGCGAACCAGCCGTCTCAGTTTCTGAAAATTCACGCTCCGGGCTGCGTCCGGGAAGAAGCGCACCTGGTCCCCTACTTCTTGCCACCAGAGGTTGTATTGTGCCGGAACTCCACCACGTCACCATCGGCCATGACGTAATCCTTGCCCTCCATACGCACGCGGCCGGCGGCGCGGGCATCGGCCATCGAACCGTGCTGATCGAGGTCCTCGAAGGACACGATTTCGGCCTTGATGAAGCCCTTCTGGAAGTCGGTGTGGATGACGCCGGCCGCCTCGGGCGCGGTCGCTCCCTGCGGGATCGTCCAGGCGCGCGACTCCTTGGGCCCGGCGGTGAGGTACGTCTGCAGCCCGAGCGTGGAGAAGCCCACGCGCGCCAGCTGGTCGAGACCCGCCTCGTCCTGCTCGCTCATCTCGAGCATCTCCGCGGCCTCGTCGTCGTCGAGCTCGGCGAGCTCGGACTCGAACTTCGCGTCGAGGAAGATCGCCTCGACCGGCGCCACGAGTGCGCGCATCTCGTCCTTCTTGGCCTCGTCGGCGAGCACGTCGTCGTCGACGTTGAACACGTAGAGGAACGGCTTGGTCGTCATGAGCTGGAGCTCGCGCAGCGGAGCGACGTCGAACTTCTCCGTATGCATCGCCTGGTACAGCGTCCGCCCCTCCTCGAGGATCGCCTGCGCGGCCTGCATCGCGGCGAGCACCTCGGGCGCGGTCTTCTTCTGCTTGACCTCCTTCTCGATCCGAGGCGTGGCCTTCTCGATCGTCTGGAGGTCGGCGAGGATGAGCTCGGTGTTGATCGTGTCGATGTCGTCGGCCGGGCTGACCTTGCCGTCGACGTGCACCACGTCGGAGTCGGAGAACCCGCGGATCACCTGGCAGATCGCGTCGGCCTCGCGGATGTTCGCGAGGAACTGGTTGCCCAGCCCCTCCCCTTCCGAGGCGCCGCGCACGATCCCGGCGATGTCGACGAAGCTCACCGTCGCCGGCAGGATCTTCGCCGAGCCGAAGATCTCGGCGAGCCGGTTCAACCGGGGATCCGGCAGTTCGACCACGCCGATGTTCGGCTCGATGGTCGCGAACGGGTAGTTCGCCGCGAGCACCTGGTTCTTGGTCAGGGCATTGAACATGGTGGACTTGCCGACGTTGGGCAGTCCGACGATTCCGATAGTAAGAGCCACGGTCACCCAGTCTAGCCGGGCCCGCTCCGTCCTTGACACCGCCCTGCGACCGGGTGGGCTCAGGGCACCACCGATCCCCGGTGCGCACCCGGCCGGAGCCAGAGCCCGCGAGGGGTGAGGCTCAGACCGGGTCGCCCTACACCGGACCCTGCGTGTTCGGCTCCCAGCCGAGCCCCGGGGCCACGTGCTCGGCGAACGCCTCGAGGATGCGGAGGTTGAAGTCGACCCCGAGCTGGCTGGGGATCGTGAGCATCACCGTGTCGGCCGCCTGCACCGCGGCATCGGCCCGCAGCTGCTCGACGAGGGCGTCCGGCTCGGCGGCGTAGGTCTTGCCGAAGGTCGAGCGGAAGCCGTCGATGACGCCGATCTGGTCCGCCGCCCCCTGGCCGCGCAGGCCGAAGTGCAGCCGGTCGTTCTCGTTGACGACGGGGAAGATGCTCCGGCTCACCGACACCCGCGGCGCCCCGGTGTGGCCGGCGTCCCGCCACGCCTCGCGGAACAGTGCGATCTGCTCGGCCTGGAGATCGGCGAACGCATCCCCGGTCGCCTCGGTGAGCAGGGTCGAGCTCATGAGGTTGACGCCCTGGGCGCCGGCCCATGCGGCGGTCTCCCGCGATCCCGCACCCCACCAGATCCGGCTCGCCAAACCCGGGGAATGGGGTTCGACGCGGAGCCTCCCGGTGCGGCCGAACTGCTCGGGGTCCGCCTCGGCGATCCCCTCGCCGCGCACCGCACGCATGAACAGATCGAACTTCTCCCGCGCGAGGTCCGCCCCGCGCGGGTCGGTCGACCCGGTGTAGCCGAACGCCTCCCAGCCGCGCAGCGCGGGCTCCGGTGATCCGCGGCTCACGCCGAGGGCCACCCGGCCGCCGGACAGCAGGTCGAGGGCGGCCGCCTCCTCGGCGAGGTACAGCGGGTTCTCGTAGCGCATATCGGGGTTGTAGCGTTGGAGTCATTGGCTACCGTCGTCTACAAGTACCTACACACTTGATCGGTGCTGCACGTTTCAGGGTCCGGGTGCGCGGCGTCCTGTCTGAGGTCCGCGATAGTGTCGCGCAGCACGGAGAGCTGCGCGATCTGCTGCTCGATCTCAGCGAGGCGCACGTCAAGCAGGTCGCGCACGTGCTCGCAGGGCGCATGGCCGCCGTCGCGGATGTCGAGGATCTGGCGGATCTGGGCGAGGGTGAGGCCCGCGGCCTGGCCGCGGTGGACGAAGTCGATCCGGGCGACCGTCTCGGGTGCGTAGTCGCGATAGCCGGACTGCGTGCGCTCGGCCGGCGGAAGCAGCCCCTGCCCCTCGTAGAAGCGGAGCGTCTTCGCCGTGGTGCCCGCGCGTTCGGCGAGTTCTCCGATGCGCATCGCGGCCTCCGATCGTTCGGCAGGAGCAGGCTTGACCTTCCCCTGCACTGGAAGGTCCAGTATGGCTGAGACAGAGCAGAAAGCCAAGGACTGACAGGAGCAGCGATGCCTACCAAGTACGACCTCGCCATCATCGGATCCGGAGGCGGAGCATTCGCCGCCGCCATCCGTGCGACCACGCTCGGCAAGTCGGTGGTGATGATCGAGCGCGGGACGCTCGGCGGCACCTGCGTGAACACCGGCTGCGTGCCGTCGAAGGCCCTCATCGCCGCTGCCGACACCCGTCACGTCGCCGCCGACGCTTCAGGCCGGTTCCCGGGGATCGCGGCGACGGCTGAGACAGTGGACATGCCTGCGCTGATCGCCGGGAAGCAGGCGCTGGTCGAGTCGCTGCGCGGCGAGAAGTACGCCGACGTCGCCGACTCCTACGGCTGGCAGGTCCGCCGCGGCGATGCATCGTTCGCCGGCGGCCCAGACGCCCCGGTACTGGAGATCATCGCCGGCGACGGGACGGTCGAGACCATCGAGGCCGACCACTTCCTGGTCGCGACTGGTTCTCGCCCGTGGGCTCCGCCGATCGACGGCCTGGAGGAGACCGGGTACCTGACCTCGACCACGGCAATGGAACTCGCTGAGGTTCCTGAGTCGTTGCTGGTGCTCGGCGGCGGCTACGTCGCCCTGGAGCAGGCGCAGCTGTTCGCTCGCCTCGGCTCGCAGGTCACGCTGCTGGTGCGGTCCCGGCTCGCCTCGAAGGAGGAGCCGGAGGTGTCCAAGGCGCTTCAGGAGGCGTTCGCCGACGAAGGCATCCGCGTCGTCCGCCGCGTGGTGCCCACCCGGGTCTCCCGCGGCACGGGAGGCGAGGCCGTCGTGACCGCCGACGTGTCCGGCGACTCGCAGGAGTTCCGCGCCGAGCAGGTGCTCGTCGCCCTCGGACGCCGTCCCGTCACCGATGGCCTGAACCTCGATGCGGTCGGGGTGAAGACCGGGGACTCCGGCGAGGTGGTCGTCTCCGACCGGCTGCGGTCCTCGAACCCGCGGATCTGGGCCGCGGGCGACGTGACCGGGCACCCCGAGTTCGTCTACGTCGCCGCCCACCACGGCACCCTCGTCGCCGAGAACGCGTTCGCCGACGCCGATCGTGCCGTCGACTATTCCCGCCTGCCGCGGGTGACGTTCACCGGGCCCGCGATCGGAGCGGTCGGGATGACCGAGAAGGAAGTGCTTGCTGCGGGGATCCGCTGCGATTGCCGCGTCCTGCCGCTGCACCACGTGCCCCGCGCGCTGGTCAACCGCGACACCCGCGGGTTCATCAAGATCGTCGTGAACGCCGACACGAACGAGATCCTCGGCCTGACCGCCGTCGCCAAGGACGCCGGAGAGCTCGCCGCCGCCGGTGTCCACGTGCTCGGCAAGACCGTCGCCGAGATCGCCGACGCCTGGGCTCCCTACCTGACGATGGCCGAGGGCATCCGGATCGCCGCGAAGGCCTTCACCACCGACCCGTCGCTGCTGTCGTGCTGCGCATGACCGGCAGCGCAGGCAATCGGGGAGATCTCATCCTGAAGAGGTGCAGACGACGAGCGCCGATCAGGACCGCGACGAACGGCGCGCCGGTCCCGTCGTCGCTGCAGGGACCGGACTGCTCTTGCTGGCATGCTGCGCGCTTCCGTTGCTGCTCTGTTGCGGCCTGCCGCTCATCGCGGCGGGCGGAGCACTCGCGGGCGTCGGTGGGCTCCTCGGTAACCCCTGGATCATCGGTGCCGGGATCGCCGTCGTGATGGCCGTCACGGCGGGGATGCTCGTCAGGTTAGGGCGGCGGCACCGAGGCCGCAGGACCGGCTGCTGCGAAAATCCTTCGACCGCTGATCGGAACCGGTAGCTCGAGCGGATCCAGCCATCATCGCCACCTCGGCCACTTCGGCACCCCGCGACCCTTCCACGTCTCCACGAGACCGGCGGCCGAGCGGACGGACGCGAAGAGCCCGTAGCCGGCCCCGGCGAGACCCACGGAGACCACGAGCCAGCGCCCGATGCCGAGCCAGATGCGCCCGTCCACGTCGAGCGCCCACTGAGCGCCCGTGATGAGACCGGCGATGCCCATCCAGAGCCCGGCGACGACCACGACCACCGGCAGCAGGGCGAGGCACATCGCAGCGGCGGGCGACCAGAGCTGACGCGCTTCGAGCTTCGCCGTCGCCGCCATCATCCGCTCGGCGCGCTCGTTCGAGGCGTCGAGGTTCGCGGTCATCGTGGCCGAGGCCTCCCCGGCGACCTGCTCGACGGCCTTCTCGACCCGCTCCTCAGTACGCTTCTCGATCCGCTGCACCGCGCCGCCGACCTGGCTCACAAGCTTCTGGTTCGTTGTGGCCTGCACCTTCAGACCCTCAATCGCCGAGGCCGTAGCCGCGCGATTCTTCTGCGCCTCCGCGACCAAGGTTCGCGACGCGGCGTTCAAGCTCTCGCCGTTGAGACTCTGCGCGAACTCGCCGAGCGTGCTCGCGATCTCGTTCTGCCTGCTCTCGATACTCGCGATCCTCGCGGACACGTCGCTGGAGGGCGAGGAGGTCGACGCCGGGGTCGTGATCCGCTCCAGCCGCCTCGTCGTCTCCTCGTCCATGACCTTCACGAACCCCGCGAGCTTCTTCTGCTGCTCGGTCAGCGTGGCAATCCTCGTATTCTGCGCCTCGACGGCGGCGAGGATCGAGGTCAACAGCTCCATCGTCTCCGGACTGCCGAGCGGCTGCGGCGACTGCACGGGCCCGTTCTGCTGCTTCAGCCTGTCGAGCGCTGCGCTCATGTTCCTGCTCCTTCTGCTGCTGGTGGTAGTCGAAGAACGCCTGCGCGCCCTCCGGGGTGAAGTCCGCCGAGAGCGCGCTCGCGCGTTTGCGGCGATCGGCGCGGCCGGACTCGCCGCGGCGGTCCTCGATGTAGAGCGTCCAGGTCTCCTGCCCGGCGCGCTTGCCCTTCTTGCTGACGGGGCTGTGCAGCCGCATCCTCGGCACACGTTCCCCGGCGTCGTCGAGCTGCTGGTTCTGCTCCTCGATCACCGCTTCGAGACCGGCCTTGTCCACCACGCGGGGGTCGGCCAGTGCGGCGCTCATCCGGTCACCCATCTCGCGGTCGAGCCCGCCCTCCGCGAAGTCCTCGCGGCGCAGCTCCCAGTCCTTCGGCGCGTGCTCCAGCCGCTTCACGACCGAGAGCCCGTGCTCTCGCATCAGCTCGTCGTTCGCCGACTGCACGCCCCGCTGGTTCCCGGCCTTGCGATCGTGGAACGTCCGGTAGTTCGAGAGCGCCTTTCCGGTCCGGTTGCTGTGATTGATGACCAAGATGTGGTTATGCGGCTTTCTGCCCCGGCCATCCACGTGACTGACCACGAGGCAGTCCGAGTCGGGGTGCATCCTCTTCGCGAGCTGATAGCCGAGATCGTTCACCCGCTGCACGTGCTCCGGGTTCTTCGGGTCGAACTCCTCGTCGCTGAAAGACTGCCGGTAATGCAGCGCCTCGACCTCGCGCGTGGTGTTCTGCGTGAGCGCCCGTGCGCGCGCCGAGAATGCGCCAGGGCCTCCCGGCACTTCGCACGTGATCGCGACGCCCCGCTCGTCCTCCTTCCCGCGGATATAGCGCTCGGTGTCGGCGGCGCTGGTGCTCGGGCTGTAGTGGGTGGTGCTCATGCGGCCGTCCGATCCCCGAGCAAGGCGCGGACCTCGCGCAGCAGCTCGATCAGCTCGGGCACCTCCGACGACAGCGCCACCGCCTCACCGGCGCGCGCGGCGATCCAAGTCGTTGACGTTGATCGCCAGCGGGCGCACCTGGGCAGCCAGCTCACGAGCGTCCGCCGACGCCTGCACACGCGCCTCGACCCCGAGCAGGTGCGCCGCCACGGCGGCGTCCAACTCCTCCGAGCGGGAGGCGTGGAGGGCATCGCGTACGACGGTCCGTACCCACGTGCTCGGAGCCAGCCCGAGCCGCTTCGCACGAGTGCGAAGCGCCGCGAGCGTCTCCTCCCCGAAGTCGGTATCGAGCTTCGCGCGGCCCCCACGACGACGCTTCGCGCCGCCGTGACTCTGACGCACAGCCTCCGCATCAGCCCGACCGGTGTTCACCTGGGAGTCGGTCTGCTGCTCCACCTGTACGCCAGAGTGGCAAGCAGTAGGCCTGTCGGACACATCGCTGACGCTCGTGTCCTCCAGCCCTGCTTGCGAGGGGCCTCCGGCCCCCTCGACCCCCTGGAAGAGCGAATGCTGATCGGTGCTCATGCGGCACCTTCGATCAGCGCCAGCGGCACGTCCGGACTTCGCACCGCGAGCCCGCTGAGCAGCTCCGCGACCGCACCGTCCGCGTCGTGTTCCGCCGAGGTCTCCGGACCGTACGTCAGTTCCCGCGACCCGGCGTTCTGGTGGTACGCGTTGCCGTACATGCCGGGCGTGTGCGCGGCGGTCGGGATGCTGCACTGGTGCCACTCGTAGGGCTCGATCTTCCCGATGTGCTGCACGAGGTAGCGGTTGATGTCGTCGGCGCGGTAGACCTTCACGACCGACGCCAGGCGGCGGATGAACTGGTCCAGCGCCTCGTCCACGTTGCCCTTCTGGCGGGCGTAGTAGAAGAACTCGACCGGCTCGATCGTCGCCGTAATCACGATGAGGCGCGGAGCCACCTCGCCCTTGTTCTTGTACCGAGCCTTCGCAGGCGAGGCGTTATACGGATCGAGCAGCAGCAGCCAATCGTTCGCGTCCATCGCCGAGGCCCGCAGATCGTCCAGCAGCAGCACCTCCTCGCCCCGCCAGTCATCCAATGGGTTCCCCGTCGCGGCACGGTAGACCTGCCACCGCTCGCCATGTGCATTGGCCGCGCTAATCGCCTCGGTGATGAAATCCGTTGCGAACCGAGTCTTGCCGATCCCGGCATCCCCGTGGACGAACACCACGTGCGTCGAGAAGGCACCGGCGCGCAGCTTCGCGGCCGCCCGGTACGCGCGGCGCTGGCCGTAGGCCGACAGCGCGTCGTCGATCTCCCGCTGATGCCGCGAGTAGATGTCGAACAGTTCGTCCGTGAGCATGATCTGATCCCGCGTGATTTCGCCCTGCAGCACCCGCTCCCGCATGTCCTCGAAGTTCTCCGCGACGACCTTCTTCTTCACGTGGGCGCGCCCCTTGAGCCAGGTCTCCCGGCGCTGGGCGTCGATCCCGAGGTAGTCCGGCCCGCGCACCGTGGCGACCTCCGACGGCGCGTACTGATGCTTGTCCGCATACTTCACGTGAGTCAGGTACGACAGCATGTTGTCGAAGGCGTACCGACCGCGGCCCGGCTTCTCGACGTACTGGGGCTCGACGCCGATGCCGAACGCGAGCCGATCCAGCGGCGCGCTCTTCGCACGGCTGGCGAACTTGATGACCGCGTGCAGGTGATCGGGCTTCGGCTCGACCACCAGAGCCTTCTCCGTGTCGCTCCAGACCTCGCGCTCATCCTTGTCGTGCACGATTCCGTAGGCCTCGATGACCTCGCAGCCGATGGCCTCGAGCCGCTGCGCGACGTAGGCGAGGATCGCCCCGGCTCCCTGCTCGAGCAGCGCGGCCCCGTTCGGGTCCTCGGCAGCCCAGGTCCAGTACGACGGATCGAGGTACTGCGTGAGCCCGATGCTCGTCGGGTTGTTCTCCTGCTTAGCCACGGCGACCACCCCCGTCGCAGGCGGCGTGGAGGGCCGCAGAGGGGGTGCGGCGCCTAAATGACCCCGTATTGACCCCCAAATGAGACCTCAAATGAACCCGCGAGGCGACGCGACGCAGCGAAGACGGAATCGGCTTCTGACCAGGCGCGTTGTTGCAAGGCGCGGCAATCGACAAGCCCTTGCCGCGCCCGTAGGAACGAATGAGGCCCCCGAAACTCTTGGAGTGCGAAGCACGGCTGCGGACCGTCATCACGGCGATGGGCAGCCCGCCTTCGGCGGGTGCCAGGCCAGGCCCTCCGGGCGGGGTCAGGTCGGCGGGTGCGGTGCTGAGGTTGCGTGCGTCGGCGTGCATCAGCGACCACCGCCCCGGCCGTAGCGCTTGATGACAGCCTGATGCGTGACGCCGAGGGCGTCGCCGATCCTGGCCCAGGTCACCCCGTCGGCGCGGGCGTCGGCGACGGCGATCTCGACGGCCTCCTCCAGCACGGAGCGGAGCACGCCGAGGTCGTAGAGCTGGGCCTCGCCATCGGCGAGGGACGGGTCGCCCTGTCGCCAGCGGAAGCTGGTCAGGTGATCGAAGGCGGCGGAGTTCGCGCTCATCAGCGACCACCGCCCATCACGGCGGCGACGGCGGCGCGCTGTCGCGGCGTCAGCGGAGTGAGTGCCAGGCGCTCACCGGCTCGGCGACCGGCGGCGCGGGCGGCGGCGATGACGGGATCGAGCCCATCAGCATGCGGAACGGGAGACGAGTCCTGATCGAGAGCAGGGCAGTCAAGCGCGGATGCGCGGGGAACGTCGATAACGACAGACATCGGAAGTCCTCAGATATGAGTATCTTCCGGTTCCCCGCCACGGTAGTTGGGCTGTTTGACCGGCTACTCATCCGGGAGCAGAACCCCGCGCTTCTAAGTCGCGGCCCCGGTGGGATCTTCTTGTCTGCAACCACTCTCCCACGAGTCGACTCACCATTGCAATGACGAGTTGACTCATGAGTCAGTCGCGACGCGGCTCTATGCGAATGAGGTCGGGGTCGAACTTCACGTGACCGGGCGCGATGGGCTCGATGGTCACAGTCACCAGCTCGTCCACGAGCATCCGGCGGCGGTCTATGTCCAACGCCTTCCACTTCGACTCGACAACCTCGCGACGCTCCGCGGTGCCGACCGCCTCCTCCACGTCTGCCAGCAGCTTCGCCGCCACGGATACCGAGCGGTCGAGCAGCTCCGCGTCGATCTCGTCGATGCGGACCTTCACGTCGTTGATCGCCGCGGTGATCTCCAGGACCGGCTGATGGATGTCGCGCAGCAGCGGGCTCAGCTCCTTCACCCGCTCGACCAGGGCGTTCCGTTCGGTCAGCAGTTCCTCGCGATCCGGCCCGGCGGCTTCCTGCGGCATCACGAGGTCGTGCACGTCCACGGACGACAGGCGCGTGAGCACCGCCTCGGTGACCATCGCATCGACGGGCTCGCGCTGGCGGGTGAGATGGAACTGCTCGCCGCAGCGATACGTCGGCTGCTTGCGGCTGTTCGTCCCCGAGACGAGCGTCGCGCCGCACTTCCCACAGAGGCCGATCGTGGACAGGAGGTACTTCGGCTGATTGCCCTGCCTCGCCGACCTCCGCACGTTGTCCTCCAGCTTCGCCACCGCGGCCCGCCACGTCTGCTCGCTGACGATGGGCGGGAACGCCTCGCCCTGCACCGGGTACAGCTCGCCGGATGCGTAGTGCTTGATGTAGCCACAGTAAAGCGGGTTCGCGAGCAGGTAGCGCACGGCATCGACGGAGAATTCCGAGCCGCGGGCGGTGAGGTGGCCAGCGCTGTTCAGGTCCTCCCGGATGCGACGGATCGACAGCGACGGCTCGCCGAGGAACGCGTCGAAGGCCCGCCGAACCGCGTCGGCCTCTTCCTCGATCAGCTCACCCTCCCTCGACCATCCGAACGCCTTCCAGGCGGACGTGGGGATGCCCTCGGCACGTCGGCGCTCGTTCGACCTGATCTGTCGCTCGGCCTTGCGTCGAGCCTCGAACCGGGCGAGAGCGGCGAGCATCGTCGCTCGGAACTCTCCGTCGGCCGTCGAGAGGTCGATCTCGCCGTCCACGGTGACGACGCGCAGGCCGAGGTCGATCAGCGTGTTCAGGTCCTTCGTGCTCCGCAGCAGTCGGTCCATGTCCACGGCGACGACCATCGAGAATCGACCTGCTCGGGCGTCGTCCAACATCTCGGCCCAGCGGGTGCCAGCTCGACGCTTCTTCGTCGCCGACACCGCGTTGTCCTCGTAGACCTCGACCACGTTCCAGTCCTTGGCCTCGGCCAATGCCCTGATCTTCCTCAGTTGTGTATCGACCGTCCAGCGGTCGCCTTTGCGGTCCATGGAGGCGCGGACGTAGGCCGCCACCTCGTTCGTCTTCCTCAGCGCTACCAGTTCGACCATGCAACCAAGCTTACGTGGACGAGTGTTGCAACCCCGACATGCGCTAGCGCATGTCGATGATTCCGGTGCCCACCTCGATCGCCGAGGTGCGCGCGGCGATCGCTCCGAGCAGCGGGATCGGGGACGCCGACTGGCGGACGAAGTGGTGGACGCGGAAGTACGCGCCGTTGACACCGATCTCATCGGCACCGACCGCGATCTCCACGGCGTCGCGAAGCATCGCCGCGGCGTCGGGGTCGCCGGGTCCGCGACCGTGCCCGTAGTGGCCGAAGCTGAGGAATCCGAAAGCCTTCATGCCCGTCCCAACATGGTTGCGAGTTCAACTATTCCGATCCATGAGATCGCTCGGATCGGTGTTCGCCCCGCACAGCACGACGGCGACCTTCTCCCCCGCTGCCGGCCGGTACCCGCCGGGCCTGAGGATGCCGGCGAGCGCTGTGCCCGCCGCATGTTCGACAGCGAGGCGGTACTCGTCCCACAGGAGCTGCCGGGCGTCGACGATCGCCTCGTCGGTCACGAGCACCGACACCGCGCCACCGGAGCGCGCCGCCTGCAGCGCCGTGTCGGAGATGCGGCGCGCACCCAGGGAATCCGCCGCTACCGACTCCACGGCCACATCGACGGGCCGGCCTGCGGCGAGGGCAGCGGACAGCGCGCGGCAGTGCTCCGGTTCGACCGCCACCGTGCGGACGCCGAGGTGCCGCGCCGCGGTCGCCACCCCGGCGAACAGCCCGCCTCCGCCGACCGCGACGACAACGGTGTCGAGATCGGGGACCTGCTCGTGCAGCTCCGCCATGAGCGTGCCGGCGCCGGCCGCGATGAGCCGGTGATCGTAGGCGTGGGACTGCAGGGCGCCGGACCGCGCGGCGAACTCCTGGCAGGCGACCTGCGCCTCGGCATATTCGTCTCCGATCTGCCGGACGTCCGCACCGTAACCGCGCAGGCGCTCGACCTTCACCGCAGGTGCGGTGGCAGGGAGGAACACCGTCGCATGGACTCCCTGTTCCCGGGCCGCCCAGGCGCAGGCCAGTCCGGCGTTCCCGCCGGAGGCGATCGTCACTCCTGCTGCGGGCAGGGTCCCGGATTCGAGGTGCGCCTGGATGAAGTTCTGCGCGCCGCGGGCCTTGAATGACCCGGTGTGCTGGAGGTGCTCGAGGGCGAGGTGGAGCTCGAACGGTGCGCCGTCGGCAACTCGGTGGTCGTCCGCTCGCGTCACCGCGAGCGGCCGCACGTGGGCGCCGATCCGGGCGCGCGCCGCGGTCACCTCCGCGAGGTCGAGTCCGCTCATCGTGCTGTCCCCTCTCGAACGTGCTCCCGGGTTCCATCCTGCCATCCGGCCCCGTGTCCGTGCCGCGTGCGAGGCTTGCGGCATGAACATCACCGCGCTCCTCATCACCGCAGTTCTCTTCCTCCTCGTCGGTGCCGCGCTCGGCTGGCTCATCGGTGCTGCACGCACCCGCAGCGGCTACGTCGGGCAGCTCGCCGAGGCGCGCACCGCCCAGCGCCTCCTCACCGACCGCACCGCCGCGCTCGAGGCCGACGCTCGGCTCGCCACCGAGCTCACCTCCGCCGTCGGTCCGCTCGCCGCCGGCGTCAAGAGCCTCCACACAGAGGTCGGCCGGCACGACCGCGAGCGGATCGAGCAGATCACCCGCCTGAGCACGCAGATCGCCGCGCTCACCGAGCAGAACCAGCGGTTGCAGGAGTCCACCGGGCGGCTGTCGACCGCCCTCCATTCGACGGTGGCCCGGGGGTCGTGGGGCGAGGTGCAGCTGCGCCGCATCGTCGAGTACTCCGGCATGCTCCCCCACGTCGACTTCGACACGCAGGTGAGCGTGAGCCGCGCCGGCGATGGTACGCGCGGCTCTCGTCCGGACCTCGTCGTGCACATCCCCGGCGGCGGCACGATCGTCGTCGACGCGAAGACGCCGCTCTCCGCCCGGCTGCGGTCCGGGGAGGAGGCGCCGGCCCAGGGGGCGGGCGACGACCATGCACGTGCCCTGCTCCGCCACGTCGACCAGCTCGCCTCCAAGGAGTACTGGGCGCTGTTCGACACGGCCCCGGAGTTCGTCGTGTGCTTCGTCCCCACCGACGGTCTGCTCTCCGAGGCCGCGGCCGCCTACCCGCAGCTCATCGACCGCGCGCTGGCGAAGAACGTCGTGCTTGCCTCCCCGTCGACGCTGCTCGTCCTCCTCAAGACCGTCGCGCTCAACTGGCGCCAGCACGAGATCAGCACTTCGGCGAAGGAGGTCATGCGGCTGGGCCGCGAGCTCTACGAGCGCACCGGTCTGCTCAGCGAGCGGCTCACCCGCCTGGGCGGGAGCCTCGACAAGGCCGTCGCGGAGTACAACGGGTTCATCGGCTCCTTCGAGTCCCGCTTCCTCGTCACCGCCCGGAAGTTCCCGGCCACCGGGGTCGTGCAGGACGAGCTCGCTGCATTCGATCAGCTCGACGGGCAGACCCGCGGGATCAGCGCCGCCGAACTCGCCTCTCCCCCGGAGCTGCGCGAGGGCGGTCCCAGCCGGGGTGGAGGTGATGCCCGGCGAAGCGCGTGATCGCAGGCGGAGCTCCGGGTGCGTGCCCGAGCGTTCAGTGGGCGGGGGCCCCGAGGTGTTCGCTCAGACAGGGCCGGTGCCGGTATCTGGGCCCGTGGGCGTGCGCCGGCGCCGGCACCGCATGAGAACGAACGCACCGGCCGCGAGGCCAGCGAGCACGACGGCCACGGCTCCGATCACCGCCATGATGCTCGGGGAGATCGCGAAGCCGGCCGCTCCGTCCTGCGCACCGGGGCCGGATCCGGCGCAAAGACGGGCTCCGGCGGCTGACCTTGACGTGATCACGCTATGAACCGGCGATGAATCGCAGATGATAAGCGGATGAGAACGTTCTCATCCGCGGTCGGAGGAGCCGGGACTCAGCGCAGCTCGTGGTCCCGGTCGGCGCCGTTCCTCTTGTTCGAGGTCTCCTGCCCGGCGGCCTTGAGATCCTTGCGGAGCTCGCGCGGGAGCGAGAACATCAGGTCCTCCTCCGCGGTGCGGATCTCCTCGACGGCGTCGAAGCCGTAGTCGGAGAGCAGGCGCAGGAGGTCCTGCACCAGGGTCTCCGGGACGCTCGCCCCGCTCGTCACACCGACAGTCGCGACGTCGTGGAACCAGGACTCGTCGACCTCGCGGGCGAAGTCGACGCGGTAGGCGGCCTTCGCCCCGTGCTCGAGCGCGACCTCGACGAGGCGCACCGAGTTCGAGGAGTTCGCCGAGCCCACGACGAGCACGAGGTCGGCGTCGGGGGCGACCTTCTTCACCGCGACCTGGCGGTTCTGGGTCGCGTAGCAGATGTCGTCGCTCGGCGGGTCCTGCAGGGAAGGGAACCGCTCGCGCAGGATGTTCACCGTCTCCATGGTCTCGTCGACGCTCAGGGTGGTCTGCGAGATCCACACGAGCTTCTCCGGGTTCTCCACCGTCACGGTGCGCGCCTCGGCGGGGTTCTGCACGAGGGTGATGTGCTCCGGCGCCTCGCCCATCGTGCCCTCGACCTCCTCGTGGCCGGCATGGCCGACGAGCAGGATCGAATAGCCGTCGCGGGCGAACCGGACCGCCTCGCGGTGGACCTTGGTGACGAGCGGGCAGGTCGCGTCGATCGTCGACAGGCCGAGCGCCTCGGCCTCCCGGTGGACCTGCGGGGACACGCCGTGGGCGGAGAACACGACGCGCTCGCCGGCGGGCACCTGGTCGGTCTCGTCGACGAAGATCGCCCCGCGGGCCGACAGCGTGTCGACGACATGGCGGTTGTGGACGATCTCCTTGCGGACGTAGACCGGGGCGCCGTAGTGGTCGAGCGCGCGCTCGACGGCGATGACGGCGCGGTCCACCCCGGCGCAGTAGCCGCGCGGGGCGGCGAGCAGCACCTTCTTCTCCACTCCCTCGGGGGACCGGATCTCGGAAGGCTCCAGCCGCTTGCGCGGCATGGCGGGCACGGGAACAGTCACGGTAGAAGTCACCCGACCAGTCTAGGGAAGGAACCTGAGCACCTCCACCGAGCCGACGCCGGGGCGGGTCCTGCGCGCGACGGGGCGAGCGGGCGCCCGTGTCCGTGCCGGGCACTAGACTCGGCGCAGACACCGAACGAGAGGGCAGGGAGATGGTGCAGAGGATCTCGGGCACCCCGGGGACGCTGGGCGCGGACGTGCCCCGCGAGCGGGCGCGGACCGCCGCGGAGACGAGCCCGGACAACCCCTGGCCGCTCAGCCTGCTCAGCCGCAACATCAAGACCTACATCGACCGGATGTCCGCCGTCTGGATCGAGGGACAGGTCATCGAGCTCAACCGCCGCGGCAAGGCGAGCTATCTCACACTGCGCGACGTCGACGAGGAGATGTCCCTGCCGGTGCAGGTGTGGAACTCCGTGCTCGAGCGGATCGACGCCCCGCTGTCGGAGGGCGCACGGGTGGTCGTCAACGTCAAGGCCGACTTCTGGCTCAAGGCCGGCCGGCTCACCATGCGCGCCAACGACATCAGGCCGGTCGGCCTCGGGGAGCTGCTCGCACGCCTCGAGAAGCTCCGCCGCCAGCTCGGCGCGGAGGGCCTGTTCGCTCCCGAGCGCAAGCAGCGCCTGCCGTTCCTGCCGAACCGGATCGGGCTCATCACCGGGCGCAACTCGGATGCGGAGAAGGACGTCATGCGCAATGCCGCGCTGCGCTGGCCGGCCGTCGCTTTCGAGGTCCGCACCGTCGCCGTGCAGGGGCCGGACGCCGTCCCGCAGGTGCGGGCGGCGCTCGCGGAGCTCGATGCCCTGCCGGAGGTCGACGTCATCGTCATCGCGCGCGGCGGCGGCAGCCTCGAGGATCTCCTCCCCTTCTCCAACGAGTCGCTCATCCGGGCGGTCGCGGAGGCTCGCACGCCGGTGGTGTCGGCGATCGGTCACGAGGCCGACCGGCCGATCCTCGACGAGGTCGCCGACCTCCGCGCCTCCACCCCGACGGACGCCGCGAAACGGATCGTGCCGGACATCCACGAGGAGCGGATGAACCTCCTCCAGGCCCGGGCAGCGCTCGACGGCGCGATCGACCGGCTGCTGCGCCGCGAGTCCGAGGCGCTCGCCGCGGTCCGCTCCCGGCCGGTGCTCGCCCACCCGGAGTCGATGATCGGCACCCGGGCCCAGGACGTCGAGGCGCTGCGCGCCCGCGCCTGGCAGTCCGGGAGTGCGGCGGTCCGCCACGCCTCGGCCCAGATCGAGCACCTGCGGACACAGGTGCGCTCCCTGTCCCCGCGCAACACGCTCGCCCGCGGCTACGCCGTCGTGCAGACCGCCGACGGTGCGGCCGTACGGTCCTCGGCGGAGCTCGCCGCCGGGCAGGCCGTGCGCGTCCGGGTCGCCGAGGGCGGCTTCGCGGCCCAGGTCACCGAGGTCCACCCCGAACCCGATCACCACACCGCAGCCCGTTCCGGCACAGGAGGAGAACCCGCATGAGCGAGACCACGACGAATACCCCGGACGCCGCGGGCGCGGGCTCCGCGGAGCCCGACATCGCGGACCTGAGCTACGAGGAGGCGCGGGCCGAGCTCGTCGCTGCCGTCACCCGTCTCGAAGCCGGCAACCTGCCGCTCGAGGAGTCGCTGCGGCTGTGGGAGCGCGGCGAGGCGCTCGCCGACCGCTGCCAGGCCTGGCTCGACGGCGCCCGCGAGAAGCTCGAGACCGCGAAGGCGAAGCGCGCCGACACCGAGGGCTGAGGACTCCGAGGACTGAGAGCGGTCCGCGCAAGCCGCCGCTCAGGCGCCCTCGACGATCTCCGTGGCGAAGCGGTCGTAGGTCTCCCAGGCGGCGGTGCCCTTGAGGACGACGGTCGTGCCGTCGACCTCGCCGACGAGCGCCTGGTCGCCGCGGGAGTTCTCATAGGCGGTGAAGGTCTGCCCGGCGATCTCGCGCGTGCCGGACTCGGACAGCTCGTCGGTCACCATCGAGCGCACCCAGTTGTCGTTGCCCTGCGACTGCCGCAGCGACATCCATTCGCGCTCCGGGCCCACCCAGGACACGTACCAGGTCTCCACGGCCGGGGTGCCCATGGGCTCGAGGTTCGCCTCGTTGCTCGTCCACCCCTCGGGGAGCGCGGGCACGGCGAGGGTGAAGTCGGCCGAGGTCTGGGCGGACTCCGCCATCCCGACGTAGTCGACCTCTCGGGTGAGCTCCATCTCCGGACGCGGCACGAAAGCGAACGCGACGAGGACCGCGGCCAGGCAGACGCCGAGCGCGATCACCATGTTCACCCAGTTGGACGACATCCGGATGCGCCGCATCTCCTCGCGCGAACCGGGCTGCACCGGGACTCTTCCTGTGTCACTCACCCGGCCATTGTCCCGTGTCGCGGGCACCGGTCCAAACCGGGGAGCCACCGAACCGATGCCGGGGCGGTGGTTGCCCGGCCCGCGCGGGTGGCACAATGAGCCTATGAGTGAGACGACGCCGTCAGAGACCCCAGCCCAGACCGAGAAGGCGCACCACGGCGGAGGCCGTGCCGAGACCCCGCCCGTCGCGGTCACCGACTCCTGGACCCAGAAGCTCCGGGACGCCGAGGGCGGGCCCGACCGCAACCTCGCCCTCGAGCTCGTCCGCGTCACCGAGGCCGCGGCGATCGCCGCCGCCCCGTGGGTGGGGCGCGGCGACAAGCTCGCCGCCGACGGCGCCGCCGTCGCCGCGATGCGCAACGTCATCTCCACCGTCCGGATGGACGGCACCGTCGTCATCGGCGAGGGTGAGAAGGACGAGGCGCCGATGCTCTTCAACGGCGAGTCCGTGGGCGATCGCCAGGGGCCCAAGTGCGACGTCGCCGTCGACCCGATCGACGGCACCACGCTCACCGCCAAGGGCATGCCCAACGCGATCTCCGTCATGGCGGTGAGCGAGGGCGGCGCGATGTACGACCCGTCCGCCGTGTTCTACATGGAGAAGCTCGTCACCGGCCCCGAGGCCGCCGACGCCATCGACCTGCGCCTGCCGGTGGCGGAGAACATCCGCCGGGTGGCCAAGGCCAAGGGCCAGCGCACCGACATGTCCTCGGTCACCGTCGTCATCCTCGACCGCCCGCGCCACGCGCAGCTCATCGACGAGGTGCGGCAGGCCGGCGCCCGCATCCGCCTCATCAGCGACGGCGACGTCGCCGGGGCGATCGCCGCGTGCCGCCCCGGTTCGGGCATCGACATGCTCATGGGCATCGGCGGCACCCCCGAGGGCATCATCACCGCGTGCGCGATCAAGGCGCTCGGCGGCGTGATCCAGGGCCGCCTGTGGCCGCAGTCGGACGAGGAGCGGGAGAACGCGGAGGCCGCCGGCCTCGAGCTCGGCGCCGTGCTCAACACTGATGACCTCGTGACCGGCGACAACACGTACTTCGTCGCCACCGGCATCACCGAGGGCGACCTCATCGAGGGTGTGCGCTACGAAGGACGGCGGGTGCTCACCCACTCGCTCGTCATGCGCTCGAAGTCCGGCACCGTGCGCAACGTCTACGCCGAGCACCAGCTCGAGAAGACCCACTCCTACGTCGAAGCCGCGGAGGAGGCCGCGCGCCGTGGCCTCGTCTGATCCGCGATCCGGCTCCCCGGAACGGGCAGCGCCCGGATCCGCGAGCGCACCGCAGCAGGCGCAGACCCCCTCGGAGGTCTACCGGCGCCTCATGGACGGCAACCAGCGGTTCGTCGACGGCACCCCGGCGCACCCCAACCAGGACGCCTCCCGCCGCGAGGCGCTGACCGCTGCACAGGCCCCCTTCGCCACCCTGTTCGGGTGCGCGGACTCCCGCGTCGCCGCGGAGATGATCTTCGACGTCGGGCTGGGCGAGATGTTCGTCGTCCGCACCGCCGGCCAGGTCGCGGACTCGGTGACGATCGGCAGCCTCGAGTACGGCGTCGAGGTGCTCGGCACCCCGCTGCTCATCGTGCTCGGACACGACAGCTGCGGGGCGATCACGGCCGCGCTGAATTCCTTCGCCACCGGTGACATGCCCGAGGGCTTCATCTCCGACGTCGTGTCCAAGCTGCTCCCCTCGGTGGTCCGCGCGACCGGCGCGGGGCGCGGCGACGTCCAGGGCACCGTCGTGCAGAACACCATCGACACCGTGCGCCGTCTCCCCCAGCGCTCGGCGATCCTGCGGCAGGCCGTCGAGGACGGCCGCCTCGTCATCGCCGGGCTGACCTACCGGCTCGCCGACGGCCGGGTCAACCTCGTCGCGAAGCTCGATGCGAGCGGCGTCACCGAGACGCCGCAGGCCGACTCCGCCCCCGAACCCGCCGCCTGATCCGACCGCCGCCCACACCCCCGACCCCTGAGGCGCGGGCCCGCAGCCCGCATCACGACACCAGCAAGGAGCTGAGAAGAAGCATGAGCGAAGAATTCCGCATCGAGCACGACACCATGGGCGAGGTCAAGGTCCCCTCCCAGGCCCTCTACCGGGCGCAGACGCAGCGCGCCGTCGAGAACTTCCCGATCTCCGGCTCGACGCTCGAGAGCGCCCACATCGCCGCGCTGGCCCAGGTCAAGAAGGCCGCGGCGCGCGCGAACGAGGAGCTCGAGGTCCTCGATGCCGCCCGCTCGAAGGCGATCCAGGCCGCCGCGGACTCCGTCATCGCCGGCGAGCACGACGGGGAGTTCCCGATCGACGTGTTCCAGACCGGTTCCGGCACCTCCTCGAACATGAACACCAACGAGGTGCTCGCCACCCTGGCCACCCGTGCGCTCGAGGGCGAGGGCATCGAGGTCCACCCCAACGACCACGTCAACGCCTCGCAGTCCTCGAACGACGTGTTCCCGACCTCGGTCCACGTGGCCGTGACCTCGGCGCTCGTCCACGACCTCACGCCCGCGATGGAGCACCTCGCCACGTCGCTGGAGAAGAAGGCGAAGGAGTTCGAGAACGTCGTCAAGTCCGGCCGCACCCACCTCATGGACGCCACCCCGGTGACGCTCGGCCAGGAGTTCGGCGGCTACGCCGCGCAGGTCCGCTACGGCATCGAGCGGATCCGGGCCTCGCTCCCCCGCGTCGCCGAGGTCCCCCAGGGCGGCACCGCAGTAGGCACCGGCATCAACACCCCGGCCGGCTTCTCCTCCCGCGTCGTCGAGCTCCTCGCCGAGCAGACCGGCCTGCCGATCACCGAGGCGCGCAACCACTTCGAGGCGCAGGCCAACCGCGACGGCCTCGTCGAGGTGTCCGGCCAGCTCCGCACGATCGCCTACAGCTACATGAAGATCAACAACGACCTGCGCTGGATGGGATCGGGCCCGAACACCGGCCTGGGCGAGCTCCACATCCCCGACCTCCAGCCCGGCTCGTCGATCATGCCCGGCAAGGTCAACCCGGTGATCTGCGAGGCCGCGATCCAGGCCGCCGCCCAGGTCATCGGCAACGACACCACGGTCGCCCTGTCCTCGACGAACGGCGCCTTCGAGCTCAACGTGGGCATCCCGGTGATGGCGAAGAACCTCCTCGAGTCGATCCGCCTCATCGCGAACGTCTCCACCGTCATGGCCGACAAGATGATCGACGGGCTCACCGCGAACGAGGAGCGCTGCCGCTTCCTCGCCGAGGCCTCGCCCTCGATCGTCACCCCGCTCAACAAGGTCATCGGCTACGAGGCGGCGGCGAAGATCGCCAAGCACGCGGTGAACAGCAAGATGACCGTCAAGGAGGCGACGATCGACCTCGGCTTCGTCGAGGACGGCTCGATCACCGAGGCCGACCTCGACAAGGCCCTCGACGTCACCACGATGATCGGCGACTACAGGTAGAACCGACGCCCACGGCGTCACCGTCGTCGAGCGGTCGCTTCCCTCCGGCCTCCTGCCCCGGAACGCCAGGGAAGCGACCGCTCGATGCTGTTCGACAGGAGACGAGCGATGCGCGAGCTCGCTGCTCGCCTGCGCGCCGCGCATGCGGAGGCGACGATGACCGGCTGGGACTTCTCCCGCCTCGACGGTCGGCTGCGCGCCGACGACCCGCCGTGGGACTTCGAGGCCGACTGCCGCACCGCGCTGGGCGCGTCCCGAACCGCAGCGGACCTCGGGACCGGCGGCGGCGAGCGGCTCCTCGCCCTCCTCGCCGGCCTGCCGACGGGGAGGGCGCCGGCAGAGCCCGGGCAGCAGCGGCCCACCGTGACCGCGACCGAGGGGTGGGAGCCGAATCTGCCCGTCGCCCGGGCCGCCCTCGCCCCGGCCGGGGTGGAGGTGCTCGCCTACGACTCCGAGGCCGGTGACCGGCTGCCGTTCCCCGACGCCTCGCTCGACCTCGTCATGGCCCGGCACGAATCCTTCGCCGCGACCGAGGTCGCCCGCTGCCTGCGCCCGGGCGGCATGCTGCTCACCCAGCAGGTCGACGGCACCGAGGCCGGGGAGCTGCGCGAGTGGTTCGGCGGCGCGCCGCTCCACGCGGAGGTGCGCCTGCCGATCATGGTCGCGGAGCTCGCCGCCGCCGGGCTCACGGTGGACCGCGCCGAGGACTGGGCGGGCACGATGGAGTTCCGCGACGCCGAGGCGCTCGTCGAGTACCTCGGGCTCGTCCCCTGGGACGTCCCGGGCTTCGCCGTCGACGACCACCTCGAGACCCTCGTCCGGCTCGACGCCGCCCCGATCCAGGTGACGCAGAAGCGCTTCCGGGTGACGGCCCACCGGCCGCCTGCCTACCATGGGGCATGACCCTGCATCCGCACCTCGTCCCGCTCTCCGCCCTGCTCGGGGTGTGGCGCGGGCCCGGCCACGGCGAGTACCCGACGATCGACTCCTTCGACTACACCGAGGAGCTGACCTTCACCGACGTAGGGAAGCCGTTCCTCGCCTACCGACAGCGCACCTGGGCGCCCGACGGCCGGCCGCTCCACACCGAGACCGGGTTCCTCCGCTCCCCCGGTGAGGGGCGCATCGAGATCGTCCTCGCCCAGCCCACCGGGCAGACCGAGCTCGCCGAGGGCACGCTCGCCGCACACGACGACGGCTTCGAGATCCGCCTGCGCTCCCGGGTGGTCAACTCCGCGAGCGCGAAGCCCGTGAAGACGACCGAGCGGGTCTACCGGCTCTCCGGCGACGTGCTCGCCGTGGACTTCGCGATGGCCGCGGTGGGCCTGCCGCTCACCCACCACCTCGCCGCGCGGCTCGAGCGGGCCCCGGCAGAGCCCTGAGCCTCCGCTGCGCACCCGCACCGGGTCAGTGCATGTCGTACTCCTCGAGGACGCTCGTGACGAGGGCCGCGATCGCCGAGCGCTCGGAGCGGGTGAGGGTGATGTGGGCGAACAGCTGGTGCCCCTTGAGCTTCTCGATCACCGCGGCGACGCCGTCGTGGCGGCTCACCCGCAGATTGTCGCGCTGGGCGACGTCGTGGGTGAGGACCACGCGCGAGTTCTGCCCGAGGCGCGAGAGCACCGTGAGCAGCACATTGCGCTCGAGCGACTGCGCCTCGTCGACGATGACGTAGGCGTCGTGGAGGGAGCGGCCGCGGATGTGGGTGAGCGGCAGCACCTCGAGCAGCCCGCGGTGGACGACCTCGTCGATGACGTTCTTCGACACGAGGGCTCCGAGGGTGTCGAACACCGCCTCCGCCCACGGGTTCATCTTCTCGCCCTCGGAACCGGGCAGGTAGCCGAGGTTCTGCCCGCCGACGGCATAGAGCGGCCGGAACACCATGATCTTCTCCTGCGTCCGGTCCTCGAGCACGGCCTGCAGGCCGGCCATGAGCGCGAGTGCGGACTTCCCGGTGCCCGCCCGCCCGCCGAGGGACACGATGCCGATGTCCTGATCGGTGAGGAGATCGATCGCGATCCGCTGCTCGGCGGAGCGCCCGTGCACGCCGAACACATCCCGGTCCCCGCGCACGAGCTTGATCCGGTTCGGCCCCACGACCCGGCCCAGCCCGGAACCGCGCGGCGAGCTCAGCACGAGCCCGGTGTTGACGATCTCCCCGGCGACGGCCTCGGTCTCGAGGTGCCCGGTGTCGAACAGCGTCTTCATCTCCGCCTCGTCGAGCGCCGCCTCGGACAGGCCGGTGAAGCCGGAGTCGATCGCGAGCTCGGCGAGGTACTCCTCGGCGCGCAGGCCGAGCGCGGAGGCCTTGACGCGCATCGGGATGTCCTTCGTCACGACGATGACGGCGTCGCCCTCGGCCTGGAGGTTGCGGGCGACGGCGAGGATGCGGGTGTCGTTCTCCCCGCGGTCGAATGCCACCGGCATGCCCGAGGAGTCCACGTGGTTGATCTCGACCCGCAGCGATCCGCCCTCCTCGCCGAGCGGCAGCGACTCGTCGAGACGACCGAACTCCTGCCGGAACTCGTCGAGCATGTTGAGCGCCTTGCGGGCGGCGAAGCCGAGCTCCGGGTGGTGGCGCTTGCCCTCGAGCTCGCTGACGACGATGAGCGGGATCACCACCTCGTGCTCGGCGAAGCGGTACACCGCGTTCGGATCCGACAGCAGCACCGAAGTGTCGAGGACGTAGGTGGTGCGGGATGATGCGGTCATGCTGGGCTCCCCTGTGCATCGTCTGCCGAGGCGCCCGTTCCCTGTCCTTCCCCGACGAGATGTGCACCCCGGGTTGGTGTCGGCCAACTGCTCCTCAACCTACCCGCGGCTCCCGGTCGCGACCGGCGGCGCGCCGGACCGGCGTGTGACAGCAGGATGAACAGCGGCTGAATCGCAGCGCCGGCATCTTCCCTCGGGTGCGGCTAGCGCCCGTAGCGGCGGTTGCGCTGCCCGTAGGAGCGCACGGCGCGGAGGAAGTCGGTGCGCCGGAAGTCGGGCCAGTAGGCCTCGCAGAAGTAGAACTCGGAGTACGCGGACTGCCACATGAGGAACCCGGACAGGCGCTGCTCGCCGGAGGTGCGGATGATGAGGTCCGGGTCCGGCTGCCCCCGGGTGTAGAGGTGCTCGGAGATGCAGGCCTCGCTCAGGCTCTCGAGCGCCTCGTCGAGCGTGGCTCCGGCGGCCCGCTCCTCGGTGAGCCAGCTGCGCACCGCGTCGACGACCTCCTGCCGACCGCCGTAGCCCACCGCGACGTTGACGGTGAGGAGCTTGGCGGTGGGCTCGCCGGAGGCGGAGCGCTGCTGGGCGCCGATGAGCTGGGAGCGCAGCGGCTCGGGGATCATCCCCAGGTCACCGACGAGCTGCACCGAGGCGGTCTCCCGGTCGGCGATGTCCGAGGCCATCCGGGCGATGATGTCGGTGAGCGCCGCGACCTCCTCGGCGGGCCGGGCGAGGTTCTCCTTCGAGAGCACATAGAGCGTGACGACCTCGACGCCGATCTCCTCGCACCAGCCGAGGAACTCGAGGATCCGCCCGGCGCCCATCCGGTGGCCGTGCTCGGTGGTCGTGCCGAACTCCTTGGCCCAGCGCCGGTTGCCGTCGGTGATGATCCCGACATGGCGCGGCACCTGCTCGCCGGGGGCGATCCTGCGCACGATGCGGTGGTCGTAGAGTCGGTAGAGCGCCGACTGCAGAGTTCCTTTCACGCGCATGGTCCTCAGCGTACCCGGCCCGCGCGGGAGCGGCATGCGGCGCCCGATAGAATCGGTGGCATGGATTCCCCCGTCACCCGGCCGCCCGAACCCCCCTCCGAGGCACCCGCCGGCGGCGGCAGCTTCTACGGCAGCCGGCGCGGCCGCGCGATCCGCCTCGAGCTCAGTCGGCTGGCCGGGCAGATCAGGCCCTCGTGGCGCGGCTGGATCCACGCCGGGGCGTTCCCGCTCGCCGTGAT
Organism: Brevibacterium pityocampae; assembly: GCF_039541555.1. Lineage (NCBI taxonomy): Bacteria > Bacillati > Actinomycetota > Actinomycetes > Micrococcales > Brevibacteriaceae > Brevibacterium > Brevibacterium pityocampae. Next base: position 60,865 of record NZ_BAABGL010000035.1, on the reverse strand, counting down.
CGGCGGGCTCGCACTCATCATCCTCTCCCCCACCATCGCCTCGCGCATGGCCGCGGCGGTGTTCACCGTCACCGGCATGATGCTGTTCGGCACCTCGGCCGTCTACCACCGCGGGCGCTGGCGGATGCGGGTGCGGCTGCTCCTGCGCCGCCTCGACCACGCGAACATCTTCCTCATCATCGCCGGCACCTACACGCCGCTCGCCGTCCTCATGCTCGATCGCGGCGCGGCCACCGTGCTGCTGAGCATCATGTGGATCGGTGCGATCCTCGGGGTGATCTTCCGGATCGTGTGGACGACCGCCCCGCGCTGGCTGTTCGTCCCCGTCTACGTCGGGATCGGGGTCACCGGGGTCGGCCACCTGCCCCAGATCTGGCAGGAGAACCCCGCGGTCGCGATCCTCGTCATCGTCGGCGGCGCGCTCTACATCGCCGGTGCGGTGATCTACGGCATCAAGCGGCCCGACCCCGCCCCGCGGGTGTTCGGGTACCACGAGATCTTCCACACCCTCACGGTGCTCGGCTTCGGCTGCCATCTCGCCGCCCTGCTCGTCGGCGCGGTGACGACGAACCCCGAGCTCTGAGCCGGGCGGTCCGGCTCAGGTGCGAGGCGGGGTGTCCCCGGCATCCGTGTCCGCGACATCCGAGTCGGGTCCGACGGCATCGCCCTGCCCGTCGTGGCCGTGGTTGAGGGGCTGGTTCTCCTCGCCCGGACGCCGCATCGGGATCGGGTAGCGGTCGACCGCGTGGTCCTTGGCGCGCACGCGGCGCACGCGCTTGAGCGCGTCGCGGATGAGGAAGATGGCCGCGACCACGATGAAGAACGTCACGAGGAAGCCGATGGTGCCCGGGGTGACGAGCACCGGGTCCGGGTACTCGATGTCCTCGGTGGGCGCCGGCGACTGGGCCAGCGCGATGAGTGCGGCGTTCATCCCTCGTCCTCTCGGGCACCCTGGCCCAGGGGTCCGGTGTCGGGCACTCGCCGCCCTGAGTCGTCGATCACGCCGGCGAACAGATCCGATTCGACGAACTCCTGTGCGCCGTCGAGCGGGTCCCGTCCGGTGAAGTCGAGGGCGAGCTCGAACTCCTCCGAGGTCCAGTACTTCTTCGAGGCCTCACGGGCCCCGGTGAAGAACCCGCCCTCCGGATCGATCTGGGTGGCGTGGGCGAGCAGCGCACGGTCGCGCTGCTCGAAGTGCTCGCGGCACTCGATCCGGGTCGACAGCCAGGTGCGACGCGTGTCCGCCCGCTCCCGGTAGCGCTCGAGCATCTCGCCGAACGGCGATTCGAGCCCGTCGGCGAGCATCCGCTCGTGGATGATGAGCCATTTCGTCGGGGAGAGGTCCTGGTTGTAGTAGACCTTCTGCACCTGCCAGGGCTCGCCGAGCTCCGGGTTGTCCTCCGGGTGGGCGGCGGATTCGACTGCCGCCATCGTCACCTCGTGGGTCTTGATGTGGTCCGGGTGCGGGTAGCCCCCGAGCTCGTCGTAGGTGGTGACGACGTGCGGCCGGAAGCTGCGGATGAGGTGCACGAGCGGACGTGCAGCGACCGCGGTGGGGGTCCGGTAGAAGCAGCCGTGCGGGGTCTCGACGGCCGGGTCGCCCTCGGGCAGCCCGGAGTCGACGAAGCCGATCCAGCGGTGCTCGGCGCCGAGCTCGGCGGCCGCGCGGGCCATCTCGTCGCGGCGCAGCCCGGCGATGTCGCGGGCGGCCTGCGGACTCTGGAGCAGCGCCGGGTTGAGGATGTCCCCGGCCTCCCCGCCGGTCATCGTCGCGATCATCACCCGCGCCCCGCGCTCGGCGTAGAGGGCGGTCGTCGCCGCCCCCTTGGAGGATTCGTCGTCGGGGTGAGCGTGCACCGCCAGCAGACGCAGTCCGTGGTAGGGCAGTGACTCCGAGGACGGGTGACTCATGGGTGGCGGTACCTCTCGACACGGGCCCACCGGGTCCGCGCCGCGGGGGCGGGCTCTCCGGTGGGACGACAATTCGACTACTCTAGATTAGTGCGCCGCACGGACACGAGACGAATCGGGATCGACTGCATATGACCACGGCACACGCCGCCATCGCCGAACGGTACGGGAGCGCCCGCCCACCGGCCGGCCGGCCGCCGCGCCGGCGCGGCTTCGCGATCGCCGCCGCCGCGGGCATCGCCGTGATGATCGCGCTCGCCGCCTGGTACTCCTTCGCCCCGCGCACCACCCCCACCGATCCCACGACGATCGGCTACGAGGTCGTCGACTCCACCCGCACCATCGCCCACGTGTCGGTCGTCCCGGACGCCGAGCGCACGATCGAGTGCATCGTGCAGGCGACGAACGAGCAGGAGGCGATCGTCGGCTTCCGCGAGGTCACCGTCGATCCGGACCCGGCGGCCGACGAATCCCGCCCCGCGCAGCTCCGCCTCGACATCGCGACCACCCAGCTCGCGGCGAGCGGGCATGTGGATTCCTGCTGGTTCCTCGACTAAACTGGAGCCTTCGAACACTGTTCACTCCCGGAAGCCGACCGGCTCCCGGGAGTTCTCATTGCAGTTCGGCCGCAGCCTGCGGCCGGGATTAGGAGTGACATGACCGAGGACATCACGGGTGAGGAGACCTGGCTCAGCCAGGAGGCCTTCGATCGCCTGACCAAGGAGCTCGAGCACCTCAAGGGGCCCGGTCGTGTCGAGATCGCCGAGCGCATCGAGGCCGCCCGCGACGAGGGCGACCTCAAGGAGAACGGCGGCTACCACGCCGCACGCGAGGAGCAGGGCAAGCAGGAGGCCCGGATCCGTCAGCTCGAGCACCTGCTCGCGCGCGCCCAGGTGGGCGAGACCGACACCGACACCACGGTGGTCTCCCCCGGCAAGGTCATCACCGTCGACGCCGGCGGCCGCGAGCTCACCTTCCTGCTCGGCTCCCGCGAGATCGTCGACGAGAACGAGACGATCAACGTCGTGTCCGAGCAGGCTCCCCTCGGCGCGGCCGTCAACGGCAAGAAGGTCGACGACACCGCCGAGTACGAGGCGCCCAGCGGCAAGACCATCGCCGTCACCGTCAAGCGCATCGAGGCCTACACCGGCTGATGCGCCGCCGGAGACCATCCGGCACGCAGCGATCGACGCAGCAGAACGGCCCGGGGCTCACGCCCCGGGCCGTTCGCGTCGGTGCGCCCGGCGGCCGGACCCCGACTCAGAGCCGGGTGTCGGGATCCCCCGAGCCGGGTCCGCGCCCCGAGGCCGGTGCATCTGTGCCGCGTGCCTGCGCGGCGTCCTTCGCCTGTGAGCCGCGCGCGGACGATCCGTGCGCCTGCGGCGCCGGGTCCTGCTCCTCCTGCAGCGAGGTGCGCAGCGGGGAGTCGTCCGGGTCGTCGTCGAGCACGGGTCTCTCCTCGCCGTCCTCGACCGTCGTCTTCGCCTCCTCGTCCGGGGCGAAGACGTCCTTGCCGGAGAGGTAGAGGACGACGGTGTTGATCACCGCGATGAGCGGGACGGCGAAGAGCGCGCCGGGGATGCCGTAGAGGAAGCCGCCGGCGGCCACCGCGAGGACCACCGCGAGCGGGTGGACGGAGACGGCCTTGCCCATGATGAACGGCTGCAGGACGTTGCCCTCGATCTGCTGCACGAGGAGCACGACGCCGAGCATGATGAGCGCGGAGACGAAGCCCTGCGAGACGAGCGCGACGATGACCGCGATGGCGCCGGTGGCCACCGCACCGACGATCGGGATGAAGGACCCGAGGAAGACGAGCACGGTGAGCGGGATGACGAGCGGCAGTCCGAGGAAGAACGCGCCGATGCCGATGCCGACCGCGTCGACGCCGGCGACGATGATCTGCACCCGCACGTACTGGACGAGGGTCTGCCAGCCGCGCAGCGCCGCGCCCTCCGCCTGGGCACGGGCGGGCTTGGGCAGGAGCCCGACGAACCAGCTGAAGATGCTGCGGCCGTCGTAGAGGAAGAAGAAGGCGGTGAACAGGGTGAGGAGGAGACCGGTGAGGAAGCTGCCCACCGAGCTCGCCGCGCCGACCGCCCCGCCGAGGATCTGCGAGGAGTGGCTCTGCAGGTACGCGGTGGCCTGGTTGACGCCGTCGTCGATCGCCTGGGAGATGCGCGCGGACTCGAGGCCGAACGGGTTGCCCTGGAGCCAGTCGCTGATCGAGCGGAAGCCGGCGACGACCTGGTCGGCGAGGTCGGTGAAGCCGACGACGATCTGCTGGCCGACGAGGTAGAGCAGGCCGACGACGAACACGATGAAGCCGACGAAGGAGATCAACGAGGCGAGCACCTGGGGCAGCCCGATCCGGCGCAGCAGGCCGACGAGCGGGGACAGGAGCGCGGAGATGAGGAGCGCGATGAGCGCCGGCAGGACGATCATGCTGACCTTGGACAGCAGCCACAGCGCGACCCCGATCCCGGCGAGCACGACGATGGTGCGCCAGCTCCACGCCGCGGCGAGCCGCATGGGCGGGGCGACGTAGGGCTCGTAGGCCCCGCGCCCGAGCTCGTCCTCGGTCGGCTCGGCATAGACCGCCGGCCCGGGGGCGAGGGTGCCGAAGCTGCCGCCGGGGCGCTGGGCCGCCTGGTCGCGACGGAGCCTGAATTCGTCCCACACACTGCGCAGTCGCCGGGTCATCCCGGTCCGGGTCTCGTTGGCCATGGGCCCCACTGTATCGCCTAGACTCGCCACGGAACCGAAAGGACGGGGATGCGGCGAACGACGAAGTGGGGGCTCGCGCTCGGGGTCGGCATGCCGGCGCTCGCGCTCGCGCTCGGCACCGTGCAGCTGCGCCTCCAATCCGCCCGTCTGCGGACCGCCGTCGAGCAGGACGGTCGCCGCCCGGTGCCGCAGCCCGCGCTCCGCGTCGACCGCTCCACCGGCCGCGGCATCCCGCTGGTCGAGAGCCGCGCCGACGAGGACCTGCCGGCCGTCGCCGTGCTCGGGGACTCGTGGGTCGCCGGCCTCGACGTCGGCTCCCGACGCCGCACCCAGGGGATGCTCATCGCCCGCGGCGTGGCCCGCCTCATCGGCGAGGACGTGCGGCTGCGCGTCGTCGCCGCGCCGTCCGCCGGGGCCGACGACCTCCTCGGGCAGGTGTCGGCCGTGCTCACCGACCGCCGGATGCGCCGCTCGCGCACCGGCGGCGGCGAACCGCGCTACGCCGTCGTGTCGATGGGCACCGCCGACCTCGTCCATCCGATCAGCGGCACGATCGGCCTGCCGGTCCTGTCGACGGTGATCAACCGGCTGCAGCGCGAGGGCGGGTACCGGGTCATCGTGCTCACCGTGCCCAACCTCGGCCTCCTCCCCTCGATCGGCCGACCGCTGCGCGACGTGCTCCGCCGCAGCTCGCGTGTGCTGTCGGGCTCCCAGTGGCTGACCGCGGTGAGCACCGGTGCGCTGCCCGTGTCGCTCAACCAGACGCTCGCCGGCACCACCCGGATCGGGCTGGTCAGCGCCGGCGGCCGCTATCCGAGCGTGCTCGGCTGCGCACAGCTCGCCGCGGCGATCGTCCGCCGGATCGCCGAGGACCTCGCCGCGCCCGTGTCGATCGCCCCCGGCACCGAGCCCACCGCGCACCCCGCCGCGGAGCCCGACGCACCCCCGCCCCCGGCTTCCGCCGGACCGGCCGCCGATCCCGAGGAGCTCTCCGCATGACCGCCGTCGTCCTCGCCTCCGCCTCGCCGTCGCGCCGGAGGATCCTCGCTGGGTCCGGCATCACGCCGCACGTCATCGTCTCCGACGTCGACGAGGCCGCCGTCGAGGCCGCCCATCCGGATGCCGACGTCCGCACGCTGGCCGGGGTGCTCGCGGAGGCGAAGGGCCGGACCGTGCTCGACCGCATCCTCACCGGCACCGCGGCCATCCCCGGGGACTCCGGCACCGCGGTGCTCATCGCCTCGGACTCGATCCTCGAGCTCGGCGGCAGGCCGGTGGGCAAGCCCCACACCGCCGAGGCGACCCGCCGGGTGTGGGAGGAGATGGGCGGGTCCACGGCCCACCTGCACACCGGTCACTGCGTCGCGCGGCTCGACCGCAACGCCCCCGCCGGGAGCCCCGCCCCGGACGCAGCACCGACCGCGTCCGGGCACGCGCAGGCGGGATGGGGCCTCACCGGCATCACGGTCGAGACGGCGAGCACCGTCATCCGCACCGTCCGGCCGAGCCCGGCCGAGCTCGACGCCTACATCGCCACCGGGGAGCCCCTCGAGGTCGCCGGCGCACTGACGATCGACGGCTTCGGCGGCGCCTTCGTCACCGGGATCGAGGGCGACCACCACAACGTCATCGGCCTGAGCCTGCCGGTGCTCCGCCGGCTCGTCACCGGGCTCGGCGTGTTCTGGCCGTCCCTGTGGGACGCCCGCGACTGAGCGCGACACTCCCGCGGCGCCGGAAGAAGTTCATCCAAGTCTTTTGTCGATCGGCGACAAGTGTTTGGCGAGGGTCTCTAGGTTTGACCTGTTCCATGTCGTTCCGTCCTCAGGAGTCCCCCACATGAGTCAGCTGGCCGCGGAGTACTCCGCGAGCGTGACGCACCGGCCGGTCCGCGCGGTGTTCATCGCCAACCGCGGAGAGATCGCCCTGCGCATCATCCGCGCCTGCCACGACCTCGGGATCCGCGCGATCGCCGCCTACACCCGGCCGGACGCAGACGCCGACTTCGTCCGGCTCGCCGACGACGCCTGGCTGCTCGACGGGCTCGGACCCGCCGACACCTACCTCAGCATCACCCGACTCCTCGATCTCGCCCGGAGGTCCGGCGCCGACGCCGTGCACCCCGGCTACGGGTACCTCGCGGAGAGCCCCGACTTCGCCCAGGCCGTGCTCGACGCCGGCCTCGTGTGGGTGGGCCCGCCGCCGGCGGCGATCGCCCGGCTCGGCGACAAGGCCGGAGCCCGCGCTGTCGCCGAGGCCGTCGACGCCCCGATCACGCGCGGCTCCGGCGGCGCGGTGGAGAGCCTGGAGGAGGCCCGGCGGATCGCCGCGGAGATCGGCTACCCCGTGGCCGTCAAGGCCGTCTACGGCGGCGGCGGGCGCGGCTTCCGCACCGCGGCGGACGCCTCCGAGCTGCAGCCGGCCCTCGAGTCCGCCACCCGGGAGGCGCGCAGCGCCTTCGGCCGCGGCGAGTGCCTCCTCGAGCAGCAGATCGTCGACCCCCGGCACATCGAGACGCAGTGCCTCGTCGATGCCGCCGGCACCGTCCACGTGGTGTCCACCCGCGACTGCACCCTGCAGCGGCGCAACCAGAAGATCGTCGAGGAGGCACCCGCCCCGTTCCTCACCCCCGAGCAGCAGGAGACGGTCACCGAGGCCTCGCGGCGCATCCTCGCCGAGGTCGGCTACGTCGGCGCAGCGACGTGCGAGTTCCTGCTCGGCCGCGACGGGCGCCCGACATTCATGGAGGTCAACGCCCGGATCCAGGTCGAGCACACGGTGACCGAGGAGGTCGCCGGGGTCGACCTCGTCGCCTGGCAGCTGCGGATCGCCGCCGGCGAATCCCTGCCGCCGGAGCTCCCCGTCCCGCGCGGCCATTCGATCGAGTTCCGGATCAACGCCGAGGACGCCCGCCGCGGCTTCTTCCCCGCGACCGGTCGGATCACCCGCTACATCCCGCCGGCCGGGCCGGGCATCCGGCTCGACTCCGGCGTGGGCACCGGCACCGAGGTCGGCACCGACTTCGACCCGATGCTCGCCAAGCTCATCGTCACCGGCGAGGACCGCGCACAGGCGCTCGCGCGCGCCCGCCGCGCGCTCGACGAGTTCACCATCGAGGGTGTGCGCACCCTCATACCGCTCCACCGCCGGCTCGTCGACGAACCGGCCTTCACCGAGGACTTCACCGTGTCGACGCACTGGCTGCAGTCGACCTACATGCCCCAGTTCGACACTCCGGAGGAACCCATGTCCGTGCACACCCAGCCCGCCGAGGACGTCATCGACATCGTGGTCGAGGTCGAGGGCCATCGGATGACCGTCAAGGTCCCCGCCGAGCTCGCCCGCCCGGCGGCTCCCGGGTCGGCCACCCGGCGCGGCGGCCTGCGCCGACGGGGCTCGCGCCGCGAGGACGATTCGCCGCGCCTCACCGCTCCCATGCAGGGCACCATCGTGTCTGTCGAGGTCGCCGCCGGCGACACCGTCGAGGCCGGTCAGCGGCTCGCGGTGATCGAGGCGATGAAGATGGAGCAGCCGCTCACCGCGACGCACGCGGCGACCGTGGCGCGCGTGCTCGTCGAGCCGGGCGCCACGGTGCGCGCCGGCGAGCCGCTCGTCGAGTTCGAGGCCTGAGCCCGCCCGCCGGGTTCGGCACCTGTCTCAGCGCACGGCGTGGGCGCACCGGCCTCAGCGGGCGTGGTGGTGGAGCTTGCGCGCCGCCTCCGTCACCGAGCCGCTGAGCGAGGGATAGACGGTGAAGCTCGAGGACAGCTGATCGACGGTGAGGCGGTTCTCGACGGCGAGCGTGATCGGCAGGATGAGCTCGCTCGCCTTGGGGCCGACGACGACGCCGCCGAGGATCGACCCCGAGCCGCGCCTGGCGAAGATCTTGACGAAGCCGTCGGTGATCTCCTGCATCTTCGCCCGCGGATTCGTCGACAGCGTTTGCGTCACCGTCTCCACCTCGTCGGAGTTCTCGAGATAGTCGGCCTGGCTGAAGCCCACCGTGGCGATCTCCGGGGCGGTGAAGACGTTCGAGGCGACATTGCGCAGCTTGAGCGGGGAGACCGCGTCGCCGAGCGCGTGCCACATCGCGATCCGACCCTGCATCGCCGCGACCGAGGCGAGCGGGAGCACCGCGGTGCAGTCCCCGGCGGCGTAGACGCCGGGCGCCGAGGTGCGCGACACCCCGTCGACGGTGATGTGGCCGGATTCCTCCGTCTGCACCCCGGCCGCCTCGAGTCCGAGGTCCTCGGTGTTCGGGATCGAGCCGACCGCCATGAGGCAGTGGGTCGCCGCCACCGTGCGGCCGTCCTCGAGGGTGACCTCGACCCCGGTCTCCGTGCGCTCGACCGATGTCGCGCGCGAGCGCGACAGCACGTTCATGCCGCGGGAGCGGAACACGTTCTCGAGCACCTCCGCGGCGTCGCTGTCCTCGCCGGGCAGCACCCGGTCGCGCGAGGACACGAGGGTGACCTGGCAGCCGAGCGCGTTGTAGGCCGAGGCGAACTCCGCGCCGGTGACGCCGGAGCCGACGACGACGAGGTGCTCCGGGAGCTCCGCGAGGCCGTAGAGCTGGGTCCACGTGAGGATCCGCTCGCCGTCGGGCTGAGCGCTCGGCAGCTCGCGCGGGTGGGCGCCGACCGCGAGCAGCACGGTATCGGCCTCGACGGAGTACGCCTCCCCGTCGGCCGGGGAGATCTCGACCTGTCTGCGGCCGGTCAGGCGCGCCTGCCCCTTGACGGCGGTGACCCCGGCGCGCACGAGGCCGTGGTGGATGTCGGTGGCCTGGGCGTTGGCGAGCTCGAGGATCCGGGTGTTGATCGCACCGAGGTCGGCGCGGATCCGGCCGCCGGTGGAGTCCGAGGCCTCCCCCGTGTCGGTGTCATCGAGGCGGATGCCCAGCGACCCGGATTCGGCGATGTCGCCCATGAGCTCGGCGGTCGCGATGAGCGTCTTCGAGGGCACGACGTCGGTGAGGACTGCCGCACCGCCGCAGCGGTTGCGTTCGACGAGGGTGACGTCGGCGCCGAGCTGAGCGGCGACGAGGGCCGCCTCGTAGCCGCCGGGGCCGCCGCCGATGACGACGACTCGGTTCTGCGCGGGATCCAGTACGTTCTTCACCCGCTCATCATGTCAAACCCGCTCGGGGCTGACGAAATCGTCGGAATGGTCCTCCCCCGCCGCCGGGGGCACCGCGATCGGGCCGCCGCCGAGCGCGCGCAGGGCGCCGAGGATCGCGACGAGGTCGACGCCCTCCTGGAGGATCGCGCCGAGCACCGCGGGGAGGAAGCCGAAGGCGGCGACCAGCATGAGCCCCAGCGAGATCGCGATGCCGAGCCAGATGCTCTGCAGCGCGATCCGCACAGTGCGCCGGGCGATCGCCACGGCCTGCGCGACGGTGGAGATGTCGTCGGCGGTGACGACCGCGGCGGCCGCCTCACTCGCCGCCGTCGCCCCGCGTGCGCCCATCGCGATCCCGACGTCGGCGGCCGCGAGCACGGGGGCGTCGTTGATGCCGTCCCCGACCATGAGCACCGGGCGGGGGCGTGCGGCGGCGACGAGGTCGACCTTGGTGGACGGGGTGCACTCGGCGTGGACGGTGTCGATGCCGACCTCCGCGGCGATCGACTCCGCGGTCGGGGCGACGTCGCCGGTGAGGATCGCGCAGCGCTCGATGCCGAGGCCGCGGAGCGCCGCCACGGTGCCCCGCGCCTCGGGACGCACCGGGTCGGCGAGCACGATGGTCCCGGCGAGCTCGTCCCCACGGGACACGTAGACGGCGGTCTCGCCGGCCGTGAGCGGTGTGCGCCGCAGTCCCGGCACTCGCTCGGCGACGAAGGCGGGCTTGCCCACCCGCACCTCGGTGCCGTCCGCCAGCGTCGCCTGCACCCCGTTCGTGGCGACCTCGGCGGCCTCGGCGACCTCGGCCGGCCGCAGCCCCCGGTGGTGGGCGGCGGCGACGATCGGGGCGGCGAACACGTGCACGGAGTACTGCTCGGCCCCGGCGGCGAGCACGAGGACCTCGTCGGCGGGCAGGGATCCGGGATGGACGGCGCGGATCTCCGGGCGCCCCCGGGTGAGGGTGCCGGTCTTATCGAAGGCGACCGAACGGACGCGGGACAGCGTCTCGATCGCCCCGCCGTTCTTGACGATGACGCCGATCCGAGCGGTGCGGCTCATCCCGCCCATGAATGCCACCGGCGCGGCGATGAGGAGGGGACACGGGGTGGCGACGACGAGCACCTCGGCGAAGCGGACCGCCTCGCCGCTCACCGCCCAGCTGACCCCGGCGATGAGGAGGGAGAGCACGGTGAAGGGCACGGCGTAGCGATCCGCGAGGCGGACCATCGGCGCCTTCGAGGCGACCGCCTCGCCGACGAGCTCGACGATCGCGTGGTACTGCGACTCCTGCTCCGTCGCCGTCGCCCGCATGGTGAAGGCCTCGGTGCCGTTGACCGTGCCGGAGTGCACCTCCTCGCCAGCGGCGCGGGTGACGGGCAGCGGCTCCCCGGTGAGGGAGGACTCGTCGATCGAGGCGTGCGCGTCCTCGAGCACCCCGTCGACGGGCAGCACCTCGGCCGGGCGCACGAGGAGGCGGTCGCCGGGTGCCACCGCGCGCACGGGGATGCGCTCGATCTCCCCCGCGGCGGTCAGCCGGCTGGCGAAGGCCGGGGCGCGGCTGATGAGGGCATCGAGCTCGCGGCCGGCGCGCCCGGCGGCGTAGTCCTCGATCGCCTCGCCGCCGGTGAGCATGAGCACGATGATGAGGCCGGCGACGTACTCCCCGACGAGCACGGTGGACACCATCGCGACGACGGCGAGCACGTCGAGGCCCCAGGTGCCGGCGAGGAGGTCGCGGACCATGTCGATCGCGGTGAGGACGACGACGAGGGCGATGACGGCGGTGGCGAGGATCTGCGCCGCACCCGGGGCTCCCAGGCCGAGCAGGACGAGGGTGAGCACGAGCGCGGCGAGGGCGAGTGCGACGAGCGGATAGCTGCGGAAGAAGCCGACGATCCTCATGCCACCAGTGTCGGCCACCGCGCCCGGTCCTGCCAGGAAGGACAGGGCAACCTCAACCCGCGCCGGCCCGGGATCGGAGGAGGTGGCTCAGAGGAGCCGGCCGCGCTCCCGGTGGAGCGCGGTGATCTCCTCGTAGGCCTGCGCATTGCCGTGGACGCGGGCGAGGTCGTCCTCGGTGAGCGGGCGACGCACCTTGCCGGGCACCCCGGCGACGAGCGAGCCGGCGGGCACCTCGGTCCCCTCGAGCACGACGGCGCCGGCGGCGACGAGCGAGCCGCTGCCGATCCGGCACTCGTTGAGGAGCGTCGCACTCATCCCGACGAGCACGTCGTCGCCGACGATGCAGCCGTGGACGAGTGCGCGGTGGCCGACGGACACCCGGTCGCCGATCACCACGGGCTTGCCCGGGTCGGCGTGCATGACGGTGCTGTCCTGGATGTTCGTGCCGGACCCGATGGTGATCGAATTGCGGTCCGCGCGCAGCACGCAGCCGTAGTAGATGCTGCTGCCCGGCCCCACCCGGACGTCGCCGATGAGGATGACGCCGGGGGCGATGAAGGCGCCCGGGTCGATCGTCGGGGCGACGCCGTCGATCGCGATGAGGCGGACGTCGGCGAGGTCCCCGAGGGGGCGGCCGGAAGAGGTGTGCGAGTCGGTCATGCACCCCAGCCAAGCAGACGCCGGCGCACCGGCACAAGGGCGCCGGGCCGGTGTCTCACCCCGGTGCGCGGCGATTTGCACGCAGCCCGCAGTTGTGCTGAGAATGGAGATCTGTCAGTGATTTCACACTGCTCAACCCTTGTGCGCCCCTCCGGCGTGTGTGAGTCTTGTGGTGATCGTTCCATACGATCGCCGATCTTCCACGCCGTCACCCGTGTCTGCGCTCCCGTTCGGGAAGCCTCCGGTCCGCGGCAGCGGCGATCTCCGCTCCCAGGAAAGGACACCATGGACTGGCGCCATCGCGCGGCGTGCCTCAACGAGGACCCGGAACTCTTCTTCCCCATCGGCAACACCGGGCCCGCCCTGCTCCAGATCGAAGAGGCCAAGAGCGTCTGCCGGCGGTGCGAAGTCGTCGAGACCTGCCTGCAGTGGGCACTCGAATCCGGTCAGGACGCCGGAGTCTGGGGTGGTCTGAGCGAGGACGAGCGCCGCGCTCTCAAGCGGCGCGCCGCCCGCGCCCGCCGCGCCGGCTGAGCGCACCCGCACGCTTTCTCACAGCGGCCGCAGGCTCGATGAGCCTGCGGCCGCTGTCGTGCTGTGCGTGCCCACCGGGGCAGGTCCCGCCCGGGGCGCTCACACCGTGTCGGAGCGCAGCGGCACGTCGATGAGCGCCTCGGTGCCGCCGCCGTCGCGCGGCCGCCACTCGATGCTGCCGGCGAGGTCGCTCGTGATGAGGGTCCGCACGATCTGCGTGCCGAGCCCCGAGCCGGGGCCGCCGCCGGGCGGCAGGCCGACGCCGTCGTCGGCGATGATGACGGTGAGCCGGTCCCCCACCCGCTCCGGGGTCACCCACACGGTGCCGCGCAGGGTGTCCTGGCCCTCCGGCTTCGCCGACAGCGGGAAGCCGTGCTCGATCGCATTCGTCACGAGCTCGGTGAGGGCGAGCGCGAGCGAGGTCGCGTCGGCCGAGGAGATCGCGCCGAAGCTCGCGGTGCGCCGCAGGGTGACCTCGAGCTCGGGCGAGGTGAGCTCGGGGGTGAGCCGCAGGCCCTTGTCGACGATCTCGTCGAAGTCGACCTCGCTCTCCACCCCCTGGCTCAGCACGTCGTGGACGACGGCGATGATCGCCACCCGGCGCATCGCCTCCTCGAGCGCGGCCCGCGACTCCGGGGACTCCATCCGCCGGGCCTGCAGCCGCAGCAGCGCCGACACCGTCTGCAGGTTGTTCTTCACCCGGTGGTGCATCTCCCGGATCATCGCGTCGCGGCTCAGCAGCTCGCGCTCGCGGCGCCGGATCTCGGATACGTCCCGGGCGAGGATGATCGCGCCGGTGCGCGTGCCGGCCCGGGTGATGGGGATCGCGCGCAGGGACACCGTGACCCGGCCGGACTCGACCTCGGTGCGCCACGGCGCGCGGCCGGTGAGCACGAGCGGCAGGGTCTCGTCGACCGGACGGAGCTGGGCGATGAGGCCGGACACGACCTCGGCGAGGTAGCGGCCCTCGATCTCCCCCTCGTGCCCGAGCCGGTGGAGCACGGACACGCCGTTCGGGGAGGCGTAGCGGACCCGGCCCTCCCGGTTGAGGACGATGAGCCCGTCGCCCACGCGGGGCTCCCCGCGATGGGCGCCGGAGGGCGCGCTGAGATCGGGGAACGCCCCCTCGGCGATCATCGACAGGAGCATCGTCGCGCTCGAGCGGTAGTAGCGCTCGAGCCGGGAGGAGCCCTGTCGACGCCCCTCCTCGGTGTGCCGGGTCAGCACGGCGATGACCCGGCCGGCGCGCACCACGGGGACCGCCTCGGCGCCGACGAGCGGGGGCTCGGCGGCCTGCGAGATGACGATCCGCTGCTGGGAGTGGGCCTCGTGGAGCAGCGCGCGCTCCTCCGCGGTGGCGAGCGTGCCGACCTCGTCGTGCGGGTAGACCGTCGAGCCGGTGGTCGGCCGGCAGTGCGCGATCACCCGGTATTCCGGAGCCTCGCCGTCCGCACCCGCCTCAGGCGTGTCCGTGCCGCCCTCGGGATCGGCCCCGGTGCCCTCGCCCCCGGCCGCCTCGGCGATGCGGGCCGGGGCCCACAGCACGAGATCGGCGAAGGAGAGGTCGGCGATGAGCTGCCAGTCGCCGACGACGAGGTGGAGCCACTCGACGTCGTCGGCGTCGACGATCCCCTCGGCGGCCAGCAGATCGCTCAGCAGACCCATGGGTCCTCCTCGTCTCAGGTGTCCTGCATGCCCCACTCGGTCGAGCGGACGACGGAGCGCATCATCCGCAGGAGCACGGACAGCGGCGCCTGGTCGACCTGCTCGAGCGCGATGACCTCGTCGATCGTCGAGAGCACCTGGCGCAGCGAGGCGTCGGTGCGGACGCGCCACTGCGCGATCCGGTCGTCGGCGCGCTCGGCCGGGGTCGCCCGCTCGCTGTCGGTCACCGTGAGGATCGCGACGACGATCGAGAGCACCGCCTGGTAGAAGTCGTCCCGCATCGCACCGCGGGCCAGGGCCGTCCACCGGCTCCGGCGATCGAGATCACCGATGAGGTTGAGCAGCTGCGAGCCCGCGAGCAGGTCGGTCACCGCATAGTACACCTCGGCCGCATCGATCGCGGGGGTGTCGGTGCGGGAGGCGGCCTGCGCGACGTCGAGGAGCGCGAACTCGTCGAGCAGCGCGGCCGCCCGGAAGGCGAGCTCCTCCGGCACGCCCTCGCCGATCCAGCGGTGGGCGGCGTCCTCGAGCTCAGCCCGGTCCTGCCCGCGCAGCAGGCCCGGGACGAGGGGCCGCAGCTCCCGGATCACGGGCCGGTAGCGGTCGACCTCGGCGAGCACGTCGAGACCGTCGGGCGCCTGGTGGACGAGCCACCGGGAGGCGCGGTCGAGGAGCCGGACGTAGCCGTGGAGGAGCTGGACCTGGACCTCCGCCGGCACCCGGTTGTCGAGGGCGCAGATGTCCTCGAAGTGCGCGTCGAGGTCGAACACCCGGCTCACCACGGTGAACGCCCGGGCGATCTGCGCGACCGAGGCGCCGGTCTCCTCCTGCATCCGGAAGATGTAGGTCAGCCCGCCGCGGTCGACGATCCGGTTGACGAGGTGGGCCGTCGCGATCTCCCGGTGCAGCGGGTGGTGGACGAAGGCGTCCGCGTGCCGCTGCGCGAGGCTGTCGGGGAAGTAGTCGACGAGGTGCTCGCGCGTCCAGTCCTCCGCCGGCAGATCGCCGGACAGGATCTCGCCGGCGGTGTCCATCTTGACGTAGGCCAGCAGCACGGCGAGCTCCGGGGAGGTGAAGCCGCGGCCCGCCTCGGCGCGCCGGTTGAGCGCCTTGTCGTCGGGGAGGAACTCCACCGCGCGGTCGAGCTCGGCGGTCTTCTCGAGGCGCTTGAGGAGGCGCCGCTGCGTGCTCGTCATCGACTGCGCCCGATCGCGCGCCTCCCCGAGCGCGACGTTCTGGCTGTAGTTGTTCGCGAGCACGAGCCCGGCGACCTCGTCCGTCATCGACAGGAGCACCGACTCCCGCTCGGCGGAAGCGAACTCGCCGCGCCTGATGAGGAGGTCGAGGAGCAGCTTGATGTTGACCTCGTGGTCGGAGCAGTCCACGCCGGCGGAGTTGTCGACGGCATCGGTGTTGAGCCTGACCCCGCCGAGCGCGGCCTCGACCCGGCCGAGCTGAGTGAAGCCGAGGTTGCCGCCCTCGCCGACGACGCGGGCGCGCAGCTCGCCGCCGTCGACGCGGATCGCGTCGTTGGCCTTGTCCCCGACATCGAGGTGGGATTCGGTCTCCGCCTTGACGTAGGTGCCGATCCCGCCGTTGTAGAGCAGGTCGACCGGGGCCCGCAGGATCGCGCGGATGACCTCGGTGGGCGGGTGCGCGCCGGGGCGCATGCCGAGACGCTCGGCGGCGCGCTCGCTCACCTCGATGGTCTTCGCCGAGCGCGGGTACACCCCGCCGCCGGCGGAGATCAGCTCCGGGTCGTAGTCCTGCCAGCTCGAGCGCGGGGTCTCGAACAGGCGCCTGCGCTCAGCGTAGGACGCCGCGGCGTCCGGGTCCGGGTCGAGGAACACGTCGCGGTGGTCGAAGGCGGCGACGAGCCGGGTGCGGTCGCTGCGGAGCATGCCGTTGCCGAACACGTCGCCGCTCATGTCGCCGATCCCGACGGCGGTGAACTCGTCCCGGGAGGTGTCGAGGCCGAGCTCCCGGAAGTGGCGCTCGACCGAGGTCCAGGCGCCGCGGGAGGTGATCCCCATGGCCTTGTGGTCGTAGCCCACGGACCCGCCCGAGGCGAACGCGTCACCGAGCCAGAAGCCGCGCTCGAGCGCGATCCGGTTGGCGACGTCGGAGAAGCGGGCGGTGCCCTTGTCCGCCGCGACGACGAGGTAGCTGTCCTCGCCGTCGTGGACGACGGTCCGCTCCGGGCGCACCGTGCGGGTGCCCTCGCCCTCGGTGACGAGGTTGTCGGCGACATCGAGGAGCGCGCCGATGAACAGCTCGTAGGCGTGCTGCCCGGCGGCCGCCCAGGCGTCGCGGTCGACCGCCGGGTCGGGCAGCTGCTTGGGGAAGAACCCGCCCTTGGCGCCGGTCGGCACGATGAGCGCGTTCTTCACCATCTGCGCCTTGACGAGTCCGAGCACCTCGGTGCGGAAGTCGTCGGCCCGGTCCGACCAGCGCAGGCCGCCGCGGGCCACCGGCCCGAAGCGCAGGTGGACGCCCTCGACCTCCGGGGAGTACACCCACATCTCGAGCGCCGGCTTGGGCTTGGGCACGAAGTCGAGCCGGGTGGGGAGGATCTTGAACACCGCCGCGGCCGGCATCCGGCCGTCCGCGGGCTGGAACACGTTCGTCCGCACAGTGGCCCGGATGAGCTCGAGGACGGCGCGCAGCACCCGGTCGGCATCGAGGCTGGCGACCTCGGCGAGCGCGGCCTCGATCTCCTCCTCCCGGGCGCGCATGAGCTCCTCGCGCGTGCCCCGGGACTCGTCGAGGTCGGGGTCGAAACGGACCCGGAACAGCTCGACGAGCGCGGTGGTGAGGGCGACGTGGGTGGTGAACACCTCGCCCATGTGGCGCTCGGTGAGGGAGAAGCCGGCCTGCCGGAGGTAATGGGTGAAGGCGCGGATGATGCTGACGTCCTGCCATTCGAGGCCGGAGGCCACGAGGCTGTCCATCCGGCCGGACTCCCGCTCACCGGTCCAGGCGGTGGTGAAGGCGCGCTCGATGCGGGCGAAGTCGCCGTCGTCGAGCGGCCGGTCGAAGGACAGCCCGAAGTCGTAGACGTAGCGGTGCTCGCCGTCGGGCAGGTCGAGCTCGTAGGGCCGCTCGTCGTGCACCTGGGCGCCGAGGTTGGCGAGGAACGGCAGGATCTCCGACAGGCCCGCCGGGGCGATGCGGTAGAACGCGAGACGCACGTCGGCCTCGTCCTCCGCGTCGGGGCGGTAGATCCGGACGGAGGGCTCCGCATCGGAGTCGAGCTCCTCGAAGCGGTCGACGTCGTCGACCGCCTGACGCGGCGTGTGGTACTCCTGGTAGCTCGGCGGGAAGGCACGCATCCAGCGCCGGCGCAGCTCCATGTCGGCCGCGGACACCGAGCCGCCGGCCGGGGCGATGAACTCCGCGATGTCCTCCTCCCACGAGCGCAGCGCCGCGGTGATCCGCTCGGCCACCGTCTCCCCGGCGATGTCGGGCAGCACCTCGTCGCGCGGGACCCGGGCGACGAAGTGGAGGCGGGCGAGCGCGGAGTCGCTCAGCAGCACGTCGAAGTCCACGGACTCCGCGCCGTAGTAGTCGCGGAGCACGCCCTCGACCCGCAGTCGGGCGGCGGTGTCGTAGAGGTCGCGCGGCACGTAGACGAGCACGGAGACGTAGCGCTCGTAGGGGTCGCGCCGGATGAAGACGCTCGACTCGCGCTTCTCCTGCAGGTCGAGCACCTGGGTGACGACATCGAGGATCTCCTGCGCATCGGCGTGGAGCAGGTCGTCGCGCGGGTAGCTCTCGAGGATCGCGACGAGCTCGTCGCCGGAGTGCGTGTCGCGGGCGAGGCCGGAATGGCTGAGCACGTAGCGCATCTTCGACGCGATGAGGGGGATGTCGAGCACGGAGGCCGAGTACAGCCCCGAGGTGTACAGGCCGACGAAGCGCTTCTCACCGACGATCCGCCCGGTGTCGTCGAAGGTCTTCACCCCGACGTAGTCGAGGTACCCGCGCCGGATGAGCCGGGATCGGGAGTTCGCCTTGGTGAGCACGAGGACGCGCGGCTCCTCGGCCTTGGCGGCCACCGCCCGCGACAGCGGCGAGCTCAGCGTCGCGCGGAGCGAGGAGATGCCGAGTGCGGAGTCCTCGATCGGGACGAGGATCTTCTCCCCGCCGGACTCCTCGAGCGCGTACTCGCGGTAGCCCATGAACGCGAAGCGGCCGTCGAGCCAGTCGAGGAGGTCGGCGGACTCCGCGGCCTCCTCGGCGAGCTCGGGCCGCGGGGGCCGGGTGCGCAGCGTTTCGGCGATGTGCCGCGCGGTGTCGGCCATCGTGTGCCGGTCGCGCTCGACGGCGGCGACGAACTCGATGGTCTCGCGCAGCCCGGCCTCGACCTCGGCGAACCGGTCCTCGGGGATCCGGTCGACCTCGATGTGGATCCAGGACTCCTTGCGGCGCTCGGCCGGGGAGTCGCCGGGGGCGATGACCGGCAGCGCGGTGGTGTCGGTGACGGTGCGGCTGAGATCGGCGGGGGCGACGACGTGCATCCCGTCCGGACCGCGCTCGACGACGATGATCGGGTGGTGCACCTCGCGGATCGCCAGCCCGAGCCCGGTGAGCTCGGCGACGAGCGAGGACACGAGGTGGCGCATGTCGTCGGTGACGATGCTGATCGCCGTCCGGTTGCCGATCTGCTCGATCGAGTCCTCACCCGGATTGCGGATCTCGATCGTCGGCTCCCCGGCCCGGTGCCGTTCGGCGCACCGGGCGTGCTCGATCGCGGAGGCCGCGAGCTCGCGGGGGCGGTAGCGCTCCGCCGGCGTGGCCTCGGGGCGGGGATAGTACGCGGCCAGGAGATTCTCCGGCGGGGTGCTGCCGGTGAGTGCGCTCCACTGCTGTGCGATCTCGGTCGATCGGACCTCGGTCACGGTGCCACCTCGTGTTCGTCTCGGTTTCGGCTGGGACCACGACGGTGTGGCCTCCCCGTCCACTCTATGCGGGAACTCCGGTGATTCCGACTCCGCTCCGCAGGGGGTTTCCGAGGTCTCGGACGCGGCCGCGACGTGACAGACTGGAAGCCATGAAGACCATCGAGCTGCGCCGCCGGGCCGTCGGGACCCCTGCCCAGATCCTGAATCGGGCGATCGAGCCGAGCACGTGGGCGGGTGCCGGCACGAGCGTGACCGTGCACCGCGGTGCGGCCGAGGGCGCGCATCTCACCACCCGCACCCCGCTGCGCGCGGCGGACCTGCCGGCGGCCGCCGCGCGGTTCCTCGGCGAGGGCGCGGAGCTCGTCCAGGAGGTGCGGGCCGATCCCGTCGACGCGCAGTCGTCCCAGACGCATGTGGCGATCGCGGCGGAGGTCGCCGGCGCGCCGGTCGACATCGACATCGCGATCGCGCTGCGCGAGGTCTCGGGCGGCACGGACATCCATGCGATCACCCGGATCGTGTCCTCGGTGCCGCTGTTCGGCTCGATGGTGGAGTCCGCCCTCGAGCCGTACGTCGAGTCACTCCTGTCCGAGCGCCTCGACCAGCTCGTCGATCTCTGACACGTCGTACCACAGCAGCCCGCCGTCCCGGAGGGCGTCCGCGGCGGCTGCCGGGTCGTCAGGCAGCGCCGCCACGAGGGCCGGATCGTCGATGTGGGCGCTGACGACGCAGGCGGGGTCGAGCGCCGCCGGCCCGAGGGCGACGACGCCGGCGGAGACCGGTCGGGAGCGCAGGTCCGCCGGGAGGTCGCAGGCCAGGACCACGCGGCCGCAGCGCTGCTCGACCGCGGTGTCGAGGACGACCTCGGCGGCGGTCGACAGGGCGATCCACTCCGCCTCCTCGAGCTCCTCGCCGCGCAGGCTCCCCGGGCGGACGTCCGGGGCGAAGCCGAGCGCCTCGGTCAGGTGCGGCCAGGCGGCCCTCAGCGATCGGTCGGTCAGGGGCACGTAGGCGCGCACGGTGTTCGCAGGACTCATGCCCCCATTCTCCTCCTCCCCCGCCTGCGGCTGCGCCGCGGCGGGGCGTCCGGCGTGTCCGGCACCGGGAGCAGGCCGGCGAGCGCGGTGACCGCGCGGGACGCCGCACTGTGCGGGGCCGACTCGGTGAGCGTGCGGCCGGCGAGCAGCGCAGCGTCGGCGGCGGCCCGGTCGTCGGGCACGAGGTGGACCCCGGTGAGTCCGGCGAACCGTTCGAGCGTCGCGCGGATGCGCGCCTCCGGCCCCGGGCCCACGCTCCCGGCCCGGACCCGGTTGACGACGACGGTGCAGTCGTCGCGCACCGCGATCCCACGCTCGGTCTCGAGCAGCCGCACGAGCCGCTGCAGCCCGATCGGGTCCCCGGCAGCGACGACCACGACGTGATCGGCCCGGTCGAGCACCGCCCGCGTGGCACCATGGCGGTCGTAGTGCGGGTCCGCGTACGGGTCGTCGGGGTCGACCCGGTCGGAGACGTCGACGACGGTGCAGGTGTATGCGCGGGCGAGGGCGGTGAGGACCTCGGCGAGCACCCCGGGTCGGACCTCCGGCCAGCGCTCCGCCCGGCTCAGCCCGGTGACGACGGCGAAGTGCTCGTCGATGACGGAGACGTGGCGGGCGAGCGCGGCGGCGGTCCCGCCGCTCGCCGCGGCCCGGCACAGGGCGGCGATCTGCGGTGCGTCGTCGAGCAGGCCGAGGAGCGCGGCCTGGGAGGCGGCGACGGTGTCGGCGTCGACGAGGACGGTCGGGCCGGCGGTCCGCGCGAGCGTGTGGGCGAGGGCGGCGGCCACGGTGCTGCGACCCGGCGCTCCCCCGGTGCCCCAGACGGCGATGACCGGCCCCGGGGCGCCACCGCCTGCGGTGCGGGGCGGCTCGGCCGGGCGCGGCGGGGTGGGCACGGCGGCCGCGGCGGCGCGGACCGCGGCCGCGAGCTCCTCCGGTGTCGCCCAGGGCGACACGGTGGTCGGCACGCCCCAGTCGGTGAGCACGGCGGGGTCGTCGGCGAGCCCGAGCACCCGGACGGCGTGCGCGTGGAGCCGGCGCACCACCTCGGCGTCGGCGCCGAGGAAGTGCTGCCCGAGGACGACGACGTCGCCCACCCCGGCCGCACCGGCGGCGAGCAGCTCGACCTCGTCGGCGGGACGCCGGATGACCTCGATGTCGGGGATCGTGCCGAGCGCGGACACGACGCGCGCCTCGAACTCGACGTCGACGGCGACGACGACCTCGATCACCGGGCCGCCTCCGGGACCGCGACCACGGAGATCCGGTGGTCCTCGGCGAGCGCCCGCATGACGTCGCCGAGCCGACTGTTGGGGACGAAGATCTCGATCACCTGGTCGCCGGTGGCGAAGTCCCCCGTCTCGCGGTCGACGGCGATGACGTCGACGGCGGTGAGGACCTCGCGCGGATCGACAGGGTCGGCCTCCGGGTCGGTGGCCCAGACGTCGACCGCACCGCCGGGCCGCACGGCCGCCGGCAGTGCGCCGGGCACGGCCAGGGCGACCACCCGTCCGGCGAGCTGGTCCGGGGAGCCGAGCTGCGAGGCCGGGACGAGCTCGCCCGGGGCGACCGCGGCGAGCACCGTGGCACCCTCGGGGATCGCCGCGTCGGCGCTGAGGTAGACGCCGGGGTCGCCGCTCATCCGGATCTCGGTGGCGACGAGGTCGTCGGGGACGAGCACGCCACCAGGCACGAGCGGCCTGGCGGCTGCCCACACCGTGGTCGTGTCGGCCACCCGGGTGACGACGAACCACGTGCCGAGCACGGAGAGGAGGACGAGGAGGGCGCCGATGACGAGGCGCGGGTCCCGGAGGCGCGGGGCGCGCAGCCGGTCCGCGGGGCGGGCGGAGGGGTGAGGCATGAGGGGATGCTCCGGGTTCGCTGAACGGTGGGCGGGGATGGGTGCGCAAACGCACTCAAGTGCTATTATTCGTAGACAAACGCCTGCGGATCAAGAGCTGCGGCAGAATTCCCGTTCCGCGCCCCGCTCGCATCCACGCGCACCCGTCCCCCGAGAGGCAGCCCCATGGTCGTCGAAGCCCGCTTCCTGCCGCTGACCGATGTCGCGGAGATCCTCAACGTGTCCGCCGCCCAGGCCCGGGCGCTCGTGCGCTCCGGCGAGCTGCGCGCGATCAAGGTCGGCGGCCGCGGCCAGTGGCGGGTCGAGAAGACCGAGCTCGAGGACTACATCCAGCGCATGTACCAGCAGACGCGCGCCGCGGTCGAATCCGGCCAGCCCGAGGTCTGAGACCCGCTCAGCGCAGCGCCCGCACCGTCGACACCGCCGACAGCGGGATGAGCTCCCAGCCCCCGCCGGCCCGGCGCAGCTGGAGATGATCGCGGGCCACCGCGTCGAGACGCCCGTCGACCGTCCGGCGTCCCACCGCCACCCGGCACTCGCGGCGCTCGGCCGACCAGCGGCGCAGCGGTGAACCGATCGACAGCACCGACACCGCACCTGCCGCGGCGCGGACCCGATCACCCAGGCGCAGGCTCTGCAGTGCGGCGAGGTTGATCACGACCTCGTCCGCGCCGGCCACGAGGCACCAGCCGGATCCCACCTCGTGCATCTCCCCGGTGATCCGCTCCTCGCCGGCCCACAGCTCCACCGGCGTGCCGATCGCGGCGGCCGCCCGGGATTCGAGCGTCGCCTCGGCGATCTCCCCGGCGACGAGATCGCCGAACTCACCGGCCCGCTCGTGCATCTGCTCACCGGCATGCGCGGCGTCGATGTCCGCGAACAGCCGGTCGAAGCGCTCGTCCTCCATGGCACCCATCCTCCGCGGACCCTCCCTCTCCTGCAAGGGCCGGTTCTGCACGGACCCGATCCGCAAGGAATGCATCCTGACCACTGCGTCCGCGAACTCCGTCGATCATCATCAAACTTCATCCATTGACATCATATGGTGACTTTTGGCACAGTGTGATGACCGATGTGAGGAGTCGTCATGATCCGTGTTCTCCCGTTCGCCGCCGCTGCGGCCCACGGTCTGCTCTGCTGCTGGCTCGCCGCGAGCGCGACCCGGCTGTGGGACCGGTTCTCCACCGGGGATGCCGGTGCCGGGCTGGTGCTCCTCGTCGCCGGCGCGGTCGCGCTGCTCGGCCTGCGGGCCACCCTCGCCGTGCTCCTCACCGTGGGCGCACGGGCCGCGGCTGCGCTCCATCACGGGAGCGGGCGGGCGCTCGCCGCGGCGGCGCTGCGATGCAGCCCGCGAGCACTGCGCCTCGCCCTCGCCGGGTCGCTCACCGGTCTCGTGGTGACGGGGTCGCTGACCACCGGCGCACTCGCGGTCGCTGCGGCGACAGGCCCCGCGCCGAGAGCCGGTCAGGAGTCCGCAGTGCCGGCATCAGTGCCGGCTGCCGCGCCCTCGCCGGGGTGGCCGGTGACCGAGGAGCCGGATCCCGCTCCGGAGCACTCACCCGGCTGGCCTGTCGATCCGGGCACCGGTGCTCCGGATGATCCGGAGTCCGAGCCCCCGGCGGCTCCCGGCCCCGACGAGGATCGGACACGCAGCCCCGGACCGCCGGACGAGCCGGGCGCGGAGCCGGAGGGTCCGCGGCCGCGCACGGTCACCGTGAGCGCCGGGGACAGCCTGTGGTCGATCGCGGCGGAGATCGAGGGGACCCGGGAGCCGGCGGCCGTCGCCTCCGCGGTCGCGGCGATCCACCGGGAGAACCGGGCGGTCATCGGCTCGGACCCGAATCTCATCCTGCCCGGCTCACGTCTGGAGATCCCATGAGCACCCCGCTGACCATCACCCGTCCCGCCGGCCGCTCCCAGGCCGTGCGGAGCCCGATCCACCGCGCCCCGCAGCGCAGGCGCCCGGCGACACCGGCCGAGCAGGCGGAGTTCCTCCGCACCACGGTGCAGTCGCTCGCCGTCGCAGTCGTCGAAGTGCTCACCGGAGCGCGAGCGAGCAGCTCGATCGCCCGCTGGATCGCACCGGAGCTCCAGGAGCGCATCCGCACCCATGCGGCACTGCGCCAGGACCTCGCCCGGGCGGTCGCCCCGCGCGGGCACGTCTTCACCCCGGGCAGGCCGCGGCTGTGCATGATCGGCGACAGCGCGGTCGAAGCATGCGTCGTCGTCCGCGCCGCCCGGCGGCACCGGGCAGTCGCGATGCGGCTCGAGCACATGCACGGCCGCTGGCTCGTCACCGAGTTCGTCAGCGTGTGAGACCGCGGTCCCCCGGCCGGCGAGCGGTGCCCGCCGAACGCGCCGGGCTCAGCGCTTCTTCGAGCGGCGCTGGGCGCGGTTGCCCGCTCCGGGTTCCGCGGCGGACTCGCCGGCCGCACCGTCGGCGCGCACCTGCACTCCCCCGGAGTCCGAGGGCGCGGACAGCTGGAGCTTGGGTTTGCGCGGCTCGAGCTCGTCTGCCTCGACCTCGACGAAGTCGTCGCTCGGGTCCTCGAGATCCTTCCCGGGGTTGACCTTGACCTTGACCTCGAGAGTGTTCGTCAACCGGACGACGTCCTCCTTGATGCCCTCCTGCATCGTGCTGAACATCTCGTAGCCCTCACGCTGGTACTCGACGAGCGGGTCGCGCTGGGCCATCGCGCGCAGACCGATGCCGTTCTTGAGGTAGTCCATCTCGTAGAGGTGCTCGCGCCAGCGCTTGTCGATGACGGAGAGCACGACGCGCCGCTCGAGCTCGCGCATCGCCTCCTCGCCGAGCTCCTGCTCGCGGCCGTCGTAGGCGAGATCGGCGTCGGCCCGGATCTCGCGCAGCAGCGACTCGCGGGTGAGGTGGGCCTGCCCGCCGACGTCCTCGATGAGCTCCGCGGCGGTGATCGACGGCGAGTACAGCTCGCCGAGGGCGGTGAACAGCTCGTCGAGGTCCCAGGTCTCCGCCGGGCCGCGGGTGGCCCCGTCGACGTACGCGGCGAGCACGTCGTCGCGGAACAGCTGCACCTGCTCGGCGAGGTCCGCGCCCTCGAGCACACGGCGGCGCTCGTCGTAGATCACGGTGCGCTGGCGGTTGAGCACGTCGTCGTACTTGAGGACGTTCTTGCGCTGCTCGGCGTTGCGCTGCTCGATCTGCGTCTGCGCGGACAGGATCGCCCGGGACACCATCTTCGATTCGAGCGGGACGTCGTCGGGCACGTTCGCCGTCGCCATGATCCGCTCCGCCGCGCCGGAGCCGAACAGCCGCATGAGGTCGTCGGTGAGCGAGAGGTAGAAGCGCGACTCGCCGGGATCGCCCTGGCGGCCGGAGCGGCCGCGCAGCTGATTGTCGATGCGGCGCGACTCGTGGCGCTCGGTGCCGAGCACGTAGAGCCCGCCGAGCTCGCGGATCTCCTCGGCCTCCTCCTCGACCCGGGCCTCGGCGGCCTCGAGCACCTCGGGCCAGAGCGCCTCGTACTCGTCGGAGTTCTCGACCGGGTCGAGGCCCTTCTCCGCCATCTCGGCGACCGCGATGTGCTCGGCGTTGCCGCCGAGCATGACGTCGGTGCCGCGCCCGGCCATGTTCGTCGCCACCGTGACGGCGCCGCGCCGTCCGGCGAGCGCGACGATCGCGGCCTCGCGCGCGTGGTTCTTCGCGTTGAGCACCTCGTGGGCGACGCCCTTCCGGGAGAGCTGCTTGGAGAGGTACTCGCTCTTCTCCACGCTCGTCGTGCCGACGAGGATCGGCTGGCCCTCCTCATGGCGCTCGACGATGTCCTCGACAACCGCGTCGAACTTCGCCTTCTCGTTCTTGTAGACGAAGTCGGACTGGTCGATGCGCTGCATCGGCTTGTTCGTGGGGATCGGGACGACGCCGAGCTGATAGGTCGACATGAACTCCGCGGCCTCGGTCTCCGCGGTACCGGTCATCCCGGAGAGCTTGTCGTAGAGGCGGAAGTAGTTCTGCAGGGTGATCGTCGCCAGGGTCTGGTTCTCGGGCTTGACCTTGACGGCCTCCTTCGCCTCGATCGCCTGGTGCAGGCCCTCGTTGTAGCGACGGCCCTTGAGGATGCGGCCGGTGTGCTCGTCGACGATGAGCACCTCGCCCTTGAGGACGACGTAGTCCTTGTCCTTCTTGAACAGCTCCTTGGCCCGGATCGCGTTGTTGAGGAAGCTGATGAGCGGGGTGTTGTCGGCGTGGTAGAGGTTCTCGATGCCGAGGTAGTTCTCGACCTTGTCGATCCCGGACTCGAGGATGCCGATCGTCCGCTTCTTCTCGTCGACCTCGTAGTCGGACTCGGCCTTGAGCCGCTTGACGACGGTCGCGAACTCGGAGTACCAGCGGTTGACGTCGCCCTCGGCGGGGCCGGAGATGATGAGCGGCGTGCGGGCCTCGTCGATGAGGATCGAGTCGACCTCGTCGACGATGGAGAAGTGGTGTCCGCGCTGCACCATCTCCTCCGCGGACCAGGCCATGTTGTCGCGCAGGTAGTCGAAGCCGAACTCGTTGTTCGTGCCGTAGGTGATGTCCGCGGCGTACTGCTGGCGGCGGATGTCGGAGCTCTGCTGGGCGAGGATGCAGCCGGTCTCCATCCCGAGGAACCGGAACACGCGTCCCATGAGCTCGGACTGGTAGCTCGCGAGGTAGTCGTTCACGGTGACGACGTGGACGCCCTTGCCGGTGAGCGCGTTGAGATAGGCCGGTGCGGTGGCGACGAGGGTCTTGCCCTCACCGGTCTTCATCTCCGCGATGTTTCCGAGGTGGAGCGCCGCCCCACCCATGAGCTGGACGTCGAAGTGCCTCATCCCCAGGGTGCGGGTCGAGGCCTCGCGCACCGCGGCGAACGCCTCCGGCAGCAGCGAATCGAGGGATTCGCCGTCGGCCCAGCGCTCCTTGAATCGGTCGGTCTCCTCCCGGATCTCCGCATCGCTCATCTCGTCGAATTCGTCGGAGAGATTGTTGATCGCCGTCGTGTAGCCGCGCAGCTTCTTGAGCGTGCGACCCTCTCCGGTCCTCAACAGCTTTTCCAGGAAGTTGGCCACGATTCTCCTTGCGTCCGGTCCGATCGACCGGCTCGGGTGTTTCCGTCACGTCAGTGACCTAGCTTAGCGCCGATCAGCAGGCGCCCGTCATCGCACGACGAGGGTGCCGAGTCCCAGCCAGCGGCGCATGTCCTCGAGCTCCGCGACGAGCGCCTCCGGGTGCTGGGCGTCCTCCCAGTGCACCCGGTGGGCGATGAGCGCATCCGCCTTCCGGTCCGCGGCGAGGTCCACGCGCCCGACCAGCCGGTCCCCGAGCAGGAAGGGCATGACGTAGTAGCCGTGGACGCGTGCGTGCGCCGGGGTGTAGATCTCGATCCGGTAGTCGAAGTCGAAGAGCCAGCGCAGCCGCTCGCGGGTGAAGACGAGCGGGTCGAAGGGGGCGAGCAGGGCGCGCGCCTCGATCCGGCGCGGCACCCGCGCGGCATGCCAGCGCAGCGCCCGGACGCCCTCGACGTCGACCTCGACGAGCTCTCCTGCGGCCACGAGCTCCGCCGCGGCAGCGCGCACCTCGGCGACGGGCTGCCGGAAGTGGTCGGCGAGGCAGGCCGGAGTGCCGATCCCGCGGGCTGCGGCGGCGATCCGCACGAGCGCGACGGCGTCGTCGCGCTCCCCGCCGATCCCGCGGGGCAGCCGGCCGGCGTCCGGGCGCAGGCCCAGGGTCGGGTCGGCGGGCGGGCCGAAGCGCAGCTCCGGCACCGGCAGGTCCGGGTGGACGTCGCCGGGCAGCGCGTAGATCCGCTCGAAGGAGCGGCTGCGGGCGGCGACGGAGACCCGGCCGGCGCGCAGCAGCGCCTCGAGCCCGGACTTCACGCGGCTCGGGTTCCACCCCCAGTGGTCGCGCTCGCGCTCGGGGATGTCGTGGCTCACCCGGCCGGCGAGCTCGCGCGCCGTGCCCGGGCCATGGGCGAGCGCCGCCTCGAGATCGAGGAGCAGGGCGCGGAAGGCGGAGCCGGTCACGGGGTCGCGCTGGCCGTAGTCGCGGCGGTACCAGTCCGCCCGGCGGCCGGCGGCGAGCGCCACGGTGGACGGCGGGGCGTAGGCCGCCTCGTGCATCCAGTACTCGACGCCCATCGGGTCGGGGGCGTGGAGGAGGGAGTCGAGGTCGGCGGTGCGATAGGGCCCGAGGCGGGAGTAGAAGGGCAGGTAGTGGCTGCGGGCGACGCGCGCCACCGAATCGATCTGCACGAGGCCCAGCGTGTCGAACACCCGCCGCAGGTGCCGGCGGTCGGGTCGCGGCGGGCGCGGCGCGGAGAAGCCGGAGGCGGCCAGCGCACAGCGTCTGGCCGCCTCCCTGCTCAGCGAGCGCACGGGATCACTCGGTGATCTCCGGGTCGAGGGTGATCACCCCGTAGCTCCAGCCCTTGCGGCGGTAGACCACCGAGGGCTTCGCGTTCTCCTCGTCGATGTAGAGGTAGAAGTCGTGGCCCACCATCTCCATCCGGTTGAGGGCCTCCTCGATGCCGATCGGGGTCGCGGGGAAGTTCTTCTCGCGCAGCACCACCGGGGAGTCGCCCTCGGACTTGATGCGGCCGTTCGTCCGGTCGCCCGCCTGGGGCTCCTCGGCCTCCGGGGCGTCCTCCTGCGGCGGCACGTACTCTATCCGGGCCATCGCCTCGGCGGTGGACTCCGGCCGGTGCTTGCCGCGGTGGGAGATCTTCTGCCGGTCGCGGGCGCGGCGCAAGCGTTCGAGCACCTTCGCCCAGGCGAGGTCGAGCGCGGCGTACTTGTCGGAGGCGCTCGCCTCGGCCCGGAGCACGGGGCCCTTCGCGATGACGGTGATCTCGACGGTCTCGGAGGTCTCCGGCTGGCGTGCGTTCGGCTCGCTCGTGATCTGGACCTCGACGGCGAGCGCGCGCGGGGCGAGCTGCTCGACCTTGGCGACCTTGTCCTCGACATGGGCCCGGAAGCTGTCGGAGATGGTCAGATGACGACCCTTGACGACGATGTCCATTGTGCGGTCCTTTGCACCTCGGGGAACGGATCGCTCCGTTGCCGTCACGGTTCGACGGCTCCTTCCATTAAATACCATCGCCAGGGGCAGTGCGAGGTCCGCCGGGGGCGATTCCGACCACCGCGACGCCGTCGACCGGGATGCGGGATGCGGCGAGCGCACGCGTGCTCTCCGCGACCGTCGCGCCGGTCGTGCAGATGTCGTCGAGGACGATGATCCGCGCCCCGGCCGCGGCGGCCGTGCGGGTTGCCGCGAGCTGCGCCGCCGCCCGTGCGGAGGCCCGGTGGGTGCCGCGCACGTTGCGCCGCCGGGCGGTGGAGCCGAACCCCACCTGGTCGCGGTGCGCCCGCACCTCGAGCAGCGGCGCGCAGCGCACGTCGAGGCCCTCCGCCCGGAGCACGGCGGCGGCGTGCGCGCCGAGCGCGGCGACGTGGTCCGCACCGCGCCGGCGCACCGCCGCGGCGGTCGCCGGCACCGGGACGAGCAGCGCGGCGGGCGCGCCCGCCGGGAACGGAGCCGGCGGGGAGTGCTCGAGCACCGCGAGCACCGCCCGGGCGAGGAGCAGGCCGAGGAGGGCGGTGAGGTCGCGGCGGTCCTTCTCCTTGTAGGCCACGAGGCAGTCGCGCAGCACACCGGTGTACTCGCCGGCCCCGTGCACCGCGCGGGTGCCGTAGCGCGGCATCGTCGCCCGCACCGGCACCGCGAGCTCGGCCAGGCAGCGCCCGCACAGGGTCACCGTCTCCGCCCCGCAGCCGGCGCAGGCGCGCGGCACGAGGAGGTCGAGGAGCTCGCCGAGGATCCGGTGCACACCGCCATGATCCCCGCCGCCCGGGGTGCGCACCAGGCGCAGGCGGCCGCTGTGACCTGTCGACGGCCCCGGCCGTGCGCGGCCCGGCTCAGCCCGGGTAGGCGGGGTCGAAGGCGCGGACGTCGACGAGCTTCTGCCAGTTCCCGGCGCTGTAGGTGTACATCTCGCCGGCGGCGGTGCTCACGCGCAGGGAACGCGAGTCGTCGCCCGCAGTGACCCGGATCCCCCCGTCGATCGAGCCGAGCGAGTTCTGCGGGCCGGCGACCGGGGTGCTGTAGGGGGTCTCCGGCGACCCCGGGGCCGGCGCGGCGAGCATGACGAGCGTGTGGGGGCCGGCCCACGAGAAGTCGGAGATCGAGTGGAGTCCGGCGCCGACGAGCAGCGGGGCGGCCTCGACCGTGCCGGTGGGGCGGTTCTGGCCGTCGCGGGTGACGCCGATGACCTCGATCCGGGTGCGGGACTCCCCATCGCTGGACAGCACCGCGAGCTGGGTGCCGTTGCGCGACACGTGGAGCGCCTCGATCCGCCGCTCGAGGAGGAACGGGACCTCGAACACCGAGAGCTCCCCGGACCGGTCGACGGCGTGGACGCGCCCGGAGTCCGCCTCGGCCGTCCACGCCCAGCCGAACCGGTCGAAGCTCGGACCGGCGAGGTCGTCGCCGGTGAGGATCACCGCATCGTCCATGGAATCGGCGACGACCCGATGGAGCTCGCTGCGATCCCCTCCGAGGTAGGCGTACATCGAGCCGTCGAGGGACACCGCCGGGTCCGAGTCGGCGTCCGACATCTCCGGGCTGCCCTCGACCGGTTCGACCCCGGTGCCCACCACCCGGGCGAGCGCGCCGTCGGACACGGCGACGGGCGGGCCGTCGACGGCCACGCCGGGGCCGGCCGCCTCGCTCGTCGCCGGGTCGAGGAGCCCGGAGCGGACGCCGACCTCGGCCTCGGTGATCGAGCCGATCGCACGCACGGTCTCCCCGATCTGGTTGATGATCCGCGCCTGGGCGAGCTCCTCGAGACCCTCTGCGGTGTCGGACAGGCCGACCTCGGCGACGCCCTCGCTCACCGTCACCATCTGCGGGTCGAGCTGGGTGCCCTCCGGCACCGCGGACACGACGGCGCCGTCGAGGTGATCGGCGGGTCCGCGCAGGAGTTCGCCGACGGCCTCCGTCGCGGTCGCCGGGGAACGGATGAACCAGCGGGTGTCGGGCACGAGGTGCTCGTAGTCCGGGGTGTAGAAGTACACCGGGTAGGCCTGGAACAGGGTGTTGAAGTTCGACGCGGACACGACGAGGCCGGGCGGGGCCTGCGAGATCCGCCACTCCCCGTTGACCTGCCGCAGCGCGAACTCCATCTCGATCACCGTGTCGTCGCCGGGCTCGCGGTAGAGGCGGCGCTCGTCGAGGCTCGCCTGGATCGGGACGTCGAAGGACACGCTCTGCGAATCCGCGGTGATCTCGCTCGTGAGCTCGTCGAGACCGGTCCCGGTGGGCATCACCCGCACGACGGAGCGCGGGTTCCACTCGGTGGAGAAGGACTCGGTGAGGAAGGCGCGTGCGACCTCGAAGTTGTTCGAGTAGCCGGCACCGGCGGCGAGGAAGCCGCGCACGATCTCGTCCGGCCCGGCCCCGGGCACGGGACCATCGGGGTCGATGCGCGACTGCACCCCGGACTCGCTGTCGTCGACGGGGATGCGCCCGATCCCGCCGTCGCGCGGGATCGACACGCAGCCGCTGAGCACGAGGGCGAGGCAGGCGAGCAGGGCGAGCAGGTCAGTCCGTCTCATACTCAGCCTCCGCGGGGTCGACGACGATGGGGATGGACCCGGTCTGGATCCGCACCGAGCCGTCCGAGGAGCTCGGACCGGCGACCAGGGCGGCACCGGTGTGCGCGGCATCGGCCGGCGGCAGCGGCAGCGGCGAGGAGGAGATCTCCTGCCGCTGGCGCCGCGGCAGCGTGAGCCGGAAGCACGCGCCCTCGCCCTCCCGGCCCCAGGCCTGCAGCCAGCCGCCGTGGAGGTGGGTGTCCTCGAGCGAGATCGCCAGGCCCAGCCCCGAGCCGCCGAGGGTGCGGCGGCGGGACGGGTCGGCGCGCCAGAAGCGGTCGAACACGTGCTCGACGTGCTCCTCGCTCATCCCGATGCCGTGGTCGCGCACGCTCACCGCGACCGCCTCGGCGTTGGCGGCGAGGTAGATGTCGACCCGCCGGCCCTCCCCGTGCTCGATCGCGTTGACGACGAGGTTGCGCACGACGCGGGTGATCCGCACCCGGTCGACCTCGGCCATGACCGGGGAGGACGGGGCGTGGAGGAGGAGCTCGGTGCCGGCCTGGGTGGCGACGACGGAGAGGGTGTCGAGGACGCCGGTGACGATCTCGCCGATGTCGGTGGGCTTCGTCACGAGGTTCGCCGCGCCCGCGTCGTAGCGGGAGATCTCGAGCAGGTCGCCGAGCAGCAGCTCGAAGCGCTCGACCTGGGAGTTGAGGAGCTCCGCGGAGCGCGCGGTCGAATCGTCGAAGTCCTCCCGCGACTCGTAGATCATGTCCGAGGCGATGTGGATCGTGGTGAGCGGGGTGCGCAGCTCGTGGGACACGTCGGACACGAACTGCCGCTGGAGCACGGTGAGCAGCTCCATCCGGGTGATCTGGTCCTGCAGGGTGTCGGCCATCGAGTTGAAGCTCTCGGCGAGCGTGGCGATCTCGTCCTTCCCGTGCACCGGCATCCGCTGGTCGAGGTCGCCGTGGGCGAGCTGCCCGGCGACCTCGGCGGCGGTGCGCACCGGCACGACGACGAGCCGGGTGACGATCCACGCGATCGCGCCGATGAGCACGGACAGCACGATCGCGGCGACGATGAGCGCGCGGAGCACGAAGTCGAGCGTGTTCTGCTCCTCCTGGAGATCGGCGACGACGAACAGCTCGAACTGGCCGGCGGCGGGGATCGTCACCTGCTGGGCGACGACGAGCCCGGGCGAGGACTCCTCGCCGGGCAGCGTGACGGACTGGTAGAGCTGCTCGCCGAGCTCGGCGCGGTCGACCGCGGAGAGGTAGGCGTCGGGCAGCTCGGCGACGGGGATCGACTCCTCGCCGCCGACGAGCGCGACGAGCGGCGGGACCGAGGTGGAGCGCTCCTTCGGCTCGAGCGCCACCGAGCGCAGGGGCGTGGGCGAGCGCGACAGCATCGAGCGCAGCTGGGTGTTGAGCGTCTCCGACAGCGCCTCGTCGTCCTCCCCTGTGGACAGCGACTGGAGCTCGGCGGCGTACCCGGCGGTCTGCACCGACACCGAGGACAGCTTCGACTCGAACAGGCCGCGCGAGATCTGCTGGGACATGTACGCCCCGACGCCGAGCACCGCGATGATCGTCAGCGCGATGGTGAGGACGACGATCCGGAACTGGAGCGAGTGCGTGAATGCCCGGGCGACCCAGCGTCCCGCGCCGCCGAGGATCCGCGCGGCGGTCTCGAGGAACCCGGCGAGCGCCGGGGTGCGGCTCACGTCGCCTGGCCGGCCTTGTAGCCGACGCCGCGCACGGTCACGACGATGTCGGGCTTCTCCGGGTCCTTCTCGATCTTCGAGCGGAGTCGCTGGACATGGACGTTGACGAGCCGGGTGTCGGCGGCGTGCCGGTAGCCCCAGACCTCCTCGAGGAGGGTCTCGCGGGAGAACACCTGCCAGGGCTTGCGGGCGAGCGCGACGAGCAGGTCGAACTCGAGCGGGGTGAGCGACACCGGCTCGCCGGCCTTCGTCACGGTGTGCCCGGCGACGTCGATGCTGACGTCGCCGACGGTGAGGATCTCCGGGGCGGACGGCTCGGCCATCCGCAGCCGGGCGCGCACCCGGGCGATGAGCTCCTTGGGCTTGAACGGCTTGGGGACGTAGTCGTCGGCCCCGGACTCGAGGCCGAGCACGACGTCGACGGTGTCCGACTTCGCGGTGAGCATGATGATCGGGACGCCGGACTCCTCACGGATCTCCCGGCACACCTCGAGGCCGTCCTTGCCGGGGAGCATGAGGTCGAGGAGGACGAGATCCGGATGGACGTCGTGGAAGGCGTCCAGCGCCCCGTCGCCGGTGGCGCAGAAGTGCGGTTCGAACCCCTCGCTCTTGAGCACGATGCCGATCATCTCCGCGAGTGCGGTGTCGTCGTCCACTACCAGAATCCGAGCGTTCATGGCGCCCATTCTTCCCCACTCGTCCCGGATTGCGGAATCCGCGTGCCCGGGCGCGTCGCGGACCGGGCCTCCCGCACCCCGGCGCCGACGGCCTCGCAGCCCGCCCCGCGGCCGGGGCCGAGCCGGGCCGGTGTTGGTATCCGCATCCCGGCTTGGGAATAATGGCGCGGGGAACCGGACCGTCGACGCCGACGGGCACCGGCCGGACGCGTCCGAGGAGGTGAGCACCGTGGCCGAACCGCCGAGTGCCGCCTGGGCCGCGCGCATGGACTGGCGCAGCGGGACCCTCGTGGCCGCCGCCCCGGGAGCGCCGCGGGTCGAGTGGCGGCCGCCGCCGCGGCCCGGAGTGCTGTCCCGGCGTCCGCTGCGCTTCTTCGAGGGGCTCGACGGCGGCTTCCGGCTCATCCGCTTCGCCCCGGCGCTCACCGTCGGGCTCTCCGCGATCGTCTTCACCCTGTGGACGCTGCTCATCGGCGTCGTGATCTCCGGCCTCGCGTGGGCGGGCACCGGGTTCCTCTCCGAGGTGTTCTCCGACCCCGATGCCGCCGCCGGCTTCTCGATCGTCGCCCAGTTCGGGGCCTTCGCGCTCTCGATCTCCTCGCTCTCCCTCGTCCACCTGCTCACCGGGGTCGGCGCCGTCGCGGCGCGGGCCGCCTTCGACTCCCGCCGCATGACCCTGCGCGCGGGCTGGCTGGCGCTGCGCGGGGTGCGCCTGCGCCTCGTGCTCGTCACCGGGCTGCTCGGCCTCGCCCATCTCCTCGCGCTCGCCGTGCTCCTCCTCCCGGCGCTCGTCGTCGCCGGGCTCGGGCAGAGCACCGCCTCGCTCGTGCTCACCGGCCTGGGGCTGCTCGGCTGGTGCGCCTTCACCCTCTACTTCGCGCTGCGCACGGCGTTCGTCGGCTGCACGGTCGCGCACGAGCGCCGCACGATCCGGCAGGCGTTCGTCCGCTCGTGGCGACTCACCGGGAGCGGGTTCTGGCGCACCCTCGGCCAGCTCCTGCTCGGCTGGTACCTCTCGAACCAGCTCGTCTCGATCATCATCACCCCGCTCGTCGTCATCGCCTACGTCCTGACGATCCTCGCCGTCATCATCGGGATCTCGAGCGGCACCGGCGGCACCGTGATGCTCCTCTCCGCGCTCGCCGTCGTCGCCGTCGTCGTCGGCGCGCTGACGATCGCGGCCACCGCGGTCCTCTTCGCCTACCTCGCCGGGCTCGTGTCCGTCGTCTTCTTCGACCGGCTCATGCGCGCCGAGGGCTACGACCTCGTGCTCCTGCGCCAGGCGGAGGCCGAGGCGTGAGCGCCTGGGCCGCGCCGCTCAACCCGGACCGCGACTCCGCACAGCGCTGGGCCGAGGAGGAGCTGTCGAAGCAGGAGTACCAGGAGGCCGACCTCACCCTCCTGCAGCGGCTGGGAGCCGCGATCTCCGACTTCTTCTCCGAGCTCACGGCACCGGTCGCCGACATCCGCTCCGTCTGGCTCATCGTGCTCGTCGTGCTCGTCGTCGCCGCCCTCGCAGTGCTCGTCGTGTGGCGGGTGCGGCGCGGCTCCGGCGGCAGCCTGAGCGACCCCTACCGGCCGCTCGCCGTGCTCGTGCCCGATGTCGACCCCGAGGAGCTGCGGGCACGCGCACGGGCCGCGGCCGCCGCCGGGGACTGGACCCCGGCGGTGCAGGACGCCACCCGCGCCCTCCTCGTGGGCCTGGGGCGGGCCGAGGTCATCGAGGTGACGACGGCGAGCACCGCCTCGGAGCTCACGACGGCCGCCGCCGCGGCCCGTCCCGCCGAGGCGGGCGCGCTCCACCGGGTCGGCCGCACCTTCGACGACATCACCTTCGGCACGGAGGCCGCTGCGGAGGCCGACTACGAGCGGGTCCGTGAGCTCGACCGCCGACTGACCGCCGGGGTGCGCGCATGAGCGCCGGCCTCGACGTCGCGGTGCGCGGCACTGCTCGCGCCGGCGGACCCGGGACCTGGCAGCGGGTGCGCAGCGGGGCCCGCTCCTCGACCGTGTGGGTGATCGCCGCCCTCGTCGTCCTCCTCGCCGCGATCGTCGGGTTCCTGTCGCAGACCGGCACGGAGGAGACCCGGCCGCTCCACTGGGAGTCGTCCGCGCCCGCGGGCGGGCGGGCCGTGATCGAGGTGCTCCGCGCCCGGGGCATCGAGGTGAGCACCACCGAGTCCTACGACGAGGCCGCGCAGCGCGCCGCGGACTCCGACGCCACGCTGCTCGTGTTCGACCCCGACTCCGCCCTCGCCACCGAGCACCGGCACCGGCTCCGCTCCGCAGCGGTGGATTCCGGATCCCCGCTCGTCGTCGTCGAGCCCGGGACGGAGGTCACCGACTGGTCCCCCGGCGTCCAGCAGGCGTACCAGACCGCCGCCGGGCCCGGCGGCAGCGCTCCGCTCGCCCCCGACTGCACGTGGGAGACCGCGCAGCGCGCCGGCACCGTGAGGGACTCGCCCGAGCGGTACGCCGCGCTCGGCGCCCAGGACTCCGAGGTCACGGTGTGCTACCACCAACCATGGGACCAGGCCGGCTACGGCGCGGTGACCCGGGAGGAGCTCGACGGCACCACCGTGACCGTGCTCGGCTCCCGGGCCTGGCTGAATAACGCGCACCTCGCCGACTCGGGCAACGCCGCCCTCGCCCTCGGCGCGCTCGGCGAGCGGGACTCCCTCGTCTACTACTACGCCGATCCGAACGACGAGACTCTCGGCGCCGGCCCGGACGACGAGCTGCTCGGCCCGTCGTTCGACCTCGTGCCCGCCTGGTTCTGGGTCGCCCTGCTGTGGCTGATCCCGCTCGGGATCGCGGCGATGCTGTGGCGCGGCCGCCGCTTCGGACCGCTCGCCGTCGAGCGCCTGCCGGTCGTCGTGCCGCCGGTGGAGACCGTCCTCGGCCGCGCCGGCATCCTCCAGCGCGCCGGAGCGCGCGACTCCGCGCTGCACACCCTGCGCACCGCCGCGCTGCTGCGCCTGGCCTCCGGCCTGTCGCTGCCGCCGCACTCCCGCACCCCGGAGATCTGCGCCGCCGTCGCCGCCCGCACCGCTCGCGACCCCGCCGAGGTGAACCGGCTCCTCGCCGGACCCGCCCCGAGCAGCGACGCCGAGCTCACCGCCATCGCCACCGCCATCGCAACCCTGGAGAGCGAGATCTCACCCCTATGAGCCACATCCCCCCGCAGCCGCCGAACCAGCCCGACGACCGGTTCCGCCCGCACCCCGGCGCCCATCCCTCCGGCGCGCACCCGGGGGCGGGGCAGCCTGCGGCACCCGCGCCGGGCCAGTACACCGGGTCCGGTCCGGGGCACCACCCCGCCCCGGGGCCGGGGGCGCCTCCCCCGGTGGAGCAGGGCCACGCCGCGTACGCCCCACCGACCCTCGAAGCCCGGCTCGCCGAGCAGCACCGGCTCGACGACCGCGACCACGCGCTGCGCGCCCGGCTCGAGGCGGTCCGCAGCGAGGTCGGCAAGGCCGTGGTCGGCCAGGAGCCGGCCGTCGACGGGATCCTGCTCGCGCTCCTGTGCCGGGGGCACGTGCTCCTCGAGGGAGTGCCCGGGGTGGCCAAGACGCTGCTCGTGCGCACGATCGCGCAGGCGCTCGACATGGCCTCCACCCGCGTGCAGTTCACCCCCGACCTCATGCCCGGCGACGTCACCGGTTCGATGATCTACGACACGCGCTCCGGGGACTTCGAGTTCCGGGAGGGGCCGGTGTTCACCCATCTCCTCATCGCCGACGAGATCAACCGCACCCCGCCCAAGACCCAGTCCGCCCTGCTCGAGGCGATGGAGGAGCGGCAGGTGTCCGTCGACGGCACCACCCGCACCCTGCCGAGCCCGTTCCTCGTCGCCGCGACCCAGAACCCCATCGAGTACGAGGGCACCTATCCGCTGCCCGAGGCGCAGCTCGACCGCTTCCTGTTCAAGCTCGTCCTCGAGCTGCCCGGTCGCGACACCGAGCTCGAGATCCTGCGCCGGCACGCGCACGGATTCGACTCCCACGACCTCGCCGAAGCCGGGGTGGGCCCGGTCGCCGACATCCCGACCCTGCTCGAGGCCGCCGAGCGGGCCGGCGGGATCCACGTCGCCCCCGAGGTGCTCGAGTACCTCGTCGACATCGTGCAGGCGACCCGGATCGCGCCCTCGCTCGCGCTCGGGGTGTCCCCGCGCGGCGCCACCCGGCTCCTCGCCGCCGCGCAGGCGCGCGCCTGGCTGTCCGGGCGCGGCTACGTCACCCCCGACGACGTCAAGCTACTCGTCCCGATGACCTTCCGCCACCGCGTCCTGCTCCGGCCCGAGGCGCAGATGGACGGGATCGGCATCGACCAGGTGCTCACCTCGATCATCGACACCACCCGAGCCCCGCGCTGATGGTCCCCACCTGGCGCTTCGTCCTCCTCGTCGCGCTCGCGGCGATCCCGGTGCTGCTCGTGCCCGGCTGGGACACCGCCGGGCTCGCGCTCGCCGCGGCCGCGTTCATCGCACTCCTCGACTGGCTCCTCACCCCGCGCCCGCGCCGGGTCTCCGCCCAGCGCACGCCCGGCCGCCGGGTGCGCCTCGGCGAGGACACGCACGCCACCCTCACGCTGCGCAACGAGGGCCGGCGCATGCAGCGCCTCCATGTCCGCGACGCGTGGACCCCGAGCGCCGGCGCCGCGGACGTCCGGTTCCGCACCCGGCTGCGCGCCGGTGAGTCCTTCGAGCGCGTGCTCACGCTCACCCCGACCCGCCGCGGGGTGCTCCCGGCCGACCGCCTCACCCTGCGCTCGCGGTCCTGGCTCGGCGTCCTCGGGCGGCAGACGAGCATCGACGTGCCTGCGAGCATCCGTGTCATGCCGCCGTTCCTGTCGCGCCGCCACCTGCCCTCGAAGCTCGCCCGGCTGCGCGAGCTCGACGGGCGCACCGCAGTGATGATCCGCGGTCTCGGCACCGAGTTCGACTCGCTGCGCGAGTACGTCCGCGGCGACGACGTGCGCTCGATCGACTGGCGGGCCACCGCGCGCGCTCGCGAGCTCATGGTCCGCACCTGGCGGCCCGAGCGCGACCGGCGGGTCGTCATCGTCCTCGACTCCTCGCGCCTCGCGGCGCGCCGCTGCGGCACCGGCACGGTGTTCGATGCCGCGCTCGAGGCCGGCCAGCTGCTCGCCGCGCTCGCCGCCGGCGGTGGCGACCGGGTCGACCTCCTCGTCGCCGATGCCCGGGTCCGCGCCCGGATCGGACCGATCACCGGGCGCGATCCGATGGGCCGGCTGTCGAACGAGCTCACCGACGTCGACCCCGAGCTCCTCGACGCGGACTGGGATGCGATCACCTCGGCCGTCATGCGGGCGGCATCCCAGCACTCGCTCGTCGTCCTCGTCACCGCGCTCGACCCGACGACGGTCGCCGAGGACATCCTGCCGGCCCTGCCCGTGCTGCGCGCCCGGCACTCCGTGGCGATCGCCTCGGTCGCGGACCCCGAGCTCGAGTCGATGGCCGCCCGCGTGCACACCCCGGCCCTGGCCTATCGGGCGGCGGCGGCCGAGCGGGAGCTCCTCGAGGTGCGCTCGGTCATCGGCTCGCTGCGGGAATCGGGCATCCATTCGGTCCATGAGCCCCCGGAGGACCTCGCCCCGGCGCTCGCCGACCTCTACATCTCCCTCAAGGCCACCGGCCGCCTCTGAGCACTCGATCTCCGAAGGTTCCTGGGAGCGGATCCGCCGTTCTCTGCACTCTCGACCGCCGTGGAATGCGTGCGACGCCGCGGCCGGGCTCAGTCGACGGCGACGACCTCGTAGCCGGCGCGGTCGTCCGACAGGTCACCGGTGTCGCCGGCGCGCAGCGCCGGCCGGCCGAGCACGATCGCATAGACGACGATGCCCACGGTGTAGAGCGCGCCGATCCCGATCCGGATGACGTCGGGCAGGCTCGAGGGGGTGACGAAGCCCTCGATGATGCCGGACAGGAAGAGGAGCACGACGAGTCCGAGCGCGACGGTGATGAGGGAGCGGGCGGCTCGGGCGAGAGCGGCGCGTCGGGTCCGCGGACCGGGCACGACCCAGGCGAGGAAGATCTGCAGGCCGGCCGCCGCGGCGATGAGGATGCACGTGATCTCCGGGATCCCGTGGGGCAGGATGTAGCGGAAGAACTCCGCCCCGTGGCCGAACTCGAACATGATCGCCCCGGACAGCCCGACGTTGAAGGCGTTGAGGATGAGGCCGAACACGATCGGGAAGCCGAGGATCCCGAGCGCCACCCACTGCACCGCGATCCACGCGTTGTTCGCCCACACCCCGACGGTGAAGAAGCCACTCGGGTGCTCGAAGTAGTAGTCGACGAAATCCTCCTCCGCGAGCCGCCGGCGCATCTCCGCATCGCCGAAGCCCTCGAGCACCGCCGGGTCGTTGTAGGCCCACACGGTGGTGAGGACGCTGATCCCGACGAAGAAGGCGAACACGCCGAGGAACATCCAGCGCAGGGAGTAGAGCGCGGCGGGCAGGGACACGACCCAGAACTGGACGAGCGAGCCGCGCAGGCCCAGCGGCACCCCGGTGAGCTGCATGCGCGAGCGGTGGACGATGCTCGACAGCCGGATCGACACCTCGGAGTCCGGTGCCACGGTCTGGATCCGCGACAGGTCCTTCGAGGCGGAGCGGTAGAGGGCGAGGAACTCCTCGGCCTCGCGCGCGTCGAGCGTGTTGCGGGAGGCGAGCGTCGACAGCCGGGCCCAGGCCGGTCCGTGGAGCTCGGCGAGCAGAGCCGGATCCATGGTGGACAGCATAGTCGGCACCGTCTGTGCCACGATAGTTCCCGTGAGCACACTCGTCACCGGTGAGGCGGTCGCCCTCGACGTGCGCGCGGCCTCGCTCGGGGCGCGCGCCGTGTCGTGCGCGATCGACTTCGTCGTCTACGGTATCGCCTACTCCGCGATCATGTTCAGCGCCGCCTGGGTGATCGACTGGAGCACGATCGTCGATTCGCTCCTCGGCCGGACGCTCACCCTGCTCCTCACCGTGCTCACCCTCGTCCTCATCCCGTGCACGGTCGAGGCGCTCACCCGCGGCCGCTCGCTCGGCAGGCTCATCTGCGGGCTGCGGATCGTGCGCGAGGACGGCGGGGCGATCACCTTCCGGCACGCCTTCATCCGCGCCCTGCTGTG
Organism: Brevibacterium pityocampae; assembly: GCF_039541555.1. NCBI lineage: Bacteria > Bacillati > Actinomycetota > Actinomycetes > Micrococcales > Brevibacteriaceae > Brevibacterium > Brevibacterium pityocampae. The sequence goes on along the minus strand of NZ_BAABGL010000035.1, from coordinate 19,407 downwards.
GCAGTTCGAGGTGTTCGCCACCGGCGGCGGCCTGGCCGCGCTCGTCGGCCTGCTGTCCCCGCAGAGCAAGCGGATCGGGGACTATCTGGCGGGCACGCTGGCGGTGAACGAGCGGGCCGGGATGCCGCGCTTCGCACGGATCGCCGTCCCGCAGCACCTGGTGCCGTGGATCTCGCGCGCGGACGTCTCACCGATCCCGGCGGGGCTCCACTACCGGATGGTGCAGTTCCTCGTCACCGCCGAGCAGCGCACGCCCGCCTCCCGGCTCGACCGGGCGATCGAGCTCGCCGAGGAGGTCAACCCGTTCATCGCGCCGGCTCCTCCCCCGGGCACGCACCCCGAGGAGTTCCTCGCCGCGATCATCGGCCGCACCCGCCACGAGTACACGCTGCGGATGCAGCGCTCGGCGCGCTCGACCGAGGCCTTCCGCGCGCGGGTGGGCGCGCTTCCCTTCGGCCAGCGCCTCTGACCGGACCGGCACACCGGTTCGGTCAGCGGCACCGTGGCGCCCGGGCGGGTCCGATCCCGCTCCGGGCGCCGCGCTCACTCCGGGCGCAGCCGCAGTCCCTGCATCCCGCCGTCGACGGCGAGCGCGACGCCCGTGGTCGAACCGGCGAGCGGGGAGGCGAGGTAGGCGATGGCCTCCCCGACCTCGGCCGGGGTGACGAGCCGCCCGTGCGGCTGCCGGGCGGCGAGCGCGGACCGTTCCGCCGCCGGGTCCGGCGCGGAGTCGAGGAGCCGGCCCACCCAGGGGGTGTCCGCGGTGCCGGGGTTGACGCAGTTGACGCGGATCCCCTCGCGCAGGTGGTCGGCGGCCATCGCAAGCGTGAGCGAGGCCACCGCACCCTTGCTCGCGCTGTAGAGCGCCCGCTGCGGGAGCCCGGCGGTGGCCGCGATCGAGCAGGTGTTGACGACCGCGGCGCGGTCCGAGGCCCGCAGGTGCCCCAGCGCGGCCCGCGTCACCCGCACGATGCCGAGGACGTTGATGTCGAGGACGCGGCGCCACTCCTCGTCCGAGTTGTCCTCGATGGTCCCCTGCGCGCCGATCCCGGCGTTGTTGACGACGACGTCGATCCCGCCGAGCCGCTCGGCGGCCTCGGCGACGGCACGGCGCACGGAGGCATCGTCGCCGACGTCGCAGGCGATGCCGGTGAAGGCGGGGTCCGCCGCCTCGGGCCGGAGGTCGAGGACGGCGACCGCGGCTCCGCGCTCGGCGAGCGCGTGGGCGGCGGCGGCACCGATGCCCGAGGCGCCGCCGGTGACGATCGCCGAGAGCCCTGTCATGGATGCGTGCATGGTGTTCTCCTGGTTCTTCGGTCCGGTGGGCGGCGGTCGCCGTGCACCCGGGTTCGGCGGGCGGCGCTCAGGCGTCGACGAACTCGTGGCGCTGGCGGCCGAGCCCGGCGATCTCGACCTCGACGACGTCCCCGGCACGGAGATAGTCGAAGCGTCCCGACAGGGCCACGCCCTCCGGGGTGCCGGTGAGGATGACGTCGCCGGGCTCGAGCACGAGGTACTGCGAGAGGTGGTGGACGATCTCGTCGACGCCGAAGATCATGTCCCGCGTGTTCGAGTCCTGCCGGATCTCGCCGTTGACCCAGCTGCGGATCGTGAGGTCGGACGGGTCGAGCGCGTCCGCGCTGACGAACCACGGGCCGAGCGGGGAGAAGCCGGGGGCGCACTTGCCCTTCGACCACTGTCCGCCGGACTCGTGCATCTGGAAGTTCCGCTCGGACAGGTCGTCGGCGAGCACGTAGCCGGCGATCGCGGCGGCCGCCTCCTTCCGGTCGCCGAGGTAGGAGCACCGCTGCCCGATGACGATCCCGAGCTCGACCTCCCAGTCCGTCGTCGTCGACCGGCGCGGGATCCGGGCGGTGTCGTCCGGGCCGGCGATGGTGTTCGGGGTCTTGAAGAACAGCACCGGCTGGGCGGGCGGCTCGGCGCCGGACTCCGCGGCGTGCGCGGCGTAGTTCATCCCGATGCACAGCAGCGCCTGGGGATCGACGACGGGCGCGCCGATCCGCATGCCCGGGGTGACCTCGGCCGCGGGCAGCGCGCCCTCGGCGTGCGCGGCGGCGACCCGGGCGAGGCCGTCCTCGGCGAAGAAGCGCCGGTCGTAGGTCGCGGTGACGGACGAGGCTTCGAACCAGTCGTCACCGCCGTCGGGGCGGGCGATGCCGAGCAGCGGTGTCTCCGACCCGAGCGGGCCGACTCGCATGAGCTTCATGGGTACTCCTGACTGTGGGTGGTGGTGAGGTGGGTGGTCGTGGTGGTCTGCCGTGGGGCGGTCGGCGTGCGGAGCCCGACCGAGGGTCTCAGGTTCCGGCGAAGGACCTCAGCCGCCGGCCGCCGGGACGGCGGTGCCGAGGACCGAGGTCGTGAATCCGAGCCCCGCCCCGCCGCCGGTGCCGGACCCGCCGGACATGCCGGAGCGGAACCGCTCGAGCGCGCTGCCGAGGTGCTCGCGCATCGCCTGCGCGGCGTCGCGCGGGCGGCATTCGGCGATCGCGGTGGCGATCGCGACGTGCTCGCCGACGGTCGCGGTGCCGTCGAAGTCCTGCGGGTAGAGCCGGAACACGTGGAGGTGGGCGTGGAGGCTGCGGTAGGCGTCGAGGAGGAAGGGGTTGTCGACCGCGGCGAGCATGATCTCGTGGAACCGGACGTCGTGGGCGATGAGCTCGGCGCGCGGGTTCTGCGCCGACTCCTGCGCGGCGAGGTAGGACTCGAGCTCGTCGGCCATCCGCCGGCCCGGGTTCCCCACCCGGTCGACCGCCACGGTCGAGGCGGTCCAGGGCTCGATGAGCAGCCGCACCTCGAACATGTTGGCCAGCCCCCGCTCGTCGAGCAGCGCGGTCGTCGTGTATCCGCGGTTCTTGTCGCGGACGACGAGCCGGTCGCCCTCGAGGTGCTGGAGCGCCTCGCGCACCGGCGTCTGCGACACGCCGAGGCGGCGCGAGAGCTGGTCGATGTTCACCCGCTCCCCGGGTGCGATCGCGTTGCTCACGATGAGCGTCCGAATCTCCTCGAGCACGTCGATGCGGCCTGTCATGTCGCCTCCGTCGCAGATCACCCGGTGGAATCCGGGTCCTCCATGAATACCAGTTCGCCGCCTCATCGCGGCTGGGAATCCCAACCCTACATGATTTACAACGATCCTATCTGATGTGTAGGTTTCCTGTGAACATGCGATCCAGCCCATACCATTCGACGAAGAAGGAGGGCCTCCCGGTGTCACTCATCCGGGTCTACGACGACCGGTCCCCTAAGTCCCGGATGCTCGACGGCTCCGATGCGATGAATCCCGACCCCGACTACTCCGCGGCGCACGTCGAGCTGCGCACCGATGCCGCCGACGGCCTCCAAGGCCACGGCTTCAGCTTCACGATCGGTCGCGGCAACGAGGTCATGACCGCCGCGATCGCAACGCTGACCGACCACGTCGTCGGCCTCGACGCCGAAGAGCTCCTCTCCGACCTCGGCCGCGCCTGGCGACTCCCGTCCACGACTCGCAGCTGCGCTGGCTCGGCCCGGAGGAGGGCGTCATGCACATGGCCGCCGGCGCCGTCCTCAACGCTCTGTGGGACCTGCGCGCCAAGCGCGCCGGCCTGCAGCTGTGGCGCCTGCTGGCGGAGGTGACGCCCGAGGAGATCGTCGACATCGTCGACTTCCGCTACCTCACCGGCGCGCTCATTCGCGACGAGGCCCTCGACATCCTCCGCGCCGCGGAGCCCGGGCGCGCTGCTCGCATCGCCGAGCTCGAAGCCACCGGCTACCCGGCGTACACGACGACGCCGGGCTGGCTCGGCTACAGCGACGAGAAGCTCGTCGCCCTCGCGGAGCAGGCCGTCGCGGACAGCTTCACCCAGATCAAGCTCAAGGTCGGGGCGGACCTCGACGACGACCGCCGGCGCTTCGCGCTCGCGCGGCGGGCCGTCGGGGACTCCGTCGAGATCGCGATCGACGCGAACCAGCGCTGGGACGTCGCCGAGGCGATCGACTGGGTCACTGCGATGGACGACGACTCGATCGCCTGGGTCGAGGAGCCGACGAGCCCCGAAGACATCCTGGCCCATGCCGCGATCGCCCCGGGGGATCGCCCCGATCCCCGTCGCCACCGGCGAGCACGTCCACAACCGGGTGATGTTCAAGCAGATGCTCCAGGCCGGGTCGATGGAGGTGCTGCAGCTCGACGCGACACGGGTGGGCGGGGTCAACGAGAACATCGCGATCCTGCTGCTCGCCGCGAAGTTCGGTGTGCGGGTGTGCCCGCACGCCGGCGGTGTCGGCCTGTGCGAGGCCGTCCAGCACCTGTCGATGTTCGACTTCGTCGCGGTCTCCGGCACCCGGGAGCGCCGCTCGATCGAGTTCGTCGACCACCTCCACGCGCACTTCATCGAGCCGATCGACGTCCGCGCCGGCCACTACCGGGCGCCCCGCCTGCCCGGCGCGGGCATGGAGATGCACGCCGGATCGCTCGCCCGCTACGCCTACCCCGGCGGCGCCGAGTGGAGTGCGGCGACGGGCGCCGTCCCCGCGGCGGAGGCCGGCAGGAGCGAGGCGGTCCATGCCTGAGACCATCGCCCTCCGCACCGAGCTCCGGCCCGGCCGCGAGCTCGACTACAAACGATCCACGCGCAGATCCCCGCCGAGCTCGACACCACACTGCGCGACGCCGGGGTCCGCGGCTGGCGGATCTGGCGCGACGGCACACACCTCTTCCACCTCGTCGAGGTCGACGACTACGCCGCGATGCGCGCCGCCCTCGCCGACCACCCGGTGAACGTCGCCTGGCAGGCGCAGATGGACGAGCTCCTCGCGGTGCCCGACGACTACTCCGGACAGGACTCCGGCCTGCCGCTCGACTGGAGGCTGCCATGACCGCACCCGGGGATCTCGAAGTCCTTCCCCGGGGTCCGCGCGCTCGACGACGTGCAGCTCACCCTGCACGGCGGGGAGGTGCTCGGACTCATCGGGGAGAACGGCGCCGGCAAGTCGACGCTCATGCAGATCCTCTCCGGGATCCACCCGCCGGACGCCGGCCGGATCGCGATCAACGGCCGCCAGGTGGAGATCCTCACCCCCAAGGCCGCGGAGACGCTCGGCGTGTCGATCATCCACCAGGAGTTCAACCTCGCCGCCGACCTCAGCGTCGCGCAGAACATCTTCCTCGGCCGCGAACCCCGCAGCCTCGGGATGTTCGTGTCCGACGCGACGCTCAACGGGCGCGCCGCCGCGCTCCTCGAGCGGGTCGGCGTCGACCTCGACCCGCGCACCCGGGTGGGCGACCTCACCGTCGCCGGGCAGCAGATGGTCGAGATCGCCAAGGCGCTGAGCGTGCAGTCGGACATCCTCATCATGGACGAGCCGACCGCAGCCCTCAACGACGCCGAGGTCGCGGCCCTCCACGACATCATCCGCGGCTTCGTGTCGCCGACCACCGGCGTCATCTACATCTCCAACCGGATGGAGGAGCTCAAGCGGATCACCGACCGCATCACCGTGCTCCGCGACGGCCAGTACATCGACACCGTCGACACCCCGGACACCGAGCTGCGCACGGTGATCGCGATGATGGTCGGGCGGGAGATCACCGCGGCCGAGGAACTGGCACCCGCGCACATCGATGCGGCCGCTCCCCCGGCCCTCGAGGTCGAGGGACTGTCGACGAAGCGGCTGCTGCGCGACGTTTCCTTCTCCGTGCGGCGCGGTGAGATCCTCGGCTTCGCCGGGCTCATGGGAGCCGGCCGGACCGAGGTGGCGCGCGCCGTCATCGGCGCCGACCCGCACACCGCGGGCACGATCCGGCTCGACGGCACCCCGGTGCGGCTCGCCTCGCCCGCGGCGGCCGCCGCGGCCGGCATCGGCTACCTGTCCGAGGACCGCAAGCACCTGGGCCTGCTCCTCGACCGCAGCGTGGCGGACAACATCGCGCTCAGCAGCCTGCCGAAGCTCAGCACCGCCGGGTTCGTCCGCACCGGGGCGATCCGCGCAGCCGCGCTCTCCGCGGTCGACACGCTGCGGATCAAGACCCCGTCGATCGGCCAGCAGGTGAAGAACCTGTCCGGCGGCAACCAGCAGAAGGTCGTCATCGGCAAATGGCTGCTCCACGACTCCGGGGTGCTGATCTTCGACGAGCCCACCCGCGGGATCGACGTCGGGGCGAAGGAGGAGATCTACGCCCTCCTCCAGTCGCTCGCCGAGCAGGGGAAGGCGATCATCGTGATCTCCTCCGAGCTGCCGGAGGTCCTGCGCCTGTGCCATCACGTCGCGGTGATGAGCGAGGGCCGGTTCGCCGGCACGCTCGACGCCGCCGAGGCGAGCCAGGAATCGATCATGGAGCTCGCGACGGCCCACTCCCAGGTCACCGTCCACTCCGCACCCCAGCCCACCGACACCCGTGACCGAGGAGGTCCTCGCCATGAGCACCACGACCACTGAGACCCGGGCCGCGGGCCCGACCGCGAGCGGCCCGCCGCAGCGCACCGGACTGCTCTCCCGGCTCCGCAGCTCGCTGCAGCAGATGCTCGCCTTCGTCAGCCTCATCGTGCTCTTCATCTTCTTCACCGTCGCCAACCCCGATTTCGCTTCGGTGTCGAACATCTCCGGCATCCTGCTCGCCACCGCGGTCATCGGCATCCTCGCGCTGGGCACGACCTTCGTCATCATCACCGGCGGCATCGACCTGTCGATCGGCACCGGGATGACCCTGTGCTCGGTCATGGTCGGGGTGTTCCTCACCTACTAGGGGCTGCCGCTGTGGGTCGGGGTGCTCGGCGGCATCACGTTCGGCGCGCTCATCGGGCTCGTCAACGGCTCGGTGATCTCCTTCCTCGGCATCCCGCCGTTCATCGCCACCCTCGCGATGATGATGGTGGCCCAGGGCCTCGCCCTCGTGATCTCCGGCACCAAGCCGATCTACTTCACCGAGACGCCGGGCTTCTTCAACGTCGCCATGGGCCGATCGATCCCCGGCCTCGTCATCCCGAACGCGGTGATCATCATGTTCATCGCCGCGATCATCGCGTGGGTGCTGCTCTCCCGCACGGTGTTCGGCCGCTACACCTTCTCGATCGGCTCCAACGCCGAGGCGACGGCCCTGTCGGGCATCAACGTCCGCCGCTGGCAGGTCATCGTGTACACGGTGGCCGGCTGCTTCACCGGACTCGCCGGCGTGATCATGGCCTCCCGCCTGTCCTCGGCCCAGCCGGGCCAGGGCATGGGCTACGAGCTCGAGGCGATCGCCGCGGTGATCATCGGCGGGACCTCGCTCCAGGGCGGCAAGGGCTCGATCATCGGCACGGTGATCGGCGCGCTCATCATGTCCCTGCTCACCAACGGCCTGCAGATCATGTCGATCCCGCAGGAGTGGCAGAAGGTCGTCGTCGGCGTCGTCATCCTCATCGCCGTGTTCGTCGACATGGTGCGCCGCAAGCGGCAGGAGTCGACATGAGCTGGGACGCCTCACCCGCGGGCCTCCCGCCCCCGGTGCGCACGCCGCACCGGACCCGCACCCTCGCACCAGCAGCACCAGCACCACCGCAGACCACCCATCAGCACCACCGTCCACGAACGAAGGAGTTCACATGAAGCGCTCACTGTGGAGCACGGTCGCCGCCGGCGCGGCGATCCTCACCCTGGCCCTGTCCGGCTGCGAATCCACCGAGTCCGGCGGGTCAGGCGGCGGGGAGGGCGACCAGCCCTACATCGCCATCGTGTCCAAGGGGTTCCAGCACCAGTTCTGGCAGGCCGTCAAGCAGGGCGCGGAGGAGGCCGCCGCCGAGCACGACGTCCGCGTGACGTTCGAGGGCCCGGAGACGGAGACCGACGTCGACCAGCAGATCCAGATACTCACCACCGCCCTCGACAAGAACCCGGACGCGATCGCGCTCGCCGCCCTCGACTCGCAGGCCGCGGCCCCGCTGCTCGAGCGCGCCCAGTCGTCCGACATCCCCGTTATCGCCTTCGACTCCGGCGTCGATTCCGACATCCCGGTGACGACCGCGGCGACGGACAACACGGCGGCTGCGGCGGAGGCCGCGAAGCACATGGCCGAGGCGATCGACGGCTCGGGCAAGATCGCGATCGTCGCCCACGACCAGACCTCGTCCTCCGGCCGCGACCGCCGCGACGGGTTCGTCGGGTACATGGAGGCCAACGAGCCCGACATCGAGATCGTCGACACCCAGTACGGCGGCGGCGACCAGCTCAAGTCGACCGACATCGCCAACGCGATGATCGAGGCCAACCCCGACCTCGCCGGGCTCTACGGGACCAACGAGGGCTCGGCGGTCGGCGTCGTCAACGCGGTCAAGGAGAAGGACGTCGTCGACTCCGTCACCATCGTCGGCTTCGACTCGAGCAAGGCCCAGCTCGACGCGATCCGCGAGGGCACGGAGTTCGGCGCCGTGACCCAGAACCCGGTGGGGATCGGTCGCGAGACCGTCGAGGCCGCGGTCAAGGCGCTCGCCGGCGAGGACCTGCCGGAGACCATCGACACCGGCTTCTACTGGTACGACAAGGACACCATCGACTCCGAGGAGATCAAGCCCAACCTCTACGAGTGACATCGGATCCGGCGGCGCGGCGGGACCGCGCCGCCGGACCGGGCTCCTCCGCCGCGGTGCGGCACGCACCGGCCGAGACAGCGAAATCCTGCGGTTCCGTTCTCAGGAACCGCAGGATTTTGCCGTTTGGCTGTGCCGCTGTGCTGTGCTGTGCCGCGCGGGGTGGCGGGATCAGTAGCGGTAGTGCTCGGGCTTGTAGGGGCCTGCCACGTCGACGCCGATGTACTCCGCCTGCTCCTTGGTGAGCTCGGTGAGGTGCGCGCCGAGCGCCGGGAGATGGAGGCGGGCGACCTTCTCGTCGAGCACCTTCGACAGCCGGTGCACGCCCGGCCGGTAGTCGTCGTGGTTCGTGAAGAGCTCGAGCTGGGCCATGACCTGGTTGGTGAACGAGGCGCTCATGACGAACGAGGGGTGGCCCGTCGCATTGCCGAGGTTGAGCAGCCGGCCCTGCGAGAGCACGACGAACGAGGTCTCCTCCCGGTCGAGCCCGAGCTCGGCGGGCACCGGGATCGTCCACTCGTGGACCTGCGGCTTGATCTCGACGATCTCCACCCCGCTGTGCTTCTCGAGGCCGGCGAGGTCGATCTCGTCGTCGAAGTGGCCGACGTTGCCGACGATCGCGCCGGGCTTGAGGCGGGTGAGGAGATCGGTGTCGACGACCCGGGTGTTGCCGGTGGTGGTGATGACGAAGTCGGCCTGCCCGATCGCGGCCTGCGCGTCGACGACCTCGTAGCCGTCCATCGCCGCCTGGAGGGCGCAGATCGGGTCGATCTCGACGATCTGCACGCGCGCCCCCTGGCCGCGCAGCGCCTCGGCGCTGCCCTTGCCGACGTCGCCGTAGCCGATGACGAGCGCGACCTTGCCCCCGATGAGCGCATCGGTAGCGCGGTTGAGGCCGTCGGGCAGGGAGTGGCGGATGCCGTAGCGGTTGTCGAACTTCGACTTCGTCACCGAGTCGTTGACGTTGATCGCCGGGAACGGCAGGCGGCCGGCCTCCGCGAGGCGGTAGAGCCGGTTGACGCCGGTGGTCGTCTCCTCGCTCACGCCGAGCAGCCCGTCGCGGATCCGGGTCAGGCGCCCGGCGTCCTCGGCCAGCGACTCGCGCAGGCGGGCGGCGAACACGCGGGCCTCCGCCGAGGCGTTCTCGCCGGGCTCCGGCACGCCGCCGGCCGCCTCGGCGTCCGCGCCCTCCATGACGAGCATGGTGGCGTCGCCGCCGTCGTCGAGGATGAGGTTCGCGCCCTCGGGGAAGCGGAAGATCTGGTCGGTGCACCACCAGTACTCCTCGAGCGTCTCGCCCTTCCAGGCGAACACGGGGACGCCGGCGGGCTCCTCGACGGTGCCCGCGCCGACGACGACCGCGGCGGCCGCCTCGTCCTGCGTGGAGAAGATGTTGCACGACGCCCAGCGGACGTCGGCGCCGAGCGCGGTGAGCGTCTCGATGAGCACGGCGGTCTGCACGGTCATGTGGAGCGAGCCGGCGATCCGGGCGCCGCGCAGCGGCTGGGAGTCCCCGTACTCCTCGCGCAGGCTCATGAGTCCGGGCATCTCGCGTTCGGCCAGGCGGATCTGGTGGCGGCCGGCCTCGGCGAGGGTGATGTCGGCAATGCGGTGTTCGAGCACGTGAGTCCTTACTGTCCGTCGGGTGTGCGTCCAGTCTAGGGTCGATCGTCGGCGCGGACGAGTGCGAGCACGTCCGCGGTGAGGGCGGCGGTGCGCGCGGCGTCCGGGGTCTCGCAGTTGAACCGGACGAGCGGCTCGGTGTTCGACGGGCGCACATTGGCCCAGAAGTCCGCCCCGGTGAGCGTCACCCCGTCGAGCTCGTCGACCGTGCCCGCGCCGAACGTCCCGGCCCGGGCGGCGTCGCGGAACCGGGCGAGCGCGGCGGCCGGGTCCGCCACGGTGGAGTTGATCTCCCCAGAGCCGGCGTAGGGGTCGAGATCGGCGAGCAGCGCGCTGAGCGTCCCGCCGGTCTCCGCGAGCGCGGCGATGACGTGGCAGGCGGCGAGCATGCCGCTGTCGGCGCCGGAGAAGTCGCGGAAGTAGAAGTGCGCGGAGTGCTCGCAGGCGAACACCGCCCGGTGCTCGGCCATGAGCTGCTTGATCCCGGAGTGGCCCACCGGGGTGCGCACCGGCCGGCCGCCGGCCGCGCGGATCGTCTCCGGCACCGCGCGCGAGGTGATGAGGTTGTGGAGCACGACCGGGGTGTCCTCCCCGGCGGCGCGGGCGCGGGCGATCTCGCGGCGGGCGACGAGCGCGCCGATCGCCGAGGCCGAGGTCGCCCGCCCGGTCTCGTCGATGACGAAGCAGCGGTCGGCGTCGCCGTCGAAGGCGAGCCCGAGGTCGGCGCCGGAGTCGACGACGGCGGCCTGCACGTCGACGAGGTTCGCGGGGTCGAGCGGGTTCGCCGGGTGGTTGGGGAACGTGCCGTCGAGCTCGGTGTACATCCCGCGCACGTCCAGGGGCGCCGGGGCGGCGAGCGCGGCGGTGCCGAACACCTCGGGCAGGAGCTTGCCGGCCATCCCGTTGCCGCAGTCGGCGATCACGGTGAGCGGCCGGCGAAGGCCCGTGATGCCGGTCTGCGCGCGGATCGTCTCCGCATACCCGACGGCGAGCTCCCGGGCCGCGTCCGGGTCCGGCCGGGGTTCCGCGGCCGCCGCCGGGTCGCCGGCGGCGGGGTCCGGCGGGGCGTCGAGGGCGGAGTCGGCGATCGCGTCGAGGCCGCCGGCGCGGGAGATCCCCGCCGCGTGCGGGCCGCACACCTTGATGCCGTTCCAGCCGCTCGGGTTGTGGCTCGCGGTGACCATGAGGCCGGGCAGGCCGGAGCGCCCGGAGGCGAAGTACAGCTGGTCGGTCGAGCACAGGCCGAGCAGGGTGGGTGCACCCCCGGCGGCGGCGACCCCGCGGGCGAGCGCGCGGGCGAATCCCAGGGAGTCCGGGCGCATGTCCGCGCCGATGACGACCCCGGCGGTGCCGTGGCGGGCGCGCATCGTGCGCACCGTGCCCCAGCCGAGCGCGAACAGCAGGTCGTCGTCGAGGTCGTCGCCGACCCGGCCGCGCAGGTCGTAGGCCTTGAGCGCGCGGGACAGCCGGGAGGAGCGGTCCGTCATTCCTCGGGGTCCCCGACCACGCGCAGGTGGCCGTGGCTCCGCGCGACGGGGGCGGGCCCGGCGGCCGGCGCGGGCTTGGGCCGAGCGGCCTCGCGCACGGCGTCGGCGATCGCGAGCAGGTCGTCGCGGCTGCGTTCGGGCTGCTCCTCGCCGGCCCCGAGCCGGATGAGCTGCCAGCCTTGCGGGGCGATGAGGCGCTCGGCGTGGCGGGAGCAGAGGTCGTGGGCGCCGGGCTCGGCGCGCATCGCGAGCGGACCGATGACCACGCAGGCGTCGGCGTGGACGTACGTCAGGGTCCACGCGGCGCTGTTCGCGCAGTTCGTCTTGGAACACAGTCTCACTCCGGGCACACCACGAGAGTCTAATACAATCGGCCCCATGTCCCGCTCCCACGCCCGCGACCGGCACGCTCGCGACCGGCACGGCCGCGGCCTGCGCGGGGAGATCTTCTCCGCCCCGGTGCCGAGCGCGCGCTCGCGCGCCGCGCGCTTCGACCGCCTCGCCGCGCGCATCATGGACCGGATCCGCTCCCGCGCGGACGGCGAGCTCGACGGGGTCGTGCTCGCCGTCGACCGGGTGCCCCCGCCCACCGGTGCCGTCGAGCTCGGACGCGTGTTCCCGGCCACCCCGGGCCGGCCGGCGACGATCGTCGTCCACCGGCTGCCGATCGCCTCGCGCTGCGCGGACCGCGAGGAGCTCGTCGACCTGCTCGGCCGGATCATCGGCGAGCAGGCCGGGCTGCTGTGCGGCCGCGATGCCGCCGAGCTGTGGCCCGAGGCGCGCGGCTGACCCCCGCCCGCCGCGCCTGCCGTCCCGCGCCCGGCGCACCCCGGCGCAGGCTCAGTGCCCGAGGCGGATGTCGCGGTAGCCAATCCCGGTGGGCGGCGCGGGCACGACGAGCCCGCTGATCCCGGCCTCGCTCACCGCCATCGCCGCGGCATGGACGCGCACCCCGTCGGGGGTGTCGAAGCGCAGCCCGGTGACGGCCTCCCCGAACAGCGCGCTCGGCGTCACCGTGCTCGCCCGGTCCGGGGACAGATCGACGGCGTGCGGCTCCGTGCTCGTCCCGTCCTCGCGCACCCCGGTGAGCACCACCTCTCCGTCGGCGCTGCCGAGCACGACCTCCGCCGCCGGCCCGCGCGGCAGCAGGAGGAGCTGGCCGGCGCGCAGCGGAGCCGTCGCGGGCACCTCGGCGAAGTCGCCGTCGGCGGTGAGGCGGGCCCCGGCGTGGACGGGGGCGTCGGCGCTGATCCGCACGACCCCGGCCGGGACCTCGCCGAGCGCGACCTCCACGGTGCCGTGGGCCGGGATCGCGGCGGAGCCCACCTCGATCTCCACCGGGCCGTCGGCGCCGAGGTACTCGATGCGCGCGCTCGCCGCGGTGTCACCGGGGTTGACGATCCGCACCGCGGCGGAGCCGGCCGCGGCGAGGGGGACCTCGGCGGTGGAGCCGGCCGGAGCGGTCGGGACCCCGTACTCGATGCCGAGCGCGGTCAGACCGTCGCGCTCGATCTGCTGGAGTGCGGCGGTCATGAGTCCGCCGGCGGCGCGCAGCTCGATCCCGAGCACCTCCTCGTCCGGGGCGAGCGCGCCGAGCTGGACGGCACGCTGCTCGCCCGGCGCCAGGCTCAGCGCGTCCTCCCCGGCGGCGGGGACGCGGCCGTGCGCACCGCGCAGCGCGATCTCCACGGTGATCGGCGAGGCCGAGGGGTTGCCGATGAGGAGCCGGGAATCGGCGCCGGCGGCGGTGCCGCCGGCGGTGAGCACCGCGCGGGTGGCCGGCCGGGTGCAGCTGAGCGCGGCGAGCCCGGCGAAGTCCCCGGAGTCGGCGGCGACGGTCTGCGCGGCGGACACCAGGGCGGGGTGCTCCTCCGCGGCGAGCCCGGTGATGCGGGTGGGCGCGTCGACGAGGTCGTCGCCGGTGACGAAGCCGCGGGAGGTGCCGACGGTGAAGTTCTCCGCCCCGTCGAGGGATTCCGAGCGCAGACCGGCGGCCTGCGCGGTGCCGTCGGGGGCGGAGGTGAGGACGGTCGCCGACTGCACCGTCGCCGGCGGGGCGGGATCGGTGGAGAACTCCGCGTCGGTGCCGGCGGCCTCCTCCGCCGTCTGCCAGGGCCCGGGGCACACGGACACGGTGTCCGAGGCGGGCAGCCGGATCTGCTCCGGGCCGCGCTGCACGGAGCCTCCCGCGAGCGGGGTGAGGAAGCCGGTGGCGGCGATGAGCACGCCGGGCACCGCGATCCCGGCGAAGGTCACGAGGGACCGCAGGTTGCGCTCGCTGATCATGCTTCGGCCCTCCTCGGCGGTGCGGTGCGGCGGACCGGGACGGCACGGCTGCCCCCGGTGCGCAGCGGTGCGTCCGACCGGCCGAAGGGCAGCGCGGTGATGACGGCGAGTCCGAGCACGACGAGGCCGGTGACGGCGAGCACGGTGTGACCGGCCCGGCGGTCCTCGAGGGTGCCGCTGCCGCCGGCGGCGGGGACGGCGTGGGCGGTGCGCCACCCGGCCTCGGCCGCGGGCAGCGGCGCGCCGCCCAGGCGCACCGAGGTGAGTCCTGCGCGCTCGGACACGACGAGGGTGCGTCCGTCCTCGCCGGCGGGGATCGTGAACGCCCCGTCGTGGACCTCGACGGGTTCGACGATCCCGTCGGGGTGGACGAGGGAGACGGCGGAGATCGGCGCGCCGTCGGTCTCGACCTGCCACAGGCGGCCCTGCGCCGAGTCGCCGAGCCGGGTCAGCCCGGTCGACACCGACACGTCCCGGCTCAGCGAGTCCTCGGCGGTGTCGCGGACGACGACGAAGCCCACGGCGAGCTCCTGCAGCGCCGGGCGCACATCGGAGCCGTCGCCGGCGGTGAGGCCGCCGATCGCGGTGGCGAGCGCGGTGTCGGCGGCGTCGAGGGGCTCCGGGCGGCGATCGAACGGCCCCCCGCCGATCCGCTGCGCCTGGTGGAGGGTCGCAGTGGTGAGCACGGTCCCGGTGCCCGGCCCGGCGAGCTCGCCGTAGAGCTGGCCGTCGCGGGTGTCGAGGACGAGGGTGCGCTGGCCGAGCGGGCCGGTGGCGCGCTCGGTGGCGAACGCCGGCAGCGGGGAGTCCGGGGTGCGGGTGAGCGCGAGCCCGCCGAGCAGTGACTGGGCGGTGAATACGCCGAGCACGAGCAGGGCGGCGCCCGGGACGAGGATGCGCAGGCTCACCGAGCGCAGCCGGGAGGCGCGGTCGAAGTCCGCCGGCCACAGGGCGCAGGCAATGAGCCCGACCGCGCCGAGCCCCATGAGGAGCAGCGAGTCGCCCGGGTAGGAGGCGATGAGCCGGTCGGCGGTGAGCCCGGCCTCGAGCGCGGACTGGACGATCCCGCCGGCGAGCCCGGCGCAGTAGAGCACGGTGGAGGCGAGCAGCAGGCCCAGCGAGTTCTTCACCCGGGTGAGCGCGAGCGCCCCGGCGAGCAGGAGCGGGAGCATGAGGGCGAGCAGGATCCACGGGGTGGCGCCGTCGGGCAGCCACTGGTCGAGGAGCGCGGACCCGGGCCGGGCGGCATAGCCGAGACCGAGCTCGTAGCTCGCCGGGGTGGCGAAGTCGAAGGGTGCACCGGGGTTGGTGAGGAACACATCGAGGTGGCGCACGGCGGAGACGAGCCAGGGGGCGAACAGGCCGAGGGTCGGCAGCAGGGTCCAGACGAGGCCGGGGCGACGCAGCACGACGAGGAGGACGAGGAGCGCCGCGGTCACCGGCAGGACGAGGAACGGGGCACCGGCGAGCACGACGGCGAGCGCGAGTCCGGCCCCGGCGGCCGCGGTGGCGCGGCGCAGGCGCACGGCCCGTTCGAGCGCCCAGCAGGCGACCGGCGCGAGCAGCCAGGCCACGACGGTGCCGAGGCGGCCCTCGAGCAGGGCGAGGAGGAGCGCCGGGGAGCAGGCCCAGACGAGTGCGAGCAGCCCGCGGATGCCGGCCGGCGGTGCGAGACGCGCGGCGCACAGGTACATGATGAGGGCCGCGCCCGGCAGCGCGGCGAACCACAGCACGCGCACGAGCAGGTCGAGGTCGCCGAGGAACGGCAGCGCGGCGATGAGCAGGACGGTGAGCAGCGGGTCGGCGGGCAGCGCGGAGCCGAGCCCCTGGCGGTCGACCGGGGTGAGGATCCGGTCGAGGACGGCGCCGGCGGGGACGTCGAGGCGCGGGAGCGCGCCGCCGGTGAGCGCACCGGGCCCGGCGAGCGAGTGGAGCATGAGGCCGGAGGCGATCCCGGTGGCGACGAGGACCGCGGTGAGCGGGTGGAGGAGGAGGCTGCGGCGGCCGGCGACCTCGATCGTCGAATAGCGCGCGACCTCGCCGGCGGTGTCGAGCGGACCGGCGTCGCGCTCGTTCTCCGCGGCCGGCTCCCCGTCGTCGCGCAGCTCGCGCCGGGCGATCTCGAGGGCGTGCCGGCTCGCGAAGAGGACGGATGCGGGATCGCGGCCGGAGCGGGTGCGCCGGACCCGGGCGGTGGCACGGGCGTCGGCCGGGAGCGCGAGGAGGGCGCGGAGGTTCCAGGCCGCGCGGCGCGGGTCGTTGGCCAGCAGGCAGCCGAGGGCGGCGAGGAGCGCGGCGGCTCCGAGCCGGACCATCGTCCAGGTGGTCCGGGACCGCGGGGTGAGCGCGAGCCGGTACCGGTGCTCCTCGCGCAGGGCGCGCGGGCTCGGCAGGGGGCGGGCCGAGGAGCGGTACGGCCCGGCCTCGGGCACGGCGACGACCGCACCGGGCGCGAGCTCGATGCGGTACCCGGCGGCCCGGATCCGGCGGCAGTACTCGATGCCGCGGTACGCCGGGTCGAGCGCGGGGGACGGCACGCCGATGGCGCGCACGAGCGCGGCGGGGACGAGCATCCCCGGGACGTCGACGGCGAGCACGTCCTGCCGGCGGTCGTACTGACCGGCGTCGGTCTCGCCCGGGGTCACCGGGTTGACGCGCAGGCCGTCGGGGGTCGTGGTGACCCCGGCGGACACGAGCAGCGGGGCTGTCGGACCGGCCGTCGTGACGACGGGTCCGACGGCACCGAGGGTCTCGGCGGTGTTGAGCGCCTCGATGAGGAGCGAGAGCGCGTCGGGATCCGGCTCCGCGCCGGGGGTGAGGAACCAGACGTACTGCGAGCGCTCGAGGACGGGCGCGGAGGCGGCCTCGGCGTGGGTGTGGACGCCGGCGCGCGCCGGGCCGGAGGACAGCGCGAGGAAGCCGGTGACATCGGCGTGGTCCCGGCGCAGCGCGGCGAGCCTGTCGGGTGCGATCGGCCCGTCGTCGAGGTCGACGACGACGGTCACCGCAAAGCTCACACCACCTGCTTCTTCAGCCGGCGGCGCTCCCTTTCCGACAGTCCGCCCCAGATCCCGAAGCGCTCGTCGTTCTCGAGCGCGTACTCCAGGCACTGCGTGCGCACCTCGCAGGAGGCGCACACCTTCTTCGCCTCACGCGTGGAGCCGCCCTTCTCCGGGAAGAACGCCTCCGGGTCCGTCTGCGCGCACAGGGCCTGGTCCTGCCAGGACAGCACGCCGTCCTCGAGTCCGCCGAACAGCAGCGAGAGCGGGGACACGGCGGCCTCGGCCTCGGACCGGGTCGGGATCGGCGAGAGATCCGTGGGGTCGAGCGAGAGCGGGTCCGGGACGAAGCCGGGCGCCGGGCGGGTCGGGTCGACGAACCAGTCCTCCGCGGTGCGCTCGGTCACCGACGGATAGTGCGGCGCCCGCCATTCCTCTGCGTGATGTCGCGCTTCTGACACGATTTCCCCCTGCTCTGCGTTCGGGTCCGGACGGCGCTGCCGCCGCTCCGTTCCCGGTTTTCCCCTACCGAAATTACACGCGTGTCATTACCCATAAGTCAACCCCGCGAGTGCTAGATGGACCGGCCCGCGTCTCGCTATTCGAACAGGCGTTCCCCGGCGTTCCGGCACATGTCACTACATCTTGGGCTGCGGCACCCGCTGGACCACAACCTGTGGGATCTCCGGCACCGGCGGGAAGTTTCCCATGATTGTGACTGTTAGCTCGAGTTGGCGGCTTTCTGCAGCTGGAGGTGGCGGCTTCAGGTGATGCCGATGACGAGCGTGGAGCGGGCGGCTTCGACGACGTCGTCGGTGATGGTGTTGAGATCGTTGATCTTCATGATGCGTTCCATCTGGGTGAAGAGTCGGTCGACGAGGCGGAAGTTGCCGCGGGTGATGCGAGCGACCGCCGCGAGGGCTTGGGCGTCGGTGAAGTCGTCGGGGTCGAGGGTTTGGCCGAGTTTGCGCCAGCGGCGTTCGAGGACGAAGCGGAGTTCGTCTTCGGCGAGGGGCCGGTACTCGTGGGCGAAGCCGACGCGGCTGTAGAGCTGTGCGTAGCGGCTGAATTGCTTCTCGATTCCTGGCATTCCGATCAGGATGAGCGCGGTGTTGGTGCGGTCATAGCTGTCGCGTAGGTACTCCAGAGCGGCAGGGCGAAGTCGTTCGGACTCGTCAATCATGATGAGTTCGACGTGCTTGTCCCAGTGCATAACCGGTCCTTGTCGCGTGCCGTTCTTGTTCAGGTGTTGGTCGATGCAGATCGCCACGCGAGAGGTGATGTGGGTGAGGTCTTGCATGAACTGGCGAGGGCTGGCGAGGACCTGCGGGGTGTAGAACACGGTTCGCCTTTGGGCTAAGGCGGCGTAGACCTGGTGGTCCGAGTCATCGCGGGGCCCCCATTGTTCCAGGAGTTTCTCGGCCTTGTGCCAGTTGGCATATCGCCTGGCCGACAGGGTTTTGCCGATTCCTGCCTGCCCGTAGCAGATGCCGATGGTGTGTTGCCGGCGCACGGCATCGGCGAATTCGGCGAACCTGCGGTGTTCTTTGGTGGCGACGAATCGTTGCTGGGGCATCAGTCATCCTCAAGGTAGGTCCGCAGTTTCGGCTTCTTGTTGCTCGGACGTTCGACGGGAGTCGGTTGCGGCGTGGGTGGAGGCACCGGTTGGTGTCGGGTGACGGCGGCGAGGCGTTCGTTGATCTGGCCGCGCAGCTCGCGGCGTCGGGCGGCGCGTGCTGCCTGGACGTCTTTGAGGCTGACGGTGGCGGCGACGTGGTCGGGGTCGACGGCTTTGCAGATGTATTGGTCTTTGTGGAAGACGCGGATTTCTGAGATGTCGCGGGGATCGTAACGGATGATGACCGGCTCTTTGACGTAGGCGGCCAGCAGTGGAGACATATAGCGCAGGCCTTGGAAGTGGACGCCGTCGCGGTGGACGATGCGAGGTTTGGCTACGGTCAGCAGCAGCAGGTTGAGGTGATCGACAGTTTCGGGCAGGCGGGGCAGCCATCCGTCGCCGAGCCACGCTTGGTGCGGAGATGCTGTGGTCTCTGGGTGCTCGCGCTGGTGATAGTCATCGGCGATGAACGCCCCGATGGCGTCGTCGAGGTCCGGCAGTGTCAGCACGGGGTCGGGGTGGCGGTGGCCCTCGGCGAGATGGCCCGGAAGGGTGGCCAGGAGTTCGATGTTGATGGTGCCGAAGATCCGCTCGATTTTGCCGCGCCCCTGCGGCCTGGCCACTGCGGAGTAGATGATTTCGAAGTGCAGATCCTTGGCGGTCTGGGAGAGATGGTCGCTGGTGAAGTCGGTGCCGTGGTCGACGTAGAGCCGGTCGGGGATGCCGCACATCGGCCAGTGCGGGTCGTTTGGGCTGTGTCAAGGAATGTGGACAGTCCCTACGAGTTTTCCTTCTCTGCTCAGGCCGCCTGGACGAGGTCTTCAGCGGCG
>NZ_BAABGL010000034.1:0-76999 GCF_039541555.1 Brevibacterium pityocampae | reverse complement strand
GCGGGCCGAGGACTACCGGATCGAGTACAACGAGCTCCGGCCCCACGAGGCCATCTCATGGAACCGGCCCAAGGAGGTGCACCCGGGGCCTGGCCGACCCCACCACCCCGACATTCAAAACCAAGGAAATCCTGCCAACTACTTGACGCGGGACATGTGCACCCACTAATAGAAACCCCAGGTCAGCAAGCTGCCGACCCCCAGAATCAGACCCCCTGATAAAAGTCAGGTCGACCTCGTTGATCCGCCCGATGAGCCTAGCTGCATGCTGGGGGCTCAGCTCGGAGGTGACCGGCAGGCCCTCATGGTCAAAGACCCAGAGCTCCTCATGGGAGGTGGGCCGACCATGCACCCGTTCGAGGGTGACTTCATCGGCGGTGGCTGCCTCGAATCAATCACCGGTGAGGCGGCCTGCGTTGTAACAGGCCAAACACCCGATCCATACCCGAGGCACCGAGGAAAGAATGTTCAGATAGGACATTCGCACAGCTCCTTCGCCGAGAAAGATCACGTTCTCCACGAAAACCCCGGGCCGCCTCCGGCGGCCAAACTCTAGCTGTGCTTGCTGGTCACAGCGGGCTGAAGCCCTGGTGATGGTTGCGGATGCTATGGCAGGCCGAAGTCTCTCCGCCTGTGGTGGCTCCGTTCTCGGTGGAGCCAGGGATCCGGTCGGGTCGGTTCCTGGTGCTGTTCTCAGCGATGAACCTCACCGTCCCGTCCCGTCCGCGGTTGCGCAGAGAGATGGCCGACAAGCCAGCTGGTGGGTCCGCTATGGGAGCCACGTTCCTGCTCTTCGCCCTCCTATGCACGCAGTCTTCCTCACCACGTACGCCTCTCCGCTGTTCTAGCCAGGCAGCGGATTCGGCGAGACAAACTCTGTGTTCCCTTTACCTCGTGCCCCTTGGCCGCGGCACGGGCAGGATCCACATGATTGCGACAGGCTAGTACATTTCCCGCGAGACTGAACAATATTGTTAGTATGACTGCGATGGGCTGAACATAAACGGTGCTCCAGCGCCGGTGAAGCCCTTATCTGCAGCGCGTATGCGAAGCCTCGCGTCTGGCCAGGAATCGGCCGGGCACCGCTGCGAACACCTGTACACAGCCGTGTGCTCCTAGTGCGTCTTCGCAGATGCGAGGACTCCCTAGGGGCGTGACCTATGAAAGGACAGCAGCCCGGAGCTTCGCACCCAGCGCCTGGCTTCGGGCGAAGCATCATGCGTCTGATCTCTTCTTCACATCACATTGAGCGCGAGGCTGCTCTGACCCCGGCGGTGTTGCTGCGATGACAGAGGTGGCATTCTCCATTGAGAAGACTCGTTTCGACGTGACCTACCAGCCTCTGGAAGGCACCCGCCTGACGACCAATTTCGCCAATCTTGCCCGTGGTGAGAACCGGCAGCAGAACCTGCGCAAGGCCCTGGCGATGATTGATGATCGTTGCAATGAGCTGGCCTCGCAGGAGGACGCAGGTGGGGACCGATACCGGGTTGAGCTCGATATTGTCTCGGTGAACATCGAACTTCAGGCAGAAGAAGGTGCCGCCTCATTCCCGGTGATCGAAATGCTGCAAACCACCGTGGTGGACACTCAACAAGGTGAACGCTTTGAAGGGATTGTGGGCAATAACTTCTCCTCCTATGTGCGTGACTACGACTTCAGTATCCGGCTTCCCGAATGCAGCAGGAACGGATCAGCACTGCCGGAGGACTTCGGGGAGCTCCACGGCAATCTCTTCAAGGGCCTCCTCGCCTCAGACACCTACGCCACACACTTCAGCAAGCTGCCGGTGATCTGCATCAGCGTCTCCACCAGCAGAACCTACCACCGCACGGGATATGAGCACCCCGTTCTTGGCGTCGAGTATCAGCAGGATGAGTTCTCCTTGACTGATCAGTACTTCGGGAAGATGGGCATGCGGGTCCGCTACTTCATGCCGCCCAAGAGTGCCGCACCGTTGGCTTTCTACTTCCTCGGTGATCTCCTCGAGGACTACACCAATCTGGAACTGATCGCCACGATCAGCACTATGGAGACCTTCCAGAAGATCTACCGGCCTGAGATCTACAACGCCAACACCCCGGCTGGCGATGCTTATCAGCCCAGCTTGAAGCACTCGGACTTCTCGGCAACCGGGATCGTCTACGACAGAGACGAGCGTGCTCGTCTTGGTGCGGAGCAGGGCAGGTTCGTCCAGGAGAACCTCATCATCCCGCATGGGAAAACTCTTGAGCAGTGGTCTGCTCGCTACTCGGACTACCACCACCAACTTCAGGGAATGACATCATGAACAAACTTCTGCCCACCACATCCGCCGGAAGCCTCCCCAAGCCCTCCTGGCTGGCCCAGCCAGAGACACTCTGGTCACCTTGGAAACTCGAGGGCGAAGCCCTTACCGAGGGCAAACGGGACGCCCTGCTCCTGGCCCTGGCAGACCAGCGGGCCGAGGGAATCGACATCGTCAGCGATGGCGAACAGACCCGCCAGCATTTCGTCACAACCTTCATCGAGAACCTCAATGGGGTGGACTTCGAGAACCGCAAGGTGGTGCGAATCCGAGACCGCTATGACGCCTCGGTGCCCGTGGTGGTCGATGATGTCACCCGCAAAGGTCCGGTCTTTGTCGCCGATGCTGAGACCCTACGAGCACATACTGACGCGCCCATCAAATGGGCTCTGCCCGGGCCGATGACTATGGTCGACACCCTCTACGATGCTCGCTACGGCAGCCGTGCAGAACTGGCCTGGAAGTTCGCCGAGATCCTCAACCAGGAGGCTAAGGAACTAGCAGCCGCTGGTGTAGATATCGTCCAATTCGATGAGCCGGCCTTCAACGTCTTCTTCGATGAGGTCAACGAATGGGGTATCGCTGCTCTGGAGCGAGCCGCCGAGGGGCTCAGCTGCGAAACGGCCGTGCATATCTGCTACGGCTACGGGATTGAGGCCAATACCAACTGGAAGAAGACCCTGGGCTCCGAGTGGCGCCAATACGAGGAGACCTTCCCTCAGATCCAGAAGTCGAGCCTCGATATCGTCTCGCTGGAATGCCATAACTCCCATGTGCCCACTGACCTTCTCGAGCTGGTCCGCGGTAAGAAGCTGATGGTCGGCGCGATCGATGTGGCCAATACCGCTGTGGAGACACCTGAAGAGGTTGCCGCGACCCTGCGCAATGCACTGCAGTTTGTCGACGCCGATAAGCTCTGGGCCTCCACCAACTGTGGGATGGCTCCTCTGTCACGTAGTGTGGCCCGGGCCAAGCTGGGCGCCTTGAGCGCCGGGGCGGAAATCGTTCGCAGAGAGCTTTCTACAGAGCCCGCCGCCTAAGGGTGACCACCACCCTGTCAGCTGCCGAAGGTCTCCGGGTTCACGGGCCACTCCCGCCGGGGGAGGTTCTTCTCCACAACCAAAAGGTAGGACTCAGTGACCAGATCGTCCACCATCTGTTTGTCGACGTCGCCGTCGGCATGCAGGGTGATCCAGTGCTTCTTTTTCATGTGATACCCGGGGGTGATGTGGCTGTGGTGCTCGCGCAGGAAGCTCGCATCCTCTGGTGAGGCTTTCAGGACCACCAGCGGTTCACCGGTGACCTCAGTCTGGAGCATGAACACCTTGCCCCGGACCCGACTTTTATCAGGTTAGTGTGCACCCTGGATGGTGTCGTGGATGGTGCTGAGCTTCTAGGGCTGCGGCCAGCCGGCGGCGGAACTTCTCGGTGGCGTAGATCGACAGCCACCGCTTCACCGTGGCATAGGAGATCGGATCCATGCCCATCTCCTCGATCACCCACAGTGAGTCGAAATTTGATGGCTCTTCGCGTTTGAGGGTGTAGAGGCGGGGATGAGGATCAGGGTCGGCGTGGCGATAGGTGGATAGAGGTCGAGGCCTTCCGAAGATGGAGGTTCTTACACCAATCCATCCAGAAGACCTCGACGATGCCCCAGCCTACTTTCACCACCCCTGACCTCAACAGCTTCTGCCTCCTCGACTCCCTCGGCCTGATGGTCACCGGCCAACAGATCCGCCGCGACCGGGCCATCCTGGAATGCAGAGTCATCGAAGACGATCCATGGTGCCGTAACTGTGGCGCAGAGGGGCTGCCGCGGGGCACGGTAGTCCGGAAGCTGGCGCACCTACCGTTGGGGTGGCGACCCACGGTGCTGTGGGTTCGGGTTCGCCGATACCGATGTGCTGACTGTGGCATCGTCTGGCGCCAGGACACCACCACAGCGGCGGCACCGCGGGCGAAGTTGAGCAGGCATGCGGTGCTGTGGGCCCTGAAGTCGGTGGTGATCGACAGGATGAGCATCGCAAGGGTCGCCGCCGCACTGGCCTGCTCTTGGCATACCGTCAACGACGCCGTGTTGGCCGCCGGCCGGGACCTGCTCATTGAGGACCCTCACCGGTTCGACGGGGTGAAGGTCATAGGTGTTGATGAGCATTGCTGGCGCCACACCGGGCGCGGCTCCCACTATGTCACCGTGGTCATCGATCTGACCCCGGTGAAGGAACGCCGCGGCCCTGCCCGGCTGCTGGACATGGTCCCGGGTCGTTCCAAGCAGGTGTTCAAGACCTGGCTGGATGCTCAGAGCGAGGGGTTCAGGGAGGGGATCGAGGGGGACTGCTGACGGTTTAGTTGACTCCGGGGTTTATGCCGCCAGAGCGACGGCCTTGTGGTGAACAAGCTCGTATTCAACCGGAGTCAGTTTACCCAAACGCCGTTGCCGACGCTTCCGGTGGTAGGTCCGCTCGACCCAGTGGACGATCGATGTCCGCAACCTCGCTCGCGTGTCCCAACGGCCCCGGTCGAGGACGTTCTTCTGCAACACAGCGAAGAACGATTCCATCGCCGCATTATCACCAGCAGCGCCGACCCGACCCATCGATCCGACTAGCCCGTAACGCCGTAGAACCTGCTGGAACTTACGAGAGCGAAATTGCGACCCGCGATCCGAGTGAACGACACACCCTGCCACGGCTCGCGGTCCGCCACGACGAGCCACAGCGTCATCAATCGCCGCCACAGCCAGACGAGATTTCATCCTCGAATCGATGGCATAACCGACGATTCTGTTGCTGAACACATCCTTGACCGCGCACATATACAGCTTGCCCTCACTGGTGTGATGCTCGGTGATATCGGTCAGCCACAACTCGTTGACTGCCTTTGCTGTGAAGTCGCGTTCGACGAGGTCATCACACACTGGCGGGCCGGGCTTCTTACCGTGCTTCCGGGCTCGTTTGATCGTGTGGGAGAACAGCTCCTGCTGCGAGCACAGCCGCCACACACGACGTTCAGAGGCGCTGTATCCGCACGCCTGGAGCTCATCAGCGATGAACCGGTGCCCGAACCCAGGATCGTCCGTATGAACGTCGTAGGCGGCATTGATCAAGTGCGCCTCCTCGAGTTCCCGGTCAGAGACAGGTTTCGCGCACCACTTGTAGAAACCCTGCTTGGTAAAGCCGAGTACCCGGCAGGCCACTGCCACCGGCACCCCGGCGGCAGCAAGGTCGAGGACCAGCGGGTACATCATTTTGGGTGATGACCACCGAGCTTCAAGTTCGCTTGCGAGAGATACGCTGCAGCCTCGCGGAGGATCTTGTTCTCCCGCTCGAGTTCCCTGATCCGCTTCAGTGCTGCTGCCTGGGCGCGAGACTCCTCGACATCACGAGAGGGCTCGAGTCCGTGCTCACGCAGGCGTGAGTCACGCACCCAGGCCTGGAGAGCTGACTTCGAGATGCCGAGGTCGGCGCAGACCTGCTTCTGGGTCATCCCCTCGCCCAGGAGCTCGAGAGCTGATTGCTTGAACTCATCGGTGTAGATCTTTGGCATGACTTCCATCCTTCCTGGAACTTATCCAGTCGTGAAGTCAACTAAACCCTCAGCAGTCCCTATGTATTGAGACAGGTGTTGACGATGTACTGAGACTCAACACCGCTAGCCCGACAGATTTTTCCGACACAGTGTCGGAACCGTAGGTCCGGAATCCACAGGGATTCCGGACCTCCGTCATTCAGTGCACCTGACGCCCTCCGCGTCACCGCAGCCCCCTCCTTCCTCGCCCCTTCCTCACCCCTTGACCGGCGTTAGAACATGTGTTCGAATCGTTGTATCGGGCGCAGAGCGCGCCCCGCGCTCCGACGATGCAGGCGCCGGTGGTGCGCACAGCGCCCGGCAGCAGGAGGGCGGCGGCAGGTGGACGGAGGACGACCATGAGGTGGAACCAGCAGAGCGTCCTCGATCCGATGGCGATGGTCAACGTCCGCGGCCTGCTCCGCACGGTGAGCACGCCGGAGTTCGCCGGGATGACCTTCCACGAGGTCCTCGCCAAGACCGCGCTCAACAAGGTCCCGCCGGCCAGCGCCATGCCGTTCCCCTGGACGGTCAACCCCTACCGCGGCTGCTCGCATGCCTGCGTCTACTGCTTCGCGCGCAATACCCACCGCTACCTCGACCTCGACGCGGGTGAGGACTTCGATTCGCAGGTCGTCGTCAAGGTCAATATCGCTCAGGTGCTCGCCGCCGAGCTCGCGCGGCCCCGCTGGGTGGGTGAGCACGTGGCGCTCGGCACGAACACCGATCCCTATCAGCGGGCGGAGGGCCGCTACGCGCTCATGCCCGGGATCATCGACGCGCTCGCCGCGCACGGCACCCCGTTCTCGATCCTCACCAAGGGCACCCTGCTGCGCCGCGACCTGCCGCTGCTCGCCCGTGTCGCCGAGGACGTCCCGGTCGACCTCGCGATGTCGATCGCGGTGTTCGACGACGCACTCCAGCAGATGGTGGAACCCGGTACCCCGACGACGGCCGCCCGGCTCGCCACCGTGCGCGCCGCGGCAGACCTCGGGTTCCGGGTCACGGTGTTCCTCATGCCGGTCCTCCCCTACCTCACCGACTCCCCCGCACAGCTCGAGACCGCGGTGCGTGCCATCGCCGCATCCGGTGCGACCCGGGTCGTCCACGGCGCCCTCCATCTGCGACCGGGTGCGCGCGAGTGGTTCCTCGCCTGGATCGACCGTGAGCACCCGCACCTGAGCCGCCGCTACCGCGCCCTCTATGCGCACTCCTCCCACGCGCCGCGTTCCTACCGCGCCCAGCTGTCCCGGCGGATCGGCCCGCTCCTCGACCGGTACGGGCTCAGTTCGCGGGCGGACGACGACTACGCGCGAGGACGCTCCCGGGATCGGCAGGCAGTTCCGGCCGCCGCCCCCGCGCTCACACCGACGCTCTTCTGACGAGGCCTGCACCCGGAACACGGACTGCAGCAGGAACTGCACCGGCGGGCGGAGACTGTGCAGGCTGCGCCCGCCGGTGCGGTTTCCATCGCACTCCCCCAGCACCCAGCGACCACGCGGGCTCGAACCCCGGAATACCCCGCCGGGGCGTGCTGTTGGGGTTGATGGACACGGCCGCACCAAGGCCTCTGCAGCCTCGACGGACACCGACCGCATTCGACGAAGGGACCCCCATGGGCTTCAGCATCGCCACCACCGCGCTCCGCGCCATCCCCGGCGCCTTCATCCTCAACTCCGGCGTCGGCAAGCTCGGCATGCCGCGCGAGATGGCCGAGGGTCTCCAGGGCATGGCCGCCTCCGGCGTGCCGAAGCTCGGCGAGCTCACCCCGGAACAGTTCGCGAAGTTCGTGAGCTACGGGGAGATCGCGGTCGGCGCGGCGCTGCTCGCCCCCATGGTCCCCAAGCGCATCGCCGGAGCCGCGCTGGGCACCTTCGCCGCAGGGATGCTCGCGATGTACTTCCGCAACCCGGCGATGACCGAGGAGGACGGTGTGCGTCCCAGCCAGGACGGCACCGCGCTGGCCAAGGACGCCTGGCTCGCCGCGATCGCGATCGCGCTGATCTTCGGCCGCAAGTGACGCGCCTCCTCCGGCCGTGACACGGCAGCGCTGAGCGCGGCCGCACGACGGGCCCGAGTTCACGAGCGCACCCTGAGCACGATACAGGCGGGGCACCCGGATTCCGGGTGCCCCGCCTGTGTCGTCTGAACCTGTCCCGGCTCGGGCCGATCCGCCCCCGACTTGCGATCCGGAGCCGGTCCCGAGGCGGGAACCGCGGGTCAGGCTGTGCTCACCCCGACCGTGGCCTTCCGGGCGCGCCGCCGCAGGGCCTTGTCGACCTCGACGGTGAGGAACACGACGACCCCGACGATCACCGGAAGCAGCCAGCCGCTGAGCGGCACGGCGGTGGTGGCGAACGCGACCTGCATGAACGGAAGGTACCCGAAGGCGAGCTGCAGCCCGATCATCAGCGCGACGCACAGCCACGAGATGCCGTTCGTCGTGAACAGCTCACGGCGCATGCTGGACGCGGTGGTGAACCGGCTGGCGAACAGGTAGAAGATCTGCCCGACGACGAGCGTGTGCACCGCGATCGTCCGCGAGGTCTCGAGGTCGAGCCCACCGGACTGCGCGAGCAGGAACGCCCCGATCGTCGCCCCGCCGAGCAGCAGGGACACGTAGGCGATCCGCACGACCGCCTCGGAGTCGAGCAGGGAGGCCCGCGGATCCCGGGGCGGCCGCTCCATGATGCCGGGCTCCGAGGGCTCGAAGGACAGCGCGAGCGACAGCGTCACCGCGGTGATGAGGTTGACCCACAGCACCTGGAGCGGGGTGATCGGCAGGGTCATGCCGGCGACCATCGCGACGAGGATGACGAGACCCTGCGCGCCGTTCGTCGGGAGCATGAAGATGATCGCCTTGCGGAGGTTGTCGTAGATCGTCCGGCCCATCTCCACGGCGGCCGCGATCGAGGCGAAGTTGTCGTCGGTGAGGACGATGTCGGCGGCCTCCTTGGTCGCCTCCGTGCCCTTGATGCCCATCGCCACGCCGACGTCGGCGCGCTTGAGCGAGGGGGCGTCGTTGACGCCGTCGCCGGTCATCGACACGACCTCGCCGTCGGCCTGGAGCGCCTGCACGAGCCGCAGCTTGTGCTCCGGGCTCGTGCGCGCATAGACGTCGTGCTCGCGGACGATCTCCCGCAGTTCCTCGTCGGTGCTCGCCTCGAGCTCCGCCCCGGTGATCGCGCGATCACCGATCCCCATCTCCCGGGCGATCGCGGTCGCGGTGCCGGCGTGGTCACCGGTGATCATCCGCACCCGAACGCCGGCGCGCTGCACGGTGCGGATCGCCTCGATCGCCTCCTCGCGCGGCGGATCGATGATCCCGAACAGGCCGAGGAGCACGAAGCCGCCCGCATCGACGTC
The DNA here is from genome assembly GCF_039541555.1 of Brevibacterium pityocampae. Classification (NCBI taxonomy): domain Bacteria; kingdom Bacillati; phylum Actinomycetota; class Actinomycetes; order Micrococcales; family Brevibacteriaceae; genus Brevibacterium; species Brevibacterium pityocampae. The sequence goes on along the minus strand of NZ_BAABGL010000034.1, from coordinate 67,779 downwards.
GTCCGTGGTGAGCTCATCGGTGCCCGGGTCGGCGCGCCGTTCGGCGGCGGCCAGCACGCGCAGGCCCGAGGCGCCGAGCCGGTCGATCTCCGCCTCCCAGTGGGCCCGGTCGAGCGGGGTGCCCGCATCGGGGCCGTCCCCCTGCCGGTCGCAGCGGTCGAGGAGCCGGTCGGGTGCGCCCTTGAGGTGGACCAGCCGGGTGCCGTCCGCCCCGGCATCGAGGGTGGCCATGTACTTGTACTCGGAGTCGAAGGGCACCTCGGCGAGCCGCTCGGCCTGCGGGTGGGCGCCGGACTTGAGGGCGAAGGTGCGGATGCCGCCGTCGGTCGGCTCCCCGTTGAGGACCCATTCCCCGTCGCGCTCGACGACACGGGAGTCGTTGGCGAGCGCGGCCACCTCGGCGATGGCGGCGAGCCCGGGGTGCGCTGCGAGCTCGATCGTCCCGCCTGCGGCGGCGTCCTCGGTGCCGGCACCCGGGGCGCCCGCGGTGGCAGGATCCGCGGCGCGGATCTCGCCGTCGGGCGCGTACCCGATGCCGGTGACCTCGAACCGGCCGGCGGTGGTGACGACCTCGCGCACGGTCATCTCGTTGCGGGTGAGCGTGCCGGTCTTGTCCGAGCAGATCGTCGTCACCGAGCCGAGCGTCTCCACCGAGTTCATGCGGCGGGTGATCGCGTTGCGCGAGGCCATCGCCTGCACGCCGAGGGCCAGGGTGATCGCGAGCACGGCGGGCAGGCCCTCGGGGATCGCGGCGACGGCGAAGCCGATCGCGGACATGAGCAGGCGCGGCCACGGGTGGTCGTAGAGGAGCCAGGACAGGAGCACCATGCCGACGGCGAGCACCACGGCGACGATCGCGAGCAGCGAGGAGAAGCGGGTCATCGAGCGGGTGAGCGGGGTGTCCATCGACTCGACCTCGCTGAGCATCGTGGTGATGCGCCCGATCTCCGTGCCGGTGGCGGTGGCGGTGACGACGCCGGTGCCGGAGCCCGCGGCGACGACGGTGCCGGAGTAGGCCATCGACGAGCGGTCCCCGAGCACGGCGTCCGCGGCGACCGGGTCGACGGCCTTCTCCGCCGGCACCGACTCCCCGGTGAGCGCGGACTCCTCGATGCGGAGGTTGACGGAGCGGAGCAGCCGGAGGTCGGCAGGGACCTTGTCGCCGGCGCGCAGCCGCACGATGTCACCGGGCACGAGCTCCTCCGCGTCGACCTCGGTCCAGTCGCCGTCGCGCAGCACCTCGCTGTCGAGGGACAGCATCGAGCGGATGCTCTCGAGCGCATCGGCGGCCTTGCCCTCCTGGAAGAACCCGACGAGCGCGTTGATGAGGACGACGGCGAGGATGACGATCGTGTCGATGACCTCGCCGAGGATGCCGGTGAAGACCGCGGCGGCGAGCAGCACGTAGATCATCGGGTCGTGGAACTGGCGCAGCAGCCGCTGCAGCGTCGTCTCCTGCTCGCTCGGCGGCAGCGCGTTCGGGCCGGTCGCGGCGAGGATCTCGGCGGCGCGCGTCGAATCGAGTCCGGAGTCGTCGGTGTCGAGAGCGGAGAGCACGTCCTGCTCGGGCAGCGCGTGCGGCGGGCGGTCGGCGGAGAACAGCTGCGGGCTTGCGGTCATCAGGTCTCCTGCCCCGGTCGGCCTGCCGGCCGGTTCCGGGTATGCGTCGGGTACGGGTCCGACCGGGCGGTTCGGGGACCGGTCGGACGGCATCCGACCCGGCGCCCCCGGCGACAGGGTTCCTTACCGCTCACGAGGTGGTGACCAGCGGTTTCCCCGTCCGGATCGGCTCTGTCGTCCATGCTACGCCCCGACTCCGGTGCGCCTGCTCGCCGGTGTCCCGGAATGGGACGCGCCGTCCCGTCGCACAGCACCCCTCGGTCCCGGTGCACCGCACCTCGCGCCGGGCGGGTGACGCGGGGCGGGCCGTGGACTACCGTGGCCGCATACCGGAGAGAGGGACCGCCATGACCGATCCGACCAGCCGCACCACCGAGCCCGGCCCCGCCACGGGATCCGCGAACGCGGCGCCTGATCCCGCTCCGCTCTCCCCCGTTCTGCCGCCGGACACCGTCGCCGCGTGGGTCGCCGCCGACCGTGTGCAGGAGACCGCGAGGTTGCGCGCCCAGCTCGCCCCGGTCGTCGAGCTCGTCTCCCCGCTCACCGACCGGTTCCGGTTCACCGGCCCGGGTGAGGTCATGGCGGTCCTCGAGTCCGCGTTCGAGCTCCTCGACGACATCGAGATCACCGCGCTCACCGGTTCCGGCCGCGACTGGGTGCTCCACGGGACGAACACCCTCGACGGCGCCAATCTCGAGGAGATCCAGTGGCTCCATCTCGCCGCGGACGGCCGCATCGACCGCATCACCCTGTTCATCCGACCGGCGCCGGCGGCGATCTCCCTGCTCGCGAAGATCGGCCCGCCGCTCGCGCGCCGCGGCGCGCTGCTGCCGGGAGCGGCCCTCGCCTCGCGCGCGGCCGCCCCGATCGCCGCGGTGCTGCGCCTCACCGAACGGGTCGTCATGGGCCGGCTCAAGCGGAGCTGACCCGCACCGGGGCCGGCGTACGGCACCCCGCGGGGCGGGCGCGGCTCAGCCGTCGAGGAAGTCCTCGAGCCCGGTGAGCAGCCGGTCGACGTCGCGCTCATCGGTGTACGGGGCGATCCCCATCCGCAGGCCCACGCGGTCGAGCAGACCGAGGCGGGAAACCGCCTCCCAGGCGTAGAAGTCCCCGGCCGGGGCGAGCACCCGGTGGGCGTCGGCGAGGTGCCGGTAGGCTGCGCGGACGTCGCGGCCGGGCAGGGTGACGCACACCGTCGGGGTCCGTTCCCGGGCCCGGGACCACGACACGACGCGCGGCCCGAGCTCCGCCAGGCCGGTCTCGAGGCGATCGAGCAGCCTGTGCTCGTGCGCGGCGATCGCGGCATAGGACCGGGCGAGGCGTGCCCTGCGACCGGTCTCCCGGCCCGGTGCGATCTCGGCGAGGAAGTCCACGGCGGCGGTCACCCCGGCCATGAGCTCGTACGGCAGGGTGCCGCGCTCGTACCTGTCGGGTACGGCGTCCGTCTGCGGCGTGAGCTTCTCCGGGGTGATCGCGGCGAGGAGCGCGGGGTCGGCGGCGAGCGCGGCGCAGTGGGGGCCGAGGAACTTGTACGGCGAGCACACGAGGAGGTCCGCGCCGAGCGCCTCCCGGTCGATCAGGACGTGGGCGGCGAGGTGCACGGCGTCGACCCACACGAGGGCGCCGTGGGCGTGGGCGAGGTCCGCGACCGCGCGCACCGGTGGGATGGTGCCGAGCAGGTTCGAGGCGCCGGTGAGCGCGACGAGCACGGTGCGCTCGCCGATCACCGCGCGGGTGCACTCGAGGTCGAGCTCCCCGGTGTCCGGGTCGAGGTCGATCCAGCGCACGCTCGCCCCGGTCCGCTGCGCGGTCTGCACCCAGGGACTGATGTTCGAGTCGTGGTCGAGGCGGGTGACGACGACCTCGTCGCCCGGCCCCCAGTCCCGGGACAGGTGCCCGGCGAACTCGTAGGCGAAGGTCGCCGCGGAGCGCCCGTAGACGATGCCGAGCGGGTCGGAGGACACGAGGTCGGCGAGCGCGGACCGGAACGCGGCCATCGCATCGAGGGCGTTGCGCTCGGAGTCGATCCCCGCGCCCTTGTTCGACAGCGGCCCGGTGAGGGTGGAGGCGACGGCCCGGCCCACCGCGGCCGGGGTCTGGGTTCCCCGGGGCCGTCGAAGTGGGCGATCCTGCTCGACTGCGCGGGGAACGCGTGGCGCAGGGCTGCGAGGTCGTAGGTCATGGCGGAGTTCCTCTCCCGGGCGGCCCGGTCCCGGCCCTCGCCTCACACGCTAGGTGCCGGGACGTCGGGAGGGAAGGGGTGGCCGTCGGGCCCGCGGGTCCGTCAGTCCGCCTGCCTGCTCGCCTGCCCGCTCGCACGGTGCGCGGTGCTCACGAGCACCGGATCGTCACCGCCGGCGAGGTGGTCGGCGAGTTCGACCTCCGGATGACTCGTGCAGGTCGGCGGGTCCCAGGGCGGGCCGAGGACGATCGCAGCGGGGTCGAGACCGCCGCGGGCGGTGTCGAAGCCGGTGCCGAGCGCCTTGAGCACCGCCTCCTTCCGCACCCAGGTGCGCAGCAGTGCGGCGAGGCGCTCGGCCTCGGTCGCACCCGCGGCGGCGCGGAACCAGATCCGCTCCTCCGCCGCGAGCGCGACATCGGCGAAGGAGCCGGCGCGGGTGCCGGAATCGCGGAACGGGGCCCACGCCTCGGCGTCGATGCCCACGCTGCCGGGCTCTCCCGGCCCGCTGCACGCCGCGGCGACCCAGCCGGCCGTCCGGGACAGCGACACTGCCACCGGGGCGGCGCCGGCCCGGGCCCGCCGGCCGCGGACGGTCGCTTCGATGCGCACCGCCTCGGCCGACACCGAGTGCACGCGGGCGACGAGACCGGTGAGGAGGGCGTGCGCGGGGTCGACGCCGTCGGGCGCCTGCTCGATGGTCCACTCCACGACATCCTCCTTCCCACCCGCGCGCCCCTGGGGTCCGACTCCGCGCGGTCGGGTCCAGTATCGCCGACCCGGCGCCCTCCCCTCCTCGCTGTGGCCGACGCCTCGGCGCGGGTTCCGGGCCCCGTCACCTGCCCGACGTAGACTCCGGGTGAGACATCGCCGTTCGCACGAGATCGAGAACGAGGCCTGTGAGCATCCACCCCCCGCAGTTCCCCGGCACGCACCGCACCCCGCTGCCGCGCACCCTCATCGACATCATCCTCTCCGTCGCCGCGACCCATCCCGAGGCGCCCGCGCTCGACGACGGCCGCCGCAGCCTGAGCTACACGGAGCTCGTGTCCGAGATGCGCGCTCTGGGCTTCGCGCTCCACGAGGCCGGCGTGGGACCCGGCGACAAGGTCGGCGTCCGCGTCTCCAGCGGTACCCTCGACCTCTACGTCTCGATCCTCTCCGTGCTCATGATCGGCGCCGCCTACGTCCCCGTCGACGTCGACGATCCCGACGAGCGCGCCCGCACCGTGTTCTCCGAGGCCGGTGTCGCCGCGGTCGTCACCGACCCCGCGGCGCCGAGCGAGGAGATCCGCCCGACGATCACCCGCACCACGGACCGGCCGCTCGCCGACACCCCTGCCCTGCGCGCCCCGGAGCCGGGAGACGACTGCTGGGTGATCTTCACCTCCGGGTCCACCGGCACCCCCAAGGGCGTGGCCGTGACCCACCGCTCGGCCGCCGCGTTCGTCGACGCCGAGGCCCGGATCTTCTGCATCGCGGAACCGCTGGGCCCCGGCGACCGGGTGCTCGCCGGCCTGTCGGTGGCCTTCGACGCGAGCTGCGAGGAGATGTGGCTCGCCTGGGGGCACGGCGCCTGCCTGGTGCCCGCCCCGCGCGCCCTCGTCAAGTCCGGCATGGACCTCGGCCCGTGGCTGTCGAGCCGCCGCATCACCGTCGTCTCCACGGTGCCCACGCTCGCCGCGCTGTGGCCGGCGGAGACGCTCGACAACGTGCGGCTGCTGATCTTCGGCGGCGAGGCCTGCCCGCCGGAGCTCGCCGCCCGCCTGTCCGACGGCACCCGCGAGGTGTGGAACACCTACGGCCCGACCGAGGCGACCGTCGTCGCGTGCGCCGCCCCGCTCGGCGCCACCGGTCCGGTGCGGATCGGGCTGCCGCTCGACGGCTGGGACCTCGCCGTCGTCGACGCCCAGGGCGTCCCCGTGCCCGAGGGGGCGACGGGTGAGCTCATCATCGGCGGGGTGGGCCTCGCCCGCTACCTCGACCCGGTCAAGGACGCGGAGAAGTACGCGCCGATGCCGACCCTCGGCTGGGACCGCGCCTACCGCTCCGGCGACCTCGTCGTCAACGACCCGGCCGGCCTGCTGTTCGTCGGCCGCGCCGACGAACAGGTCAAGCTCGGCGGACGGCGGATCGAGCTCGGCGAGGTCGACTCGGCTCTCCAGGCGCTGCCCGGGATCGCCGGCGGTGCGGCCGCGGTGAAGACGACGCCCAGCGGCACCCAGCTGCTCATCGGCTACCTCGCTCCCTCGCAGCGCCCGGCCGCGGCGGACGAGCCCGCACTGCTCGCCGCCTACGCCGAGCAGCTCCGCCGGGTGCTCCCGCCCGCGCTCGTCCCCCGCCTGACGATCGTCGACGAGCTGCCGACGAAGACCTCGGGCAAGGTCGACCGCAACGCCCTGCCGTGGCCGCTCGCCGCGGTCGCCGAGGACGAGGCGGCCGGCCCCCTGCCCGCGCACGCGGAGTGGATCGGTCAGCAGTGGGCGGCGGTGCTGGGCGGCACGCCCGGCATGGACACCGACTTCTTCGACGCCGGCGGCGGCTCGCTCGCCGCCGCCCAGCTCGTGTCCCGGCTGCGCACCGAGCACGCGCAGGTCACCGTCGGCGACATCTACGCTCACCCGCGCTTCGGGGCGCTCGTCGAGCTGTGCACCGGCGCCGACGCCCCGGAGAACGTCCACCGCCGGCCGCGCCGGGTGCGCCGCACCGCCCGCACGATGCAGCTCCTGCAGACGCTCCTCGGGATCCCGGTGCAGATCCTCTCCGGCATGCGCTGGGTCGTCCTCACGCTCGTCGTGTGCAACGTCGCCGGGGCCCTCGGTGCGCCGCTCGTCACCACCCCGTGGTGGTTCGTCATCGCGCTCTACCTCATGTTCGTCACCGCGTGGGGCCGCATGCTCATCTCCGCGGCGGCCGCGCGCCTGCTCCTGCGCGGGGTCGGCCCGGGCGTCTACCCCCGCTCCGGCGGCGTCCACCTGCGGCTGTGGCTCGCCGAGCACATCGCCGAGCAGGCCGCGGCCGTGTCCGTCGCCTCCGCGCCGTGGGTCACCCGCTACGCCACCCTGCTCGGCAACCGGATCGGCCGCGACGCCGACCTCCACTCGATCCCGCCGATCACCGGCCTGCTCACGCTCGAGGACGGCGCGGCGATCGAACCCGAGGTCGATCTCAAGGGCTGGTGGGTCGACGGGGACCTGCTGCGGATCGGCCCGATCCACGTCGGCGCGAACGCCACCGTCGGCGCCCGCTCCACGCTCATGCCCGGCGCCCGGGTGGGGGCAGGCGCCCACGTCGAACCCGGCTCCGCGGTCACCGGCAAGGTGCGGAAGAACCAGGTGTACTCCGGCTCCCCCGCCGCCCGTGTGGGCAAGGCGAAGAACACGTTCCCGGACCCGCCCTCGCGCCGCCGCCACACCCCGTTCTGGTTCTACGCCGTCGGCTCGATCTTCCACGCCGCGATCCCCTACGCCGCGGCCGTGCCCGGGCTCGCGCTCATGGTCGCCGTCTCCGGGGTCGAGGTGTTCGCGGCTCCGCTCGCGCTGCTCGCCTGGGCGCCGGTGCTCGCCGCCGTGTGGTTCGTGTGCACCGCGGTCCTCATCGTCCTCGCCGTGCGCGGACTGGCGCTCGGCCTGCGCGAGGGCACCTACCCGGTGCGCTCGGCGATGGGCTTCCGGGTGTGGGCCACCGAGCGGATCATGGACATGGCCCGCGACCTCCTGTTCCCCCTCTACGCGAGCCTGCTGACCCCCGTGTGGCTGCGGATCCTCGGCGCCCGCGTGGGCCGCGGGGTCGAGGCCTCGACGGTGCTGCTCGTGCCGAGCATGACGCAGATCGCCTCCGGGGCGTTCCTCGCCGACGACACCATGGTCGCCTCCTACGAGCTCGGCCACGGGTGGATGCGGATCGGCCGGGCCAAGGTCGGCAAGCGCGCCTTCCTCGGCAACTCCGGGATGGCCGCCGCCGGGCGCCGGGTGCGCGCGAACTCGCTCGTCGCGGTGCTGTCGGCCGCCCCGCAGAAGGCGAAGAAGGGCAGCTCGTGGATCGGCTCTCCGCCCGTCGAGCTCCGCCGCGCGGAGGTCGCCGCCGACGAATCCCTGACCTACGATCCGCCGCTGCGGCTCAAGGCGCTGCGCGGCACCTGGGAGACGCTGCGGATCCTCGCGGTGCTCACCGCCGGGGTCGTCGTCGCCGGAGTGTTCCTCGCCCTCACCGGTCTGCTCACCGCCGCTGCCGAGGTGACGGGCGCCGGCCCGGCAGCGGGCGCCTCGGGCACGGGACCGGTGACTGCCGGGGTGTGGCCGGCGATCGTCATGACCGCCCTGTCCGGTGTCGTGATGATGCTCGCCGGTGCGGTCACCGCCGGGATCGCCGTCGTCACCAAGTGGCTGTTCGTCGGGCGGGTCAGCGCCGGGGAGCACCCGCTGTGGTCGTCTTTCATCTGGCGCAACGAGGTCGCCGACTGCTTCGTCGAGCTCGTCGCCGCCCCGTGGTTCGCGCGCTCGGCCGTCGGCACGCCGGCGCTCGTGTGGTACCTGCGGGCGCTCGGGGCGCGGATCGGACACGGCGTGTGGTGCGAGACCTACTGGCTGCCTGAGGCCGACCTCGTCGACCTCGCTGACAGTTCGACGGTCAACCGCGGCTGCGTCGTGCAGACCCATCTGTTCCACGACCGGGTGATGGCACTCGATACCGTGGAGCTCGAGGCCGGAGCGACGCTGGGACCCAACAGCGTGATCCTGCCGGCGGCGACCCTCGGGCGGTCGTCGACGGTCGGCCCGACCTCGCTCGTCATGCGCGGTGAGTTCGTCCCCGCCGACGCCTACTTCACGGGCAACCCGGTGGTGCCGTGGGTCGATGCGCCCGCGCTGCCGGAGTCCTCGTTCGCCGCCGAGGCGCCCGCCCCGGCCACCACCGCTGAAGGGAGTCCGACGTGACGGTGCTCGACCGCTGCACCCCGCACTCGGGGACGGCCGCGGTGCGGATCGTGCACTACGATCTGCACCTCGACTACAAGATCCTGCCCAACCGGCTCGCCGGGCAGGCGACCCTGCGCGGTTCGATGCTCGCAGATGCCCGGACGATCGAGCTCGATCTCGTCGGCCTCGCGGCCGGTCGGGTGCTCGTCAACGGCCGCCGGCACCGGTTCAAGCAGACGCGGAACAAGCTCGTCGTCCGGGCGCAGGAGAAGTTCCTCGTCGACGAGCAGCTCGAGATCGAGATCCAGTACTCCGGCACCCCGGGGCCGGCGATGGGCACGTGGGGCGACGTCGGCTGGGAGGAGCTCACCGACGGCGTACTCGTGGCCGGCCAGCCGACGGGCGCGGCGACGTGGTTCCCCTGCAACGACCATCCGAGCAGCAAGGCGACGTTCCGGGTGACGATCCTCGTCGACTCGGAGTACACGGCGGTATCCAACGGCGAGCTCGTCGACACCCGCCGGCGGGCCGGGCGCACCGCGTGGACCTGGGAGTCCGCCGAACCGCTCGCCACCTATCTTGCGACGATGCAGATCGGTCAGTACCGGCGCGGGAGCGTCGACAGCGGCTCGCACGTGCCCTCGCAGGTGCCGATGACGCTCGCGTGCAGTGCGGGCCTGTGGCAGCAGGCGCAGCGGATCCTCGCCAAGCAGCACGCGATGATGACGGTGTTCGAGCGCCGGTTCGGCGAGTACCCGTTCGGGCACTACGGGATCGTCGTCACCGACGACGTGCTCGAGATCCCGCTCGAATCGCAGCCCCTGTCGATCCTCGGGCGCAACCACCTGGCGCAGACGTGGAACGCCGAACGGCTCATCGCCCACGAGATGGCCCACCAGTGGTTCGGGAACTCGGTGACGCCGAAGTCCTGGTCCGACATCTGGCTCAACGAGGGCTTCGCCTGCTACGCGGAGTGGATCTGGTCCGAGGAGTCGGGCCAGAAGTCAGCCCAGCAGCGCGCCCGCGAGCAGCACGTGCGGCTGGCGGACCTGCCGCAGAACCTCGTGCTCGCCGACCCGGGAGCCGCCGACATGTTCGACGACCGGGTGTACAAGCGCGGGGCGCTCACGCTGCACACGCTGCGCCTCCACATCGGGGACGAAGACTTCTTCCGGATCCTCCACCGCTGGACCGGGCAGTACCGGGGCTCGAACGTCACCACCGAGGCGTTCCTCGCGCTTGCGGAACAGGTGTGCGGCCGCCCGGTCGAGCCGCTCATCCACGACTGGCTCTACGCTAAGCCGCTCCCACCGCTCCCCGTGCAGTGGTGAGCGTGAACGGTGCCTGCCGGGACGTCCCCGCTGTGACGTCCCCACGGGGACGCGTCGTGCAGCGGTGAGGCGGTGCGACCGCTACCGGAGCAAGGATGGCATCGCTGTCGTTTTCAGGAGAATTGATCGTTGATCGCCGGCATTCGAATTGCAGATCCCGGCAGTCGCGACAAGCGCCGACTTACCGTCCGGAAACTCAACTCGCAGATGCTCAAAGTTCGGAAATCTTGACAAGAGGTTCGCTACGGTCATGCAATCACGCGCATTGCCCTCGATACTTTGATTCTGAGGAACAAGCTTTAGCAGCACCTCGCTCAGATTTCCATTAGGCACTCCATCTACAACGACGTATTCCGGATACGTCCAACGACCCACGACCAATGAGTGGTCCAACGATTCATCGGTAGAGGCTTTTGCTAGATCATCCGGCGTCAATCGAATCTCTGATTCCAGAGCATTGACATATTCCTCACAGGACCTGTAGGAGACTATTCGATCCTCCGAAACCCCCAGTTCTTGCACAGCAAATTTAGGGCCGTCGATATCCGGATTCACAATTGTCACTATGGAACCAGTATTTGACAGTCGCTCTTCAAACATTCCAGATGAAACCAGGTCCGTCGCCGGAATGCTGTAGCCGACCAGCGCCACATTAGCCGCCGAACCAATGGCATCCGACGCGTCCTTCCACAACTGACGAGTTAGAGGATTCCGGTAGTAGGAAGACTTTGCAGCGGCCGGAGGTACTATAAATGGCTCACGTCCAGGTAGAAGCTGATTCCGATCCACCACACGTGGCACTCCCGGAGCGCCGAATCGTCCATTATCATTCCACCGCCGAATAGTAGTCCCCGTTAGATCTCCGGGCACCCAATAGTTATCAATCGACCCATGCAACTTGATCAATCGAAACGTCTTAGCTGTCGGCAACCCGAATACCAGACCTCGATTCGGCGTTTCAGGCGGAAGAGGCATGTTCTTCAACGCATCCTCGGCTTGAGCTTCGTGCTCGAGATCGTCGTAGAGTCGGCAATACTTAAGCACCAACTCCGGAATCACGTCGTAGTTGAAGGTAACGACATTCGCCTGTCGAAAATGCAAAATTCCGATGAGACGCTGCAGCCACCACGATGGTTGCCCCTTGAGCACTTCATCCTGACATTCACGAATCACTTCTCTAATCGCGGATGTGACAAGTGAGAACATCTCTCGATTGCGAAGATTCTCCGATTCCGACAGATCCGGCTGTTGCTCTGCCAAGCGCGACAACCAAGATTCGAAACGGCGTCCTCTGAACGGTCTTACCGCGTCCTCGGATCGACCAGATTCGCGGATCCTGCGCATCACCCGAACCCCAAGGTCATCGGTCGCTGGAAACACGCCATCCGATGCAGCGATAGAGAAACCAGCGCCTAGAACCACAGTCAAACTCATAAGTCCAACGATACTAGAGATCGGCAAGCGTCACTCAACGGACGCTTAGATTCGAGGCAGTTGACGGACACATGTAATAAGCCTCGGACCGGTGCTATGGGCAGAACTAGGGCTTCGGTTAGGGCGTTATCAGAATTGCGAACCTGCAAATACCTGGCCCCGCTTCAAACAGGTACAGTTTCCAATCCAGTGAGGCTGCTCCCGATCGCCGTTGGCTCGCCAACCGCCCTGGCACGTCTCGTACAGCTCCCGTCTTACGCACCACTATGCACCCAATGCAACTCAGCAAGAAGACGCTCACCCAGATGGTAAGAGTCATCGCAATAAGATATCGCGTCGAAAGTGAAGCTGGTGCTGTCAACGACCGATCGAAGTTTCCAGCGCAAGGAACCGAGAGCAGCTTCTGCGAACGCGCAACCGCCACCTGCTGTGCCGTCCCCGGGGGACGCGTCGTGCAGCGGTGAGGCGGTGCGACCGTTACCATGAGAGCATGACCGACCCGACTCACTTTGACCCCCTCGCGCTCGAATCCCTGCTCGCCCTCGAGCACCGCGGGTGGGACGCCCTGTCCAGCCACCGGGGCGGCGCGTTCTACGGCGCTCTCATGACGCCGGAGGCGGTCATGGTCCTCGTCAACGGGATGGTGCTCGACCGTGAGACGATCGTCGCCGGTCTCGACGACTCCCCCGCCTGGGACTCCTACACCCTCACCGACGCCCGCGTGGTGCCGACCGGTGAGGACTCCGCGGCACTCGTGTACCGGGCGAGCGCACGGCGCGCCGCGGACCCTGCCCCGTTCGAGGCCCTCATGGCGAGCCACTACCGGCTGGTCGACGACGAGGTGCGACTCACCTTCTACCAGCAGACGACGATCACGCACTGAGCGCTGCACTCGGCGGAGTGGATTCGGCCCGCGGGCAGTGCGATGCTGAAGACTCCGTCCGAGCACGCGAGCCGCGCGGCTCGGTTCCGATGAACGAGGTGGCAGTTCGAATGATGGATCCGTCACGCGCGCAGCAGGTCGCCAACCCGCTCGAGGAGCTCGGGCTCGATGAGCTCCGGCAGCGGACGAGCATGAAGTGGCGCGCTCACCCCGCTGACGTGCTGCCGCTGTGGGTCGCGGAGATGGATGTCCGACTCGCCCCGCCCATCGCCGAGGCCCTCCACCGCACCATCGATGCCGGGGACACCGGGTATCCCGTCGGCACCGCGTACGCCGAGGCGTTCTCCGCGTTCGCAGCGGAGAACTGGGCGTGGAACGACCTGGCCGTGGAGCGGACCGCGATCGTCCCCGACGTCATGATGGGAGTCGTCGAGGTGCTCCGGCTGGTGACGGAGCCCGGTGACGCCGTCGTCGTCAACTCCCCCGTCTACGCGCCGTTCTACGCCTTCGTCACCCATGACGGCCGGCAGATCGTCGAGGCGCCCCTCGGTGCGGACGGCCGGGTGGACCTCGGCGTCCTCGAGGACACGTTCCGCCGGATCAGGCAGGGCGGGCGTGGGGCCGCCTACCTGCTCTGCAACCCGCACAACCCCACCGGAACGGTGCACACCCCGGAGGAGCTCGCGCGGATCGCGGAGCTCGCCCGCACCCACGGGGTCCGGGTGGTCGCCGATGAGATCCACGCCCCGCTCGTCCTGCCCGGGGCCCGCTTCACCCCCTATCTCAGCGTGCCGGGGTCGGAGGACGCCTTCGCGCTGATGTCGGCGTCGAAGGCCTGGAACCTCGCCGGTCTCAAGGCCGCGCTCGCGATCGCCGGGGAGGAGGCCGCCGCGGATCTCGCCCGCATGCCCGAGGAGGTCAGCCACGGCCCGAGCCACCTCGGCCTCATCGCCCACACCGTCGCGCTCCGGGAGGGACAGGAGTGGCTCGGCGCGCTGCTGCGGGGTCTCGACGCGAACCGGACGCTGCTGCGCCGGCTCGTCGCCGAGCACCTGCCCGAGGCCGGCTTCCGCGTGCCCGAGGGCACCTACCTCGCATGGCTCGACTGCAGCTACCTCGGCGCCGGGGCACCCGCCGCGCGGGACGGACTCGCCGTCGTGTCCGATCTCGCGGGACCGGCGCAGCTGTTCCTCGACGAGGCCCGGGTGGCGCTGAGCTCCGGTCACGTGTTCGGCACGGGCGGTGCCCAACACGTCCGGCTGAACTTCGCCACCTCACCGGCGATCCTCACCGAGGCCGTCGAGCGGATGGGTCGCGTGCGGCCGGTCGGCTGAGACCGGCCGGCCCACCGTGAGCTGATGCGTCGCCTCTGTGACGTCCTGGTCCATTGCCGAACGGCGTCGGACGTCACAGCGGGGACGTCGGTTCCGCGGGACGAGAGGGGTCCGCCAGTGCATAGGCGGAACAGCTCTCGCACCGTGTGATGAAGTTGTGCCGGCACTCTCGGACGTGCTCGCGGAACGCTTCCGCGGCGTCGAGCTCCGCCCGCTGCCTGCGGATCGCCTCGAGACGAGCGGCGATGACGCCGTCGCGCCCCTGCTCGTCGCGGTGCAGGATGAGGCGGATCTCCTCGAGACCCAGCCCGACGGACCGGCAGGATCGGACGACCTGCAGTCGGCGCACATGCTCCTCGGTATAGTCGCGATACCCTGCAGGGGTCCGGTCCGGCGTGATGCCGCACGCGTCCTCCCAATGACGCAGGACGTGGGTCGCGACGCCGAGGCGCCCTGCGGCCTCCCCGATCCTCATGACACCGTGCTCCTCACGTTCCCGCACCTCTTGCCTTCATGTCGACATGAAGGTCTAGCGTAGCGCGCATGACCGACCTCCCCGCCCCGCCCGAGCGCATCCCGATCCTCGGCACCGAGATCGCGACCTCCGTGCTCGAGCCCGAGACCGGCAACCCCGCCGGTGACGTCGTGCTCTGCCACGGGACACCGTGGTCGGCGGAGACCTGGCTGCCGGTGGCCCGAGCGCTCGCACGGTCGTTCCGGGTCTTCCTGTGGGACATGCCGGGGTACGGGAGGTCGATCCGCGGATCCGATCCGCCGGTCGACCTCGTCCATCAGCGCCACCGTCTCACTGCGCTCATCGATCACTGGGATCTCGATCGACCCCACGTCGTCGCGCACGACATCGGCGGTGCGGTCGCTCTCGGATCCCATCTGCTCGACGGCGCCGCCTTCGCCTCGCTCTATCTCCTCGATGTCGTCGCACTCGACCCGTGGGGCTCGCCGTTCTTCCGACTCGTCTCCGAGCACCACGAGGTGCTCGCCGCACTTCCGGAGAATCTGCACGCCGCCCTCGTCCGGGAGTACATCTCCGGCGCCGGCGGCGACACCCTCACCCCCGCGCGAGTCGAGGAGCTCGCCCGACCGTGGTGCTCGCCGCGCGGACAGGTCGCCTTCTACCGGCAGATCGCCGCACTCACTCCGGACCACACCGCGCCCATAGTCGCCCGACTCGCTGAGACCCGATGCCCGGTGCACATCGGCTGAGGCGCGGACGATTCCTGGATCCCCGTCGCCCAGGCGGCCGAGCTCGCCGGCCGGTTCCCCGGGCAGCCCGGCGTCACGACCTTCCAGGGGACCGGCCACCTCGTGCAGCTCGAGGCGCCGACCGAACTCGCTCTCGACCTCCGGCGATGGCTCGGGACCCTGCCGAGCTGACCGTCCGCCGTGAGCCGAGACGTCCCCGCTGAGACGTCCCCACGGGGACGTCGCAGCGGGCCTCCCCACCCGGACCGGATCGCCGTCCCCGTGCGTTCGCGATGCCGGCGGCTCCGCCGGGCGATGGGCGTCACCCCCGCCGCCTATCGGCGTGCGTTCGGACACTGATCGTTCGCACACCGACCGGCCCCGCGCGCCCCCGTGCCGCACGCGCCGGAGGATCTCCGCCTACGCGG
The DNA here is from genome assembly GCF_039541555.1 of Brevibacterium pityocampae. Taxonomy (NCBI): domain Bacteria; kingdom Bacillati; phylum Actinomycetota; class Actinomycetes; order Micrococcales; family Brevibacteriaceae; genus Brevibacterium; species Brevibacterium pityocampae. Next base: position 52,451 of record NZ_BAABGL010000034.1, on the reverse strand, counting down.
CGGACCCGCGCGCCCGGATCCGCGGGTACACCCGGCGGAGGAGCCGGAACCACGGCGACCAGCGGGGCGGGCCGGTGACCCCAGCTGCGCGATCGAGGAGGTCCTCGAGCACGGCGTCGTGCAGCGGACCGACGAGCACCGCCCATTGCAGACGCCGCCACGGGCCGATGCGGAGCTCGAGGTCGTGCACGAGGCGGCTGCCGCGGGCGGAGGGGACGACGACGAACCGGTGGAAGCCGCGCCAGTGCCGCGAGCCGAGGATCGAGTCGAAGGCGAAGGTCACCGCATCCGGTGAACGCTCCGTGCAGTGGTAGCGCACCGGGCCGTGCCCGCCCGCCGCACCGACGAGGGGCGGGCCGTCGAGGCGCATGGGGAACCACAGGTGCACAGGCCACAGCCCGTCGTCCCGGGTTCCGAGCGTCGACAGCAGCGCCGCGACCTCGGCGGCGGGCCGGTCGAGGTCGCGGGATTGCCGGTTGCGGACCCGCACGGTCTCAGCCCTCGCGCGCCGCGAGGTCGAGCAGCATGACGTCGGAGCTCCCGTTGCGGCCGATGACCGCGAAGCCGAGCTCCTCGTACAGGTGGCGGGACCCGTTGCCGTCCTCGACGGCGAGGCTGATCGCCCGGACACCGGTGAGCCCGGCCATCTGGATGAGCGTCTGCAGGAGGCGGCGGCCGAGCCCCTCGCCCTGCGCCTCGGGCAGGACCGCGATCGAGAGCTCGGGGATGTCGTCAGCGACCCAGCCGAAGCCGGGCTTCTCCCCCATCGTGCGGATCCAGATCGCTCCGAGCGCCCGCGGCTCCGCTCCGGGTGCGGGCGCGTGGTCGCCGTCGGCTCCTGCCCCGGGCTCTGCCGCCAGCGCCATGACGCCGAGGTCACCGACCCTACCCCAGCCCTCGATGTAGCGGTTGAGGTGATCGTCGGCGCGGATCGCCTCGGCGTCGACGGGCGGGCGGTCCATCGACCAGCTGCAGCAGAGCTCGAGGAACGGCAGGAGGATGTGCTCGCCGTCGGACGGGACCGGAACGATGCGCATGCGGGGACTCCTCGGGACTGGGTGCGAGTACGCCCATCATCGTATCCGCGCCCGGGACCGAGGTCCGTGCGAGCGGGCCGCGCTCGCTCTCAGCTGCGGGCTTCGGCGCGACGGATCCAGCCGTCGTTGCGCACCCGCCAGCCGAGGCTGATCGCGCGGAAGGCGACGAAGCCGATCCCGAAGCACGCCCACAGCACGTGGACCGTCGACCACTGCGTGAACACGAGGAGCAGCAGGACCGCGTACCCGAGCAGCGCCCCGAACTGGGCGAGCGCCAGGTAGCGGGCGTCCTCGGCTCCCATGAGCACACCGTCGAGGGTGAAGACGTACCCGGCGATCGGCATCCCGGCGGCGAGGATGAGAGCGAGCGTGCCGATGAGGGCGGCGACCTCGGGATCGCCGGTGAACACCGCACCGAGGACCGGGGAGGCGGCGGCGAGCAGCACGCCGACGACCACCCCGAAGCCGATCCCCCACTGGATGAGCCGCCGGTTGATCGCCGCCACCCGCTCCCGCCGGCGGTGCCCGAGCTCGAGGCCGATGAGCGCCTGCCCGGCGATCGCGAGCGAGTCGAGGACGAGGGCGAGCGCGTTGAACAGCGTCTGGATGACCTGGATCGCGGCGAGCTGTACGGTGCCCAGACCGGTGGCGAGCACGATGAGGAGGATCATCGCAGCGCGCAGCGAGCCGTTGCGCACGAGCAGCCAGCCCGAGGTGCGGGCCGCCCGGATGACGCCCGCCCAGTCCGGGCGCAGCGAGGCCCCGGTGCGGCGGGCGGCGCGGACGGCGATGACGAGGTAGATCGCGCACATCCCGAGGTGGGCGATGAGCGTGCCGAGCGCGGACCCGGCCACGCCCATGTCGAGACCGTAGATGAAGAGCGCGTTGAGCCCGATGTTGGAGAGGAAGCCGCCGGCGGCGACGTAGAGCGGGGTGCGCGTGTCCTGCAGCCCGCGCAGCAGCCCGGTCGCGGCGACGACGGTGAGCATGAAGGGCAGCCCCCACCAGGAGATCGTGAGGTACGCCGAGGCGCCGGCGGCCACCTCGGGCGTGGGATCGAACCAGCCGATCGCCGTGTCGATGAGCGGCAGCCCGATGACGAGCAGGACGCCCGAGGTGATGAGCGCGAGCCAGATCCCGTCGAAGCCGGCGCCGATCGCGCCCGGGGTGTCACCGGCGCCGAGCCGGCGGGCCACGCGCGGGGTCGTCGCGTAGGCGAGGAAGATCATGAGGCCGAGGACGGTCTGGAGGATCGTGCTCGCGATCGCGAGCGAGCCGAGCGCCTCGGGCCCCAGGTGCCCGACCATCGCGGTGTCGGCGAGGAGGAACAGGGGTTCGGCGGCGAGCGCCCCGAGTGCCGGGACGGCGAGCCTGAGGATGTCCCGGTCGAGTGCACGCATGACCACCATCGTAGGACCGGGACGCCTGGACGGGCACGTCAGGCCGGGCTGTTAGGGTCGCCCCCGTGAGAACGGTCGACAACGCACGCACCACCGACACCCGGGCCGGTGCCTTCCAGCGGCACCTGCCCCTCCTCGCCACCGAGGTCATCTGCCTCGCCGCGGTCGTGGTCGCCGTGCTCACCCGGCAGTGGTCCGACATCATCATCCCGGCGCTGCTGATTCCCGCCGGTCTGGTGCCGCTCCTCCTCGAGCACTGGGCGCGCACCCCGATCCCCGCGTGGCTCCAGGGGCTCTACGCGGCGCTGCTGCTCTCCGGCCCGTTCCTCGGCAGCCACCTCCACTTCTACGCGGTGTGGGGACTGTGGGACACCGTGGTCCACTTCTACTCCGGCATCCTCATCGCGCTCGGCACGGTCTACGCGCTCGGCATCGCCTACCGGCGGACCGATCTCACCACCCCGCCGTGGTTCGAGGCCGTCGTCGTCATCGCCGTGAGCGGCCTCGTCGCGCTCCTGTGGGAGATGTCCGAGTTCACCGCGGACATCGTCGTCGGGACGAACGCGCAGCGGAACAACACGGACACGATGGTCGACCTCGTCGCGGGCACCTCGGCGGCCCTCCTCGTCGTCATCCCGCTGCTCCTCCACCGCCGGCGCGGGTGGTTCGCGGCGTTCGGCTCCCTGGTGTGAGCCGGCCCGTCCGGAGGGGGCCGTTCGGAATATCTCGCTCCGCGCGGTGTTGTGCCCAGTGGAAGCCGCAGCCTCATGGTCCGCGGAGCCCCGGCCAGATCACGGGTGACGGACCGGTCCGCTGCGGGACACCTCGGCGCCGGGTCCGGCGCGGAAGGAGAACCCCATGACCGACACCGATCGCATCGTCATCCTCGGCGGACACGGCAAGATCGCCCTGCTCGCCGCCCCCAGGCTCACCGCGGCCGGGTTCACCGTCGACTCCGTCATCCGCAAGGAGGACCAGCGCGATGACGTCAGGGAGGCCGGCGCGAATCCCGTCGTCCTCGACATCGAGACCGCGACCGAGGAGGACCTCGCCAAGCAGTTCACCGGGGCGAAGGCCGTGGTGTTCTCCGCCGGCGCCGGCGGGGGCGACCCGCAGCGCACGCACGCGGTCGACTACGAAGCGGCCGTGCGCGCGATGAAGGCCGCGCAGCAGGCCGGCGTGCAGCGGTTCGTCATCGTCTCCTACGTCACCGCGGGGATCGACGTCGACCGGCTCGAGGAGGACAACTCCTTCTTCCCCTACGCCAAGGCCAAGCACGACGCCGACGCCCACCTGCGCGAGACCGAGCTCGACTACACGATCCTCGGCCCCGGCCGCCTCACCCTCGACCCGGCGAGCGAGCAGATCCAGGTCGTCGACTCCCACGGCGAGGCCGAGGGCCGCACGCTCACCGACGAGGAGAAGGTCACCTCCCGCGACAACGTCGCAGCCGTCATCACCCACGTCCTGCGTGACGGTGCCGGAGTCCGGGAGACCGTCAACTTCTTCGACGGGTCCACCCCGATCGCCGAGGCGATCCGCTGAGACCGGGCGTACGAGTGTAGGACTTCCGACGGAGGGTGGTGGCGTTGATGCCATCACCCTCCGCCGAAAGCCCCACAGTTCGGTCGGACGCCCGGTCGGGCACTGTCAGAACAGGGTGCTGATCCAGCGGCGGGTGTCGGCGGGGTCGATGACGTCGTCGACGTCGAAGAACATCGCCGCGGTCATCGCCCGGCCCTGCTCGTAGGACTCCGCGACGAGCTTCTCGTAGAGCGCCTCGCGCTCGGCCGGGTCCTCGACCGCGGCGAGCTCCTTCGAATAGCCCAGGCGCACCGCGCCCTCCAGGCCCATCGGCCCCATCTCCCCGCTCGGCCAGGCCACGGTGAAGCGGGTGGCGTGGAAGGAGCCGGCGGCCATCGCCATCGCGCCGAGCCCGTAGCCCTTGCGCACGACGACCGCCCCGAACGGCACGCTCAACCCCGCCCCCGTGGTGAAGAACCGACCGAACGCGGTGACGCCCGGCTCGTGCTCGGCCTCCGGGCCGACCATGAACCCGGGGGTGTCGACGAAGGACACGACGGGGATCCCGTGCGCCTGCGCGGTCTCGAGCAGCCGCACGAAGGAGTTCGCGGCATCGACGTCGACCGCCCCGCCGAGGTGGTGGTTGTCGTTGGCGATGATCGCGATCGGCCGGCCGGCGACGAGCGCGAAACCGGTGATCGCGCCCGGTGCGTGATCCGGGCGCAGCTCGAGGAACGTGTCCGCATCGACGACGCTGCGGATCACCTCGCGCATCTCGAAGGCGCGCAGCCGGTCCCCGGGGACCACGGCCCGCGCGCGCTCCGGATCCGGGGCACCGGAGTCCGCGGCCGAGGCGCCCTCCTGGGTATCCGGGGACACGGCACCCGGCCCGGCACCGCCGTCCCCTGCCGGCACGAAGTAGCGCAGGTACTGCTGGGTGGCGGAGACGGCCTCGGCGTCGCCGGCGACGAGCACGTCGATGACACCGCTCACGGTGTGCACGCCGACGGGTCCGATGTCTTCCGGCCGGTAGCGTCCCAGGCCGCCGCCCTCGACCATCGCGGGTCCGCCCATCCCGAGGTTCGCGTCCTCGGTGGCGATGATGACGTCGCACACCCCGGCGAGCGCAGCGTTGCCGGCGAAGCACCGCCCGGACACGATCGCGACGAGCGGCACCCGGCCCTTGAGCCCGGCGAGGGCGGCGAAAGTGTGGACGTTGAGGTGGGCGCCCGGGGCCCGGTCGGTGTCGCCGGGCCTCCCGCCGCCGCCCTCGGCGAACAGCACCACCGGCAGCCCCTTGGACGCCGCGACCTGGATGAGCCGATCGGTCTTCGCGTGGTTGCGCGAGCCCTGGGTGCCGGCGAGCACCATGTAGTCGTAGCTCATGACGACGGCCTCGAGCGGCCCGCTGGGCGTGTCGACGAGTCCGATCCCGCCGATCAGCCCATCCCCGCTCGTGCGCGCGATGAGGTCCTCCAGCGAGCGCCTGGCCATCTGGGCGGCGATGACGAGCGGCCCGTACTCGACGAACGAGCCGGGCACGAGCAGGTCGTCGAGGTTCTCCCGGGCGGTCCGCCGCTGCCGGGCGTGGATCTTCTCCACCGCTTCCGGCCTCGCCTCGTCGAGCACGTCGGCATGCCGCTGCACCACCTCGTCGACGAGCGGGTGCGCTTCGTCCCGGGCGGCCTCCGCCTGGGCGGCGGGGTCCTCGGAGGTCCGCACGAGGAACACCGGATCACCGGCTGCGACGGTGTCCCCGACCGCCACGAGCGCGCGCGCCTCCGCATGGGCCGGTGCCGGGATCGGGTGGTGCATCTTCATCGCCTCGATGAGTCCGAGCTCACCGGGCTTCGCGTCGAGGGACACGATCGTGCCGCTGAGCGGGGCGGCGACGAGCTCCTCCCCCGGCCCGGGTGCGGGCACGGTGCGAGCCGTTCCCGAGGCGCCCTCGGCCGACGAGGCGCCCGCACCTCCCGGTGCACCACCGGAACCGGCGCCGTCCGCGCCACCGTCGTCCGCCTCGAGCTCCGCGGCCCGGGCGACGAGCGCTCCCATGTGCTCGTCGATCCACGTCGTGTGCGCCTCACCGAGCGGCGCGCGCTCGAGGACAGCGCGGAGGAACGCGGTGTTCGTGTCCAGCCCGGTGCAGCCGAGCTCGGCGAGCGCGCCGACGGTCCGGCGCTCGGCGGCCTCGAGGCCCGGCCCGTGGGCGATGACCTTGGCGATGACCGTGTCGTAGAGGGCACCCACGCGGGTGCCGCCGCGCACCCAGGTGTCGACGCGGATCCCGGGCCCGCTCGGCAGGTCGAAGCGCTCGATCGTGCCGGTGGCCGGGTGCACGGTGCCGTCGGCGGCGAGGGTCTCCGCGGCCACCCGCACCTCGATCGCGCTGCCGGTCGGCTCCCACGTCATGTCCTCGGCCACGCCGTGGACGGCGAGGTCCTCACCCAGGCCGAGCGCGATCTGGCAGGCGACGAGGTCGAGCCCGGTGACCGCCTCAGTGACGGTGTGCTCGACCTGGATCCGCGGGTTGACCTCGAGGAGCACCCAGTCGTCGTCGGCGACGAGGAACTCGACGGTGGCGAGCGACAGGTAGTGGAGCGAGTCGAGGAGCTTCTCCGCCGCCCGGTGGAGGTCCGCCCGCAGGTCTGCGGACAGTCCGGGGGCCGGGGCGAGCTCGACGAGCTTCTGCCGACGGCGCTGCAGCGAGCAGTCGCGGTCGCCGAGCGCGTACACGCCGTCGGGCGTGCCGATGCACTGGACCTCGATGTGGCGGGCTGCGGGGAACCAGGTCTCGGCGAACACGCGCGCGTCCCCGAACCCGTGCTCGGCCTCCGCCGCACAGCGCGCGATCGCCGGTTCGACGTCCTCCGGGGAGGTGACGACGGCGATGCCGCGCCCGCCCCCGCCGGCGAGCGCCTTGATCGCGATGCCCGCCGGGTGCCGCTCGAGGAGCTCGAGGGCCGGCGCGGCGGTCTCGAGGACCCCGGTCGCCTCGGCGACGGGGATGTCGAGGGCGGCCGCCCGGTCCTTCGTCGAGGTCTTCGTCCCGGCGATCTCGAGGACGTCGGCGGACGGGCCGAGGAAGGTCAGTCCCGCCTCGTGGCAGGCGTGGGCGAACGCGGCGGATTCGGCGAGGAACCCGTAGCCGGGGTGGACGAGCTCGGCCCCCTCGTCGACGGCGATCCGGATGAGCTGCGCGATGTCGAGATAGGCGCGCGGCCCGATCCCCTCGAGCTGCCGCGCCGAATCGGCGAGCCGGAAATGGAGGCTGTCGGCGTCGTCGGCGGGGTGGACGGCGAGCGTGCGCAGCCCCTGGTCCTGCGCGGTGCGGATGATGCGGGCGGCGATCTCGCCCCGGTTCGCGACGAGCAGCGTGGTCATGCGGTGGGCAGCTCCTTGAGCAGGTCGACCTTGCGGATCTTGCCGGTCGCGGTCATCGGCATCGTGTCGACGACGACGACCTCGGGCACCTTGTACGACGCCATCTGCTCCCGCGCCCAGTCCCGGATGCTCTCCGGCGTCGCCGCGGAGTCCTCCGTGAGCTCGACGAAGGCGACGGGCCGCTGTCCGGTCTCCGGGTCCTCGCGCGGGGCGACGGCGACCCGCACGACGTCGGGATGGCCCTTGAGGAAGGATTCGACCTCGGCGGGGAACACGCTCATCCCCTTGACCTTGATCATCTCCTTGGTCCGGGCGAGGTACGTCAGCGCCCCGTGCGCGTCGAACCGGCCGGTGTCCCCGGTGAGCAGCCAGCCGTCGACGAGCGTGTCGCGGCTCGCCTCGGGCCGGTGGTAGTAGCGGGTGAGGACGGAAGGCGAGTGCACGAGGATCTGCCCGGTCTCCCCGACCGGCACCGGCGCGAGGTCGGCATCGACGACGACGATCCGGGTGCCGGGCACCGGGTAGCCGCAGTAGATCGGCTCGGCACGCAGGTCCTGGTCATCCGCATCGAGGCCGAGGGTGAAGGTGTCGGCGGTGTGCGTCTCCGTCATCCCGTAGGACGCCTCGCGCAGCAGCACGCCGGTCGCCTCCCGCCACTGTCCGCGCAGCTCCGGGTCGAGCTTGCGCACGAAGCTCACCGCAGTGCAGTTGCGCAGCGAGGACGTGTCGGCGCCGGCGAACCCGGGCAGCTCCATGAGCTCGACGTAGTTGTCCGCCGGCGCCACGATCGAGGTGACCTGCTGGGAGGCGATGAGCTCGAGCGCGACCTCGGGGTGCCAGCGGGTCATGAGCACGACGGTGGACCCGTCGACGAGCGGGTTGAGCATGCACATGTCCTCCCCGGCGATCCAGAACATCGGGAGGAAGCCGAGTGCCACGTCTCCACCGGCCCCGGGGGTGCGCCCCTGGCCCAGGAGCGCGCTCACCGCGGTGTAGACCATGTGGCCCTGCGTGTGCTCGCAACCCTTGGGCATGCCGGTGGTGCCGCCGGTGTAGTTGAGCGCGGCGAGCGCGTCCCGGTCCGCCGGCACCGGGTCGGCCGGCGGGCTGTCGATGATCGCCTGCCAGTCCGAGCGCTGCTCCGGGTCGATCGCACCGAACGGGGTGCGCGGCACCGGTTCGCCGTCGATCATGTCCGCCATCCGGGTGTAGGCGACGGTGAGGTCGGGATCGACCCCGTCCGCACCGCGCACCGCGTCGAGGAGCGGGGCGAACTCCGGGTGCGCGAGCACCACGCCGACCCCGGCGTCGGCGAGCTCGTAGGCGAGCTCGCCGGCCTTGAACAGCGGGTTGATCGGCACGTACACGGCGCCGAGGCGGAGGATCCCGAGGAACGCGATCGTCAGCTGCGGGCAGTTGACGAGGTACGCCCCCACCCGGTCGCCGGCGCGCACGCCCTGGGACCTGAGCCACCCGGCGAACGCGGCGGCCGAGCGCTCGAGCTCCGCATAGGACACATCGCGCCCGTAGAAGTGGATGGCGACGGTGTCCGGCCGCTCCACCGCCCACTTCTGCGTGTAGTCGGCGAGCACCGCACCGGGCAGCGGCTCGCTGTACTCCCGGGGGACCTCGGCCGGCCACAGGTCGCGCATCCCGGCGAGCTCCTCGGCCGCCGCCTCCCACTGCTCATGCATCGGTGTCCGGGTCATCTCAGCCGTTCTCCGCCTGCTCGGCACCGACCTTGCGCATCTCGCGGCGCAGGATCTTGCCCGATGCGGTCTTGGGCAGCGCGTCGATGAAGTTGATCTGGCGCGGTGCTTTGTAGGAGGCGAGGTGCTCGCGGCAGAACGCGACGATCTCGTCCTCGGTGATCTCCGCGCCCGGCTGCAGGCTGATGAACGCGACGACGTTCTCACCGCGGTACTCGTCGGGGACGCCGACGACAGCGGCCTCGAGGATCGCCGGGTGGGTGTAGAGGACGTCCTCGACCTCGCGCGGCCACACCTTGAAGCCCGAGGCGTTGATCATGTCCTTCTTGCGGTCGACGATGAACACCCAGCCGTCGGGGTCCATGAAGCCGACGTCGCCGGTGCACAGCTCCCCGTCGGGGATGTTCTCCGCGGTGGCCTCCGGGTTGTTGATGTACTCCAGGGACACCATGGGGCCGCGCACGCAGATCTCGCCGACCTCGTTCGGGCCGACCTCCTGGCCGTTCTCGTCGAGGATCCGCAGCATCACGCTCGCCAACGGCAGGCCGCAGGACAGGTTGCCCGATTCGGGGTCGACGGGGGCACGCAGGTGGCGGGGCACGACGACGCACTGGGCGGTGGTCTCGGTGAGTCCGTAGCCCTGCCCGATGTAGTGCCCGGTGCGGTCCTCGAACTTCTTGACGATCGCCTCGGGCAGCGGGGCGCCGCCGGACATGATCGCGGTGAAGGAGTCGAAGGCGTCGGAGGTGAAGTCCGGGTGCGCGAGCAGCGCCATGTAGGCCGTCGCCGGGCCGGCCATGTACTGCGGCTTATCGGTGCGGAACGTCTGGAGCGCGGCCGCGGGGTCGAAGCGGTAGTTCATCGACAGGGCAGCACCGCAGGCCGCGGCGGCGAGGAACTGGCACACGAACCCGGTGATGTGGAAGACGGGGGCGAGGGTGAAGATCGTCGCGGTCTCGTCGAAGCCCTGGTAGTCGCGCAGCATCTGGGCGTTGACGGACAGGCCGCGGTGGGTGACCGCCGCGCCCTTCGAACGGCCCGAGGTGCCCGAGGTGTAGCCGATGATGCCGACCGAGTCGGGGGTGAGCACGGGGTCCGGCACGGACTTCCCGTCGTACTCTGCGACGACGGTGGCGAAATCGGGCTTCCCGGTGTCGTAGGAGTCGGCGAACATCCCGAAGATCCGCTCGTCGTCCGTGCGCTGGTAGTCCTTCTCGTTGCAGGTGACGACGATCGGCATGCCCTCGGCGTAGGGCTTGACGCGGTCGAGGTAGGCCGCGGCGGACACGACGAGCGCCTTGACCCCGGCGTCGGAGAACACGTGGGCGAGCTCGTCGCGGTACATCGGGTTGAGCGGCACGACGACGCCGCCGGCCTTCCACGCGCCGTACACCGCGACGTAGTAGTGGGGGACGTTCTGGAGGTAGACGCCCAGCCGGTCGCCGGGCTCGAAACCCTGGTCGACGAGGTAGGCGGCGAAGGCATCGACCATCCGGTCGAGCTCGGCCCAGGTGGGCTCGTAGCCGTAGTACTTGATCGCGGGTCGGTCGGGGAAGCTCTCCACCGCGCGGTCGAAGAGCGCGAGGGTGGTCGTCTCCTCGATCTGCTTGTTCAGCCGCTCGTCGTCGGCGACGGTCTTCAGCCAGGGGCGGGTTTCGAAGAAGCTCATGGTGGTCATTCCTTCACGTCGATGTGATCGGATCAGCGGTTGGGGCGGGGAGGGCGGACGACCGGGATCGACCGGCGCGCGCCCGGGACGCAGCGATGGGGATCGTGGTGGTGCAGTGGGCAGGGCCGAGGGGAGGCCCGGGGCGGGTGCGTCGACGCACCCGCCCCGGTGGGGTGGATCAGGCGACCTCGAACAGGCCGGCGGCTCCCATGCCGCCGCCGATGCACATCGTCACGACGACGTACTTGACGCCGCGGCGCTTGCCCTCGATGAGGGCGTGGCCGACGAGCCGTGCTCCGGTCATGCCGTAGGGGTGGCCCACGGAGATGCCGCCGCCGTCGACGTTGTACTTCTCCGGGTCGATCCCGAGCTTGTCGCGGCAGTACAGCGCCTGCACGGCGAAGGCCTCGTTGAGCTCCCACAGGCCGATGTCGTCGACGGTGAGGCCGTGGCGCTCGAGCAGCTTCGGGATCGCGAACACCGGGCCGATGCCCATCTCGTCCGGGCCGCAGCCGGCGACCGCGATGCCGCGGTAGATGCCGAGCGGCTCGAGGCCGCGGCGGGAGGCCTCGGCGTCGGACATGAGCACGGAGGCCGACGCGCCGTCGGACAGCTGCGAGGCGTTGCCGGCGGTGACGGTCGGGTTCTGCGAGGCCACGCCCGGGGCGAGCACCGGCTGGAGCTTGGCGAGGCTGGCGAGGTCGGTCTGCGGGCGGTTGCCCTCGTCCTTGCTCAGGGTGACCTGCTTCTCCGAGGTCTCCTTCGTCTCCTTGTCGACGACGATCTGCGTCGACTCGAGCGGGACGATCTCGGCGTCGAAGCGGCCGGCCTCCTGCGCGGCGGCGGTGCGCTGCTGGGAGGACAGGGCGTACTCGTCCTGCGCCTCGCGCGACACGCCGTAGCGCTCGGCGACGATCTCCGCGGTGTTGAGCATGGGGAGGTAGATCTCCGGCAGGTTCTCCACGAGCCACGGGTCCTTGGCGCGGAAGGTGTTCTGCTTGTCGTTCTGGACGAGCGAGATCGACTCGACGCCGCCGCCGACGGCGATGTCCATGCCGTCGTGGACGATCTGCTTGGCCGCGGTGGCGATCGCCATGAGGCCGGAGGAGCACTGGCGGTCGAGCGTCATGCCGGAGACGGTGACGGGCAGGCCCGCGCGCAGGAGCGCCTGGCGGGCGACGTTGCCGCCTTGCGCGCCCTGCTGGAGAGCGGCGCCGAGGATGACGTCCTCGACCTCGCCGCCCTCGAGCCCGGCGCGCTGCACGGCGTGCTTGATCGCGTGGCCGGCGAGCTCCTGGGACTGGGTGTTGTTGAATGCGCCGCGGTAGGCCTTGCCGATCGGCGTGCGGGCGGTGGAGACGATGACTGCATCAGTCATGAGAGGTCCTCTCGTTGGTCGGACCGGCGGAGCGCCCGCCGGCCGGCGGCGGCCGGAGCCGCCTATGGGTCATGCTGTCAGATCGATGAGCGGAGCGAGCGCGCGCCGCTGGGCGGCGGCGTGTCCGAGGATGAGCTCGTCGGCCTTGGCCCGCTTGAGGTAGAGGTGCAGCGGGTACTCCCAGGTCATGCCGTTGCCGCCGTGGAGCTGGACGGCCTCCTCCGCGGCGTGGACCGCGGTGGTCGAGGCGTAGGAGCCGGCGACGAGCGAGCACAGCTCGACCTCATCCTCCGTCTGCTCCCCGGCCTGCCAGGCGGCGGCGACGCGGGCGGCGTAGATCGTGGCCGCCCCGGTCTGCGAGACCTCGAGCCAGAGGTCGGCCATCCGGTGCTTGATCGCCTGGTAGGAGCCGATCGCACGGCCGAACTGGCGGCGTCCCTTGATGTACTCGAGCGTGAGGTCGAAGGCCCGCTGCGCCACACCGTACTGCTCGGCGGCGAGGATGATGCGACCGAGGATCTCGGCGGTCCGCACGGCCTGCGCGGCCTGCTCGCCGCGTCCGAGCACCGTGGCCGGCGCGGACTCGAAGGTCACGTCGGCGAGGCGACGGGTCTGGTCGAAGCTGAGGAACGCCTCGGTGCGCACGTGCTCGGCCGCGACGAGCGCGACGACGGTGTCGGAACCGGTGCCGGCGACGACGAGGTACTCGTCGGCACCCGCACCGTCCATCACCCCGGCGACGGTCCCGGACACGGTGGCGGAGTCCCCGTCGCCGTCCACGGTGAGCTCGGCACGGATCTGCGGGGAGGACGCCGTGAATGCGATCGCGGCGAACGATTCGCCGGCGGCGAGCCGACCGGCGAGGTCGCCGGCGCGGACGCCGACGGCCAGGGTGGTCGCGAGCACGCCGGAGCTGAGGAACCGCACGGGCGCGACGGCCCGGCCGATCTCCTCGGCGACGACTGCGGCCTCGGCCGCGCTCGCTCCCGCTCCCCCGAGGTCCTCGGGCACGAGCAGGGCCGCGAGGCCGAGCTCCTGGGCCCAGGCCCGGTCGAGTCCGGAGGTGTCGGTGTGCGGGTCGTCGTAGAGCTTCGCGACGGACTCGGCGTCGCTGCGGTCGGTGAAGAGCTTGCGGACGCTGGACCGCAGATCCTCTTCGACTTCGCTGGGCAGGAGATCGATATCGGTCATTTCGGAAGGTCCTTGAATGCCACGTCCTTGTCGACCCGGTGCTCACCGGGCAGACCGAGGACTCGTTCGGAGATGATGTTGCGGATGATCTCGCTCGTGCCGCCCTCGATCGAGTTGCCCTTGGCACGCAGGTACCGGTAGCCGGGGATCCGGCCGGTCATCGAGTACTCGCTCGGGCGGCGCATCTCGTAGGTGTCGTAGCGCAGGCCGTCGACGCCGCGCAAGGTGATGTCGAGGCTCGACAGCTCCTGGTTGTTCAGGGCGAAGGAGAGCTTGGCGCCCGAGCCCTCCGGTCCGGGCTGACCGGCGGCGAGCTTCTGGCTCAGCCGCTCCCCCATCATGCGGGCGACCTCGACCTCGACCCACAGCTCGAGCAGGCGGTCCTGGAGCAGCGGATCGCGGTACTCCGGGTGATCGCGCCACGCCTGGGCGACGACGCCGATCATCCCGCCCTCGCGCGGGGACCCGCCGCCGATCGCCACGCGCTCGTTGTTGAGCGTGGTGTTGGCGACCTTCCAGCCCTGCCCGGGTTCGCCGAGCATGTTCGCCGCAGGGACCTCGACGTCGGTGAGGAACACCTCGTTGAACTCGGCCTCGCCGGTGATCTGGCGCAGCCCGCGGACCTCCACGCCGGGGGCGTGCATGTCGATGAGGAAGTAGCTCAGGCCCTGGTGCTTGGGCACGGAGGTGTCGGTGCGGGCGACGAGGATCGCCATGTCGGCGTTCTGCGCGCCCGAGGTCCACACCTTCTGGCCGCTGACCTTGTAGACGTCGCCCTCGGCGACCGCGCGGGTCGCGACGGCGGCGAGGTCGGAGCCCGCGCCGGGCTCGCTGAAGAGCTGGCAGAAGATCGTGTCGAGCGTGTAGATGTCGCGCAGGATCTTCTTCTGCTCGGTCGTGCCGTAGGCGACGATCGTCGGGCCGGCCATGCCGAAGCCGATCGTGTTGCTGCCCCTCGGCGGCGTCTCGAGCCCGGCGGCGGCGACCTGCTGCGCGGCGTACTCGCGCAGGCTGGTCGACACCCCGAGGCCCCCGTCGCCGGCCGGGAAGTTCACCCAGGCCAGGCCGTGGTCGTAGAGGACTCCGTAGCGCTCACCGGCGCTCATCCCGTCCGTCGTGGCGGCCTGTGCCGCCGCGACCGCCTCGTCGATGCGCCGCTGCTGGGCGCTCAGGGGTTCGGCGCTCAATTCTTCGGCCCTCCTGCGACGTAGATGACCTGGCCGGACACGAAGCCGGCGCCCTCGCTGGCGAGGAAGGAGGCGGTGTGGGCGATGTCCTCGGGCTTGCCGGTGCGGGCGACCGGGATCTGCTTGGCCGCACCCGCGGTGAAGTCCTCGAAGGAGATCCCGACCCGCTCTGCGGTGGCCTTCGTCATGTCGGTCTCGATGAAGCCGGGGGCGATCGCGTTCGCGGTCACGCCGAACTTGCCGAGCTCGATCGCGTAGGTCTTCGTCAGGCCCTGGATGCCGGCCTTGGCCGCGGAGTAGTTCGCCTGACCGCGGTTGCCGAGCGCCGAGGTCGACGACATCGAGATGATGCGCCCGAACTTCTCCTCGACCATGTGCTTCTGGCACGCCTTCGTGATGAGGAAGTTGCCGGTGAGGTGGACGCCGAGCACCACCTGGAACTCCTGCGGGGTCATCTTGAACAGCATGTTGTCCTTGATGATGCCGGCGTTGTTGACGAGCACGGTCGGCGGGCCGAGGGTCGAGGCGACGGAGGCGACGGCCTGCTCGACGGCGGCCTCGTCGGTGATGTCGGCGCCGATCGCCGTCGCCTCGCCGCCGGCGGCGACGATCCGGTCGACGACCTGCTGGGCGTCCGCCTCATTGAGGTCGAGGACGGCGACCTTCATACCGTCCGCGGCGAGCCGTTCGCTCACGGCGGCACCGATGCCGCGGGCTCCGCCGGTGACGATCGCTGTGCGCTGGGTCATGGGTTTCTCCTTCGAATGCTGGTGGAAGTCGGTGGTGCCGCGGCCCCGGCGATGGCCGGGACCGCGGCTGCGGCGGTGCTCAGGAGCGGTACTTCTTGAGCTCCTTGCGGGCGATCGTCATCTTGTGGACCTCATCGGGTCCGTCGACGATCCGCAGGGTGCGGGCGTGGGCGTACATCTCCGCGAGCGGGAAGTCCCCGGTCACACCGCCGCCGCCGTGCACCTGGATGGCCCGGTCGATGACGTTGAGGGCGGCCTTGGGGGCGGCGACCTTGATCTCCGAGATCAGGGTGCGCGCCTCCTTGTTGCCGACCTTGTCCATCATGTCCGCGGCGTGGAGGGTGAGCAGGCGGGCCTGGTCGATCTCGACGCGGGATTCGGCGATCCAGTCCTGGATGTTCGCCTTCTCCGACAGCTTGGTGCCGAACAGCACGCGGGACTCCGCCCGGCGGCACATGAACTCGAGGGCGCGCTCGGCCATGCCGATGGCTCGCATGCAGTGGTGGATGCGGCCCGGGCCGAGGCGGGCCTGGCTGATGGCGAATCCCTCGCCCTCGCCCTTGAGGACGTCCTTGGACGGCACGCGGACGTTCTCGAAGAGCACCTCGGCGTGGCCCTCGCGGTCCTCGTAGCCGAACACGGTGAGGTTGCGCTTGACGGTGACGCCGGGGGCGTCGATCGGCACGACCATCATCGACTGCTGGCGGTGGGTCTCCGCGTTCGGGTCGGTCTTGCCCATGACGATGAGGACCTTGATGAACGGGTGGCAGCCGTTCGAGGTGAACCACTTGCGGCCGTTGAGGACGTACTCGTCGCCGTCCTTCTCCATCGTCATCTCGATGTTCGTCGCGTCCGCGCTCGCGACGGCGGGCTCGGTCATCGCGAAGCCGGAGGCGATCTTCCCGTCGAGCAGCGGACGCAGGTACTTCTCCTTGTGCTCCTCGGTGCCGAAGAGCGTGAACACCTCCATGTTGCCGGTGTCCGGGGCGTTGCAGTTCGTCGCCTCCGGGGCGAGGTGGATCGAGCGGCCCATGATCTCGGCGAGCGGGGCGTACTCGAGGTTCGTCAGGCCTGGGCCCCACTCCTCGTGCGGGTGGAACAGGTTCCACAGACCGCGCTTGCGGGCCTCGACCTTGAGGTCCTCGAGGATCTGCGGCTGGGTGTGCGGACTGTCGGCGGCCGCCATCTGCTCCTCGTAGACGGATTCGGCCGGGTAGACGTGCTCGTCCATGAAGGCGAGCAGGTCCTCGCGGTACTTCTTGGCGCGTGCGGTCTCTTCGAACATGGTCACTCCTGTGTGGGGTGTCGGGTGCGTCAGCGGGTGGGGTGATGGGTGGCGGGTGCGTGGTGGACGGTGCCCGGCGGCGGGCCGCTCAGCTCGCGGATCCGCCGGCGAGTGTGCGGCGGTAGCGGCGCATGCCGCGCAGCCAGCGGTCGTAGTCGGAGCCCTTCATGCGGTACATGTCGAGCACCTCGGGGTGCGGGAGGATGAGGAAGGTCTCGGATTCGACCGCGGCGAGCACGACCTCGGCGACCTCGGCGGGCTCGAGCACCCGCCCGGCAGACGTCACGGCCTTGTTCGCCGTCCGGTCCGCCGCGTCCGCGGCGCGCTCCCCGCCGGTGAGCAGCGGGGTGTTGACGCCCATCGGGCACAGGCAGGAGACGCGGATGCCGTCGTCGCCGTAGGTGATGTTGAGCCACTCGGCGAAGCCGACGGCCGCGTGCTTGGTGGTCGAGTAGCCGGCCTGGCCGATCTGGGTGAGGAGTCCCGCAGCCGATGACGTGGACACGAAGTACCCCTCACCGCGGGCCTGCCAGCCGGGGACGAGGGCCTTGGCCGCACGGATGTGGGCGCGGACGTTGATGTCGAACACGCGATCCCACTCGTCCTCGTCCTCGCCGATCCCGGTGGGGCCGACGATGCCGGCGTTGGCGAAGTAGAGATCGACGGGCCCGTGGGCGGCCTCGGCGGCGGCGAGGAGCTCGGTGACCCCGTCGGCGGCAGCGACGTCGCCCTGCCAGGAGGCGGCGCCGATCTCCTCGGCGACCTGGCCGACGGTGGGGGCGATGTCCGCGATGAGCACGCGCGCGCCGTGGCGGATGAGCTCCTCCGCGAGGGCTCGCCCGATCCCGCCGGCGCCGCCCGTGACGACTGCGGTCTTCGAGTTCACATCCATGTGGTTCCTCTCCGATTGAAAACGGTGACGTCCTTGTGACCGACCTCACCATCTATCTATAGTTGAGGCAGGCCTCAATTTCAAGCCTGACCAAACATTCGTTCGTCACGAATTCATCGACACCGATCCAATGGAGGGCCGGATGGGCGCCAAAGCCGAGCGCACCCGAGCGAACCTCGTGCAGGCCGCGCGCGCCGTCTTCGCCGAACAGGGGTACTTCGACACCAAGCTCTCCGACATCACCGACCGCGCCGGCTGCTCGACCGGCACCCTCTACACGTATTTCCGCAACCGCGAGGACATCCTCGCTGCGATCATCGAGAGCGCCTACACCCCGGTCCTCTCCCCCGACCACTCCGGTGAGGTCGTCCTCGACCGGGTGTCGCGGATCCGGCGGGCCAACCGCGAATACATCGAGTCCTACCGGGAGAACGCCGACCTCATGGGGCTCATGGACCAGGTGGCGCACGTCGATGCCGGCATCCGCGAGGTGCGGCTGCGCCGGGCGCGGGCCTTCGTCGAACGCAACGCCCAGGGCATCGCGAAGCTCCAGGAGACGGGGGCGGTCGACCCGCACCTCGACCCGCTGCTCGTGTCCCAGGCGCTGTCCTCGATGGTGAGCCGGATGTGCTTCCACATCTTCGTCGACGATCGCGAGAACCCCCGCTTCCGCACCTCGCAGGGGATCGATGAGCTCGTCGACACGCTCACCACGCTGTGGGTCAACGCGCTCGGGCTCAGCGCCGAGCCGGACGCCGACGCCCGCATCTGCACCACCGGAACCCGCCCCACCGACTCGTCGGCACCTGCCGACACCCGTCCCACCGACATCACCGTCCCGACAGGAGTCTCATGACCGCACCCGCCCCCTCGACCGCCTCCGCAGCGCCGCGGAACCCCGTCGACGCCTTCATCGCCAATGCCGCGGCGGACCCGAGCGCCGTCGCGGTGCGCGGGCCGCGGCGGGCCGACCGGGTGGAGCTCACCCGCGCCGGCCTCGTCACCGCGATCGCCCGGGCCGCCGAGCGGTTCTCCGCCGCCGGTCTCGCCGCCGGGGACCGGATCGTCCTCATCGCCCCGACCTGCCCGGAGTTCCTCGCGGAGTTCTTCGGCGCGCAGGCGCTCGGGATCGCCGTCGTCGCGGTGAACCCGCTGTCCACCCAGCGCGAGCTCGACTTCTTCATCACCGACTCCGGCGCCCGGCTCGTCCTCGCCCACCCGGCCGTCGCCGAGGCCGGACGGGCATCCGCCTCGACCACGGGGACCCGCTTCGAGACCATCGAGCCGCTCGCCGGCGACCCCGAGCCGGTCAGCGATCCGGCGGACTTCGCACCGCTGCCGCGCGACCCCGGCGATCTCGCCGCACTGCTCTACACCTCGGGCACCACGGGCAGGCCCAAGGGTGCGATGATCACCGTCGGCAACCTGCTCGCCGTCGCCGAGGTCGGCCGGCAGATCTCCGGCATGGGGCCCGAGGACCGCTCGGGCACCGCGCTGCCGCTGTTCCACGTGTTCGGGCTCGCCTCGGTCGCGACGGTGTCGCTGACCAGCGGCGTGCCGCTCACCCTGCTGCCGCGGTTCGACGCCCGCGAGCTCTACGACACGATCATCGACGACCGGCTCACCGTGGTCGCCGGGGTGCCGACGATGTGGAACGCGATCCTCCGCGTCGAGTCGGACCGGGTGCCCACGACGCTGCGGCTCGCCCTGTCCGGCGGCGCCTCGATCGCCGTGGAGCTCATGCGGCAGTTCGAGACCCGGTTCGAGGCGCAGATCGCGGATGGGTACGGACTCACCGAGACGAGCGCCTTCGGCACCTTCAACCCGTGGAACGGGCGGATCGTCCCCGGCTCGGTCGGAGTGCCGGTACCGCAGCTCGAGGTGCGGGTCGTCGGCCCGGACGGTGCGGACTGCGCCGTCGACGAGGTCGGCGAGGTGTACCTGCGCGGCACGATGGTCATGGCCGGGTACTGGAACAATCCCGAAGCGACCGCGGCGGCCTTCGACGAGCACGGCTTCTTCCGTACCGGGGACCTCGGCCGGCTCGATGCCGACGGCTACCTCTCCATCGTCGACCGGATCAAGGACCTCATCATCCACGGCGGCTACAACGTCTACCCACGCGAGGTCGAGGAGGTGCTCTACGAGCATCCGAAGGTCCTCGAGGCCGCCGTGATCGGCAGCCCCGACGAGCACTACGGGCAGACGGTGACAGCGGTGATCGCCCCGATGCCCGGGCAGACGCTGACGGAGGCCGAGGTCGAGGCCTTCTGCCGCGAGCAGCTCGCAGCCTACAAGATCCCGCGGATCATCCGGTTCGTCGACGCCCTGCCGAAGGGCCCCACGGGGAAGATCCGGAAGCGCGACATCACCCCCTGAGACCGCAATTTCAGGAGGTTCCTGAGAGCATTTCCGCCGTTCTCCGCAATCTCAACCGACCCGATCGAGATCGCAGAATCGTGCGGATCCGTTCACAGGAACCGCCTGAAATCGAGTGGTCAGGTCTCGTCGATGTCGAAGCGGTCGACGTTCCCGGCGCCGACCCGCCGCACCACCGGGGCGCCCTCGGTGAAGTCGATGACGGAGGTCGGGACGACCCCGGGGACGCCGGAGTCGATGATGATGTCGACCTCGCGGCCGATCTCCGCCTGGACGTCCTCGGCATGGGTGAGCGGGTCGTCCGCGCCGGGCAGCAGGAGGGTCGAAGACAGGATCGGCTCGCCGACCTCCCCGACGAGGGCGAGCGCGGTGCGGTTCTCCGGGATGCGCGCGCCCACCGAGTGCTTCTTCGGGTGCATCATCCGCCGCGGCACCTCCTTCGTCGCCTTCATGATGAAGGTGTACGGCCCGGGCGTGAGCGACTTGATCGTGCGGAACGCGGAGTTGTCGACGATGACGAACTGCCCGAGCTGCGCGAAGTCGTCGCACATGAGCGTGAAGTGGTGCTTGGAGTCGAGCTTCCGGATCCGGGTGATCCGCTCGATCCCCTGCTTGTTCTCGAGCGCGCAGCCGAGCGCGTAGCACGAGTCGGTGGGATAGGCGACGAGCCCTCCGGCGGCGATGACCTCGGCGACCTTGCGGATGAGGCGGGGCTGCGGGTTGTCGGGGTGGATCTCGAGTATTTCAGCCATACGTCATGGTAACCGCAGATGCCGCCCGCGTCAGGGGGTCCGCGGGTCTCCCCCGGCCGGGCCGTCTCCGGCGTCGGACCCCTCGCGCCGGTCGCCCCGGGTGGATCCGGTTCCGTCCCCGGATCCCGCGCTCTCCACGCCCTCCGGGTCGTCGGGGTCGACGGACTCGTCGGCGACCTGTTCGGGCGGACGGAGGAAGGGGGCGCGCATGACGAGCTCCTCCGGCGCCGGCTCCTCGACATCGGGCCACGCGCCCGAGGCGCCCGTCCCCGTGGCCGCGGCACCGTCCACCGCGGAGCTCTCCGCGGAGCTTCCCGCAGCGCCGCGGTCGGCCACGTTCCCATGCGCGGGCTCCGCCGGTTGGCTGTCCGGTGCCGCCGCCCCCGCGCCCGAGGCGCCCGCAGCACTCGCACCGGCGGCCGCCCGCATCCGGTCGAACTCGCCGGGATCGCCCGGCACCACGACGGAGCGCCCGGTGATCCCCTGGGCGGCGCGGATCGGGCGCACCGGCAGGCTCGACCCGGTGGACAGGTCGGATGCGATGAGGTTGTTGACCCAGCGGGCGCGCGGGTCCGCATCAACGAGGAGCGCCTTGAGGAGCAGGGTCGCCGGCAGCGCGAGCAGTGCGCCCATCCAGCCGAGCACCCAGTACCAGAACAGCAGGGAGAGGAACGACATGAACGGGGTGACACCCACCGATTCGCCGGTGAATTTGGGCTGGATGATCGACTGGATGACGAAGTTGAGCACCGAGTAGGCGATGACCACCCACAGCGCGTCCCACCAGCCGCCGCTCACCAGCGCCATGAGCGCGGGCGGGACGAGGCCGATGACGAAGCCGATGTTGGGGATGTAGTTGGTGAGGAACGCGAGCACGCCCCACACGAGCGCGAGCGGCACGCCGATGATCCACAGCGCCACGAGGTCGAGCACGGCGACGATGAGGCCGAAGATCGTCGCGACGACCCAGTACCGGCGCACTCCGGCGGCGAAGATCTGCATCGCACGGCCGAACCGCGGACGGATCGCCGAGGTCACCTGCAGGCGCCGCGGGAAGGACATCGAGTCCATCGCGACGAAGAACACCGCCATGATCACGGTGATGAGCGCGGTGAGGACGAGGCTGACGTTCGACAGCAGCGAGCCGACGGTGGAGAACAGGGTGGATACGTCGAAGGCGGCGAGCTGCTGCTCGACGAACCCGCTCGTCACCCCGAGCGTCGACAGCCAGGCGAGCGCCTCGCCGTAGGTCGCGGTGATCTCCTCGGTGTACTCGGGGATGACCATGACGAGCTCGGCGATCGACCAGGCGGTGAGGCCGAAGAACCCGAGGAGCACGACGAGCACGACGACGACGGTGACCATCGCGGCGAGGAACCGCGGCACCCGGACCCGCACGAGCCAGCGCTGCAGCGGGTAGGCGACGATGACGAGGTTCATCGCGAGGAACACCGGGGCGACGATCGACTGCAGCGACTGGAAGAAGTGCACGCCGTAGGCGAGCCCGGCCACCCCGAGCACGACGACGAGGTAGCGCGGCCAGAGCGCGCCCGCGGCTGCCTCCGCGCTGCTCGCCGGAGCGGTGGGCGGCTCCCCGCCGGGCCCGAGGTGCCCTGCCGGGTTGCCGGACGCGGTGCTCACCGCCGCTTCCGCTTCTCGCGGATGCGCATGCCGATCTCGAGCGGGGTGCCCTCGAAGCCGAAGGTCTCGCGCAGGCGCCGGGTGATGTAGCGGCGGTAGCCGGGCTCGAGGAACCCGGTGGTGAAGAGGACGAACTTGGGCGGCCGGTTCGAGGCCTGCGTGCCGAACAGGATGCGCGGCTGCTTGCCGCCGCGCACCGGGTGCGGGTTGGCCGCGACGAGCTCACCGAGGAAGGCGTTGAGCCGGCCGGTCGGGATCCGGGTGTCCCAGCTGTCGAGCGCGCGCTCCATCGCCGGCACGAGCCGGTCGGCGTGCCGTCCGGTCTTGGCGGAGATGTTCACCCGCGGCGCCCATTCGACGTGCTGGAGGTCCTGCTCGATCTCGCGCTCGAGGAAGTGCCGGCGGTCCTCGTCCATGAGATCCCACTTGTTGAAGGCGAGGACGAGCGCGCGGCCGGTCTCCGTCACCGTCTTGATGATGCGGACGTCCTGCTCGCTCAGCGTCTGGTCGGCCTCGAGGAGGACGACGGCGACCTCGGCGCGCTCGAGCGCGGTCTGCGTGCGCAGCGCGGCGTAGAAGTCGGCACCGCTCGCCTGCCGGGCGCGCTTGCGGATGCCGGCGGTGTCGACGAAGCGCCACTGCCGCCCGCCGAGCTCGACGAGCTCGTCGACCGGATCGCGGGTGGTGCCGGCGACGTTGTCGACGAGCACCCGCTCGCTCCCGACGAGCCGGTTGAGCAGAGAGGACTTGCCGACGTTGGGCCGGCCGACGAGGGCGACGCGGCGCGGTCCCCCGACCTCGGAGAGGGCGTCGATGCCGGACACCTCTGGCAGCACGTCGACGAGGACGTCGAGGAGGTCGGCGACCCCGCGCCCGTGCATCGCGGAGACCGGGTGCGGCTCGCCGAGGCCGAGCGACCAGAGCTCGGCTGCGGCGAGCTCGCCGCGCTCGTCGTCGACCTTGTTCGCCGCGAGCACCACGGGCTTCCCGGCCCGGCGCAGCATCCGCACGACGTGCTCGTCGGTGGCGGTCGGGCCGGTGGTGGCGTCGACGACGAACACGACGGCGTCGGCCATCTCGACGGCGACCTCGGCCTGCTCGGCGATCCGGGACGCCATGCCCTTGGCATCGATGTCCCAGCCGCCGGTGTCGACGAGGGTGAGCGGGCGTCCGTTCCACTCCGCGGAGTAGCTCACGCGGTCGCGGGTGACGCCCGGGACGTCCTCGACGACGGCCTCGCGGCGGCCGAGGATGCGGTTGATCAGGGTGGACTTGCCGACGTTGGGACGGCCGACGACGGCGAGCACGGGAGCGGGCCCGGTGACCTCGGGGCCGGTGTCGCCGTCTTCGTAGGCGCTCAGCAGCGCCCGGTCCTCGTCCTCGAGCTCATAGGATTCGAGGCCGGCGCGCAGCGAGGAGGCGCGCTGCTCGGCCTCGTCGTCGGCGATCCCGGCGACGCGGTCGGCGAGGTCCTCGTCGGGGCGGGCGAGGAAGTCCTCGGCCGCGGAGGAGGTGCCGGAAGAGGTGCCGGCGGAGCCGCCGGTGGGGTCTGATTCAGTCATGTTCGGCCTTCTCGACCAGACCCATGACGGCTGCCACGGACTGCTCGAAATCGATGTCGGTGGTGTCGAGGGTGTGGACGCCGTCGGCGGCGGTGAGGAAGCTCGTGGTCTGTGCGTCCTTCGCGTCGCGGTCGACGATCTGGGAGCGGGTGGCCTGCACGGCCGCGGCGTCGGCGCTGCCGTGGAGCTCCTTCGAGCGGCGGGCGATGCGCACGGACTCGTCGGCGGTCATGAGGATCCGGACCTCCGCCTCGGGGGCGACGACGGTGGTGATGTCGCGGCCCTCGACGACGATCCCGGGTGCGGCGGCGGCGATGATCTGCCGCTGGAGCTCGATGAGCTCGGTGCGCGCCTCGGGCACGGCGGACACGATCTGCGCGTTCGCCGACACCTCGGGCTCGCGGATCTCGGTGGTGACGTCGATGCCGTCGATCGTCACCTCGGCAACGTCGGGGTCGGTGGAGATCTCGAGGTCGGCGCCGCGGACGAGCTCGACGACGTCGCCGGGGTCGGCGGTCCCGCGGTTGAGGCACAGCCACACGACGGCCCGGTACATCGCACCGGTGTCGAGGTAGCCGTACCCGCTGCGCCGGGCGACCTCGCGGGACACGCTCGATTTGCCGACGCCGCTGGGCCCGTCGATGGCGATGACTGTCATTCTCTTCCTTCGGTGTCGATTGCCGCCTCCGGCACCCACCAGCCGCGCGCGGCCAGTCCTTCGGTGAGGGTGACCTGGGCGGACGGGATGACGGAGATATCCACACTGCCCAGCTTAATGCCGGTGGCGTGGTCGATGCGGATGTCCTCGACGTTGACGCCGAGCTCGCCGACGTCGGTGAACAGGCGGGCGAGCGCGCCGGGGGTGTCGTCGATGAACACCGTGACGGAGGAGTACCGGGCCGGGGCCTGCCCGTGCTTGCCGGGGATCCGGTCGTGGCCCTCGTTGCCGGCGGCGAACAGCCCGGCGATCGTGGCGAGCGCACCCGGCTCCAGGTCGAGGGCGCCGATGAGGGCGTCGAGGTCGGCGCGGACGTCGGCGAGCACGGCGCGCACCTCGGCGGCGTTGCCGGCGAGGATCTGCGTCCACAGGCCCGGATCCGAGGCGGCGATCCGGGTGACGTCGCGCAGGCCCTGCCCGGCGAGCGCCACCCCGTCGGCGGGCATGTCCTTGAGCCGGCCGGCCATGAGCGAGGCGAGCACCTGCGGGGCGTGGGACACGCGGGCCACGGCGGAGTCGTGGAACTCGGGGTCGAGGTGGACGACGGCGGCCCCGGTGGCCTCGGCGAGCGCGACGACGGCGGCGAGGCGGTCGGCGGGGGTGTCCTCGTCGGAGCACACCACCCAGGGGCGGGCGAGGAAGAGGTCGTCGCGGGCGGCGATCGCCCCGGACTTCTCCCGGCCGGCCATCGGGTGGCAGCCGATGTAGCGGGCGAGCACGGGGTCGCCGGTGAGCGTGCGGGCCTCGGCGAGGACGGCGGTCTTCACGCTCGCGACGTCGGTGACGGTGGCTTCCGGCCAGGTGTCGAGTGCGGCGACGATGGTGCGGGCGGCGACGTCCGGCGGGGTGGCGACGACGACGATGTCCGCGGTCGAGGGCTCCGCGGCGGTGCCGGCGCCCATGTCGGCGGCGAGCCGCACGGCGGTCGGCGACTGGTCGGACAGCGTCACCGGGTACTCGGCCCGGCGCAGCGCGAGGCCGAGCGAGGTGCCGAGCAGTCCGGTGCCGATGATGTGGACGTGGGGCAGGGTCACAGGCGGACGGCTTCCATGAGCGCGCCGACCTCGTCGGGGCGCAGGTCGCGGACCTTGCCCTGGCGCTGCTCGGCGAGCGGGATCGGACCGAACTGGGTGCGCACGAGGCGCTGCACGGGGGTGCCGACGGCGTCGAACAGGCGGCGCACGATCCGGTTGCGCCCGGAGTGGAGGACGACCTCGACGAGCGCGTAGCCGGGGGTGGAGTCGACGAGCTTGAAGGAGTCGACGCGGGAGATCCCGTCCTCGAGCTCGATTCCCTCGCGCAGGCGGGCGCCGGCGTCCTTGGGGACGGGGCCGCGGACCTCGGCGAGGTAGGTCTTGGAGATCTCGTAGGAGGGGTGGGTGAGCCGGTTGGAGAGCTCGCCGTCGTTGGTGATGAGGAGCAGGCCCTCGGTCTCGTAGTCGAGCCGGCCGACGTGGAACAGGCGCTCGGGGCGGTCGCGGAGGTAGTCGGCGAGGCAGCGGCGGCCCTCGGGGTCGCTCATCGCGGTCACCACCCCGGCGGGCTTGTTGAACGCGAGGTACACCTTGTCGGTGTGGGCAGTGATCGGCATGGTGTCGACGCTCACCGTCTGGGTGGCGGGGTCGATGCGGGTGCCGAGCTCGCGCACCGTCTGACCGTCGACCGTCACACGGCCCTCGGTGATGAGCTGCTCGCAGGCGCGGCGGGAGCCGAGGCCGGCCTCGGCGAGGATCTTCTGCAGGCGCACGCCGTCGGGCCGGTGGGCGTCGACGACGGGAGCGGGGGTCTGCCGTCCGCGCTCCTTGCGGCTGGGGCGCTTGGAACGGTGACCGGGCGACCGGGGATCTGAGGCATTCATGGGGTCCATTGTCTCAAACTCGCACGCCTCCCGCCGACCACGCCCGCGCCCCCGCGCCTCGCCTCCCGCTACCGAGGCCCCGATCGCGCGCTGAGGTGTCGAACGAGTGCGGTTTCGGGCCGAGATCCGCACTCGATCGAGCCCTGACGCGCAGTCGGCCCGTCAGTCGACCGTCGGGACGTCGTCGCCGGCAGGCAGGTAGGGGGCGATGTCGGGCAGCTCGTCGAGGCTCTCGAGGCCCATCGACTCGAGGAACACCCGGGAGGTGACGAACTGCACCGCGCCCGAGGTGGCATCCGCCCCGGATTCGACGATGAGTCCGCGCATGAGCAGGGTGCGCACGACGCCGTCGACGTTGACGCCGCGGATCGCGGAGATCCGGGCGCGGGTGACCGGCTGCCGGTAGGCGATGACGGCGAGGGTCTCGAGGGCGGCCTGGGAGAGCTTCGCGGACTGGCCGGCGGTGATGAAGTCCGCGACCGTGCCGTGGTGGTCCGCCCGGGAGTAGATGCGCCAGCCGCCGGCGGCGCGGCGCAGCTCGAAGCCGCGGCGGCGTGAGCCGCGGCGGCCGTCGTAGTCGGCGGCGAGCTCGGTGAGCGCGGCGAGCGCCTCGTCCGGGGTGGTGCCGAGCGCCTCGGCGATCTGCACCGGTTCGAGCGGCTCGTCGACGACCATGAGGACGGCCTCGAGCGCGGTGAGCAGCGCCGCATCGACCGCGGCCTCCCCACCGGGTGCCGTCCCGGCACCCTCGACCGCAGTCCCCTCGCCCGTGCGGTCGGCCTCGGATCCGGTGTCAGTCATCGGCGGTCTCCCATTCGTCGGTGTCGGTGAGCACAGCCGTCCCGGCCCCGCCCGCGGTGTCACCCCCGCCGTCCGCGACTCCCGCCTCCGGCTCCACCCCGCTGATGCGCAGGGCGCCGAGCGGTTCGGGCTGGTCGAAGGCGCACAGCCCAGCCTTGAACAGTTCGAGGAGCGCGAGGAAGCGGGCGACGATGACGAGGGTGTCCCCGGCATCGGCGACGAGCTCCGCGAAGTCGAGCGTGACGCCGGGCTGCAGGCGGGCGAGGATGAGCGAGCGCTGCTCCGGCACGCTGACCTGCGGCAGATGGAGGTGGTCGATCGACACCGTCGGGGGCGTGCGGTCGCGCTGGAGGACGGTGGCGAAGAGCGCGGCGAGCACGCGCGGGGTGGCGGTCATCTGCAGCGGCGGCAGGATGTTCGCGAACTCCGGCTCGAGCGGCACCGAGCGGGCCGTGCGGGTCGCGGCGGTCGCCATCTGCACCGCGAACTCCGCGGACACGCCCTTGAATGCGCGGTACTGGAGGAGCCGGGCGAAGAGGAGGTCGCGGGCCTCGAGGAGCTCGAGGTCGAGCTCGTCCTCGACCTCCCCGCTCGGCAGCAGACGGGCGGTCTTGAGGTCGAGCAGGGTGGCGGCGACGAGGAGGAAGCTCGAGAGCTCCTCGAGCCCGGTCCGGCCCTTGAGCTCGGAGACGTAGGCGAGGAACTCGTCGGTCACCTCGGACAGGGCGACCTCGGTGATGTCGAGCTTGCGCTTGCCGATGAGGCCGAGCAGGAGGTCGAACGGGCCGGAGAAGTTGTCCAGCTCGACGACGAATCCGCCGGTGCTCAGGGGGCGCCTCCGCGGGCGATGAGCTCGCGCGCCAGGCGGCGGTAGGCCTCCGCCCCGGTGTGCGAGGGGGCGAAGGAGGTGATCGGCTCGGCGGCGACGGAGGCGTCGGGGAACTTCACGGTCCGGTTGATCACGGTGTCGAACACCTTGTCGCCGAACGCCTCGACGACGCGGGCGATGACCTCCTGCGCATGCAGCGTGCGGCCGTCGAACATCGTGGCGAGGATGCCGTCGATCTCGAGGCCCGGGTTGAGCCGGTCCTGCACCTTCTCGATCGTCTCGACGAGGAGCGCGACGCCGCGCAGCGCGAAGAACTGGGTCTCGAGCGGGATGATGACGCCGTGTGCGGCGGTCAGCGCGTTGACGGTGAGGAGGCCGAGCGAGGGCTGGCAGTCGATGAGGATGACGTCGTACTCGCCGGCGACCTTCGCGAGCGCCCGGGCGAGCACCTGCTCGCGGGCGACCTCGTTGACGAGCTGCACCTCCGCGGCGGACAGGTCGATGTTCGCCGGGAGGATGTCGATGCCCTCGACGTTGGAGCCCACGATGACGTCGTGCGGGTCGACCCGGGAGCTCATGAGCACGTTGTAGATGCTGAGCTCGAGGTCGTAGGGGTTGACGCCGAGGCCCACCGACAGGGCGCCCTGCGGGTCGAAGTCGACGAGCAGCACGCGGCGGCCGTAGGCGGCGAGCGCCGCGCCGAGGTTGATCGAGGAGGTGGTCTTGCCGACCCCGCCCTTCTGGTTGACCATCGCGACGATCCGGGCCGGCCCGTGCGCGCTCAGCGGTGCGGGTTCGGGGAACTCCCGGGTCGGACGACCGGTGGGACCGAGGCGGTCCTCGGCCCCGGGGATGTCGAGTCTCTGCTGCGAATCGGCCACGCGGATGGTCACCTTTCTCGTGATCGGCTGCTGTCCACCCTATCGCGCCCGCGGGTGGGAGGTGGCATACACCTCGCGCAGGGTCTCCGAGGTCACGCGGGTGTAGATCTGCGTCGTCGTCACCGAGGAGTGGCCGAGGAGC
Source organism: Brevibacterium pityocampae (assembly GCF_039541555.1). Lineage (NCBI taxonomy): Bacteria > Bacillati > Actinomycetota > Actinomycetes > Micrococcales > Brevibacteriaceae > Brevibacterium > Brevibacterium pityocampae. The sequence goes on along the minus strand of NZ_BAABGL010000034.1, from coordinate 23,483 downwards.
TCCTGCACGACGCGGATGTCCGCGCCGCCCTCGAGGAGGTGGGTCGCGAAGGAGTGGCGGAAGGTGTGCGGGGAGGCGTGGGCGGCGAGCCCGGCGCGCTCGGCGGCGGTGCGGATGGTCTGCCATGCCGACTGCCGGGACAGCCGGCCGCCGCGCTGGTTGAGGAACACCGCACCGGCGCGCTGCCGCCGCTCGGGGTCCCCGCTCCTCCCCCGGGCCGCACCCTCGGAGCCGGCGGCCCGGGCGGCGCTCATCTGCGGCCGACCGCGCACCAGCCAGGCGTCCAGCGCCCGCGCGGCGTGCGCGCCGAGCGGCACCAGCCGCTCCTTGCTCCCCTTGCCGTAGAGCCGCACGATCCGGTGCTCGAGGTCGAGATCGTCGATGTCGAGGCCCACGGTCTCGCTGATCCGGGCCCCGGTGGCGTAGAGGAGCTCGAGCAGGGCACGCGAGCGCAGCTCCGCGGCGGAGTCCCCGACGACGGTGGCGAGGAGGGATTCGACCTCGGCGATGCTCAGCGCCTTGGGGAGCCGCTCGGTGGCCGAAGGCGGGCGGACGTCGACGCCGGGGTCGGTGCCGGTGAGGCCCTCGGCGTGGAGGAAGGCGTGGAGGCGGCGCACCGCGACGGTGATGCGGGAACGGCTGCGCACCGCGAGTCCGGTGTCGGCGAGCCCCGCGACGAAGGTCCGCAGGTCCTCCGGGGTGACCGCGGTGTAGTCGCGCGCGTCCTGCGCGGTGAGCCAGGTGAGGTAGCGGCCGAGGTCGCGGGCGTAGGCGTCGAGCGTGTTGCGGCTGAGCCCGCGCTCGAGCTCGAGGTGGGCGAGGTAGTCGGCGGCCGGCCCGCGCAGGCCGGGGACGGCCTCGGGCAGGAGCTCCGCCCCGCGGCGCGCCATCAGCGGTCCCCGGGTCCGCTCAGGACGGCTCCCGGGAGTGCACGGCGCGCGCCGGCCACGGCGAGTCGGCGGGCCGGAGCCCGGTGAAGCCGCGCTCCCGGGCGAGATCGGCCTGGAGGATCCCGATGACGGCGGTCGCGTTGGTGATGCGGCCCTCGACGACGGCGGCCTTCGCCTCGCTCAGCGGCACCCAGCGGGGCACGATCCCGCTCTCCTCGCCGGAGCGGTCGAACTCCTCGGCCATGGCGGACAGGCCGCGGGCGAGGTAGATCCGCAGCGTCTCGCTGATGCCGCCCGGGGAGGACAGCTGGTCGGCGAGCAGGTGCCAGTCGGCGGCCGCGAGGTCGACCTCCTCGGCGAGCTCGCGGGCGGCGGTGCGGTGCGGCGGTTCGCCGGACACGTCGAGCAGGCCGGCGGGGATCTCCCAATCGCGGGCACGGATCGGATGGCGGTACTGCTGGATGAGCATGATCCGGTCGTCGGCGTCGAGCGCGACGACCGCGACGGCTCCGGGGTGAGCGACGAAGTCGCGGGTCAGCGGCTCCTCGGACTCCGGGAGCCGGAAGGTCTCGCGGACGACGTCCCACACGAGGCCGGAGTACGCGACCTCGCTGCTGAGGATCTCCGGAGCGCCGAATGCGTCGCGGAGCTCGGCGCCTGCCATCGGCTCAGAGATCCCGCTGGCGGTCGAGCGCGGCGCGCACGAGCCCGGCGAACAGCGGGTGCGGGTCGGTGGGCCGCGACTTGAACTCCGGGTGCGCCTGCGTGGAGACGTAGAACGGGTGGACGTCGGCGCGGAGCTCGACGAACTCGACGAGCTGGCCGTTGGGCGAGGTGCCGGACACCACGAGCCCGCTCGCCTCGAGCTGCTCCCGATACGCGTTGTTGACCTCGTAGCGGTGCCGGTGGCGCTCGGAGATCTCCTCGGCGCCGTAGGTCTCTGCGACGACGCTGCCGGGCAGGAGCTTGGCGTGGTAGGTGCCCAGGCGCATGGTGCCGCCGAGGTCGCCCTCGCCCTCGACGAAGTCGAGCTGCTCGGCCATCGTCGCGACGACGGGCTCCGGGGTGCCCGGGTCGAATTCGCTCGAGGATGCCTCGGCGATGCCGGTGACGCTGCGCGCGTACTCGATGACCATGCACTGCAGGCCCAGGCACAGGCCGAGCAGGGGGATCCCCTCGGTGCGGGCGTAGGTCAGGGCGCCGAGCTTGCCCTCGATGCCGCGGATCCCGAACCCGCCGGGCACGCAGATCGCGTCGAGGCCGCCGAGGTGCTCGGCCGCCCCGGCGGGGGTCTCGCAGTCGTCGGAGGCGATCCAGTGGATGTTGACCTTCGCGTCGTTGGCGAACCCGCCGTGGCGCAAGGCCTCGGTCACCGACAGGTAGGCGTCGGGCAGGTCGATGTACTTGCCGACGAGGCCGATCTCCACGGTGTGCTTGGGCCGGTGGACGCGCTCGAGGAGCCGGTCCCAGGTGTCCCAGTCGACGTCGCGGAAGCCGAGGTCGAGGCGGCGGATGACGTAGACGTCGAGCCCGCCGTCGTGGAGGACGCGCGGGATGTCGTAGATGCTCGGGGCGTCGACGCAGGACACGACGGCCTCGAAGTCGACGTCGCAGGAGGAGGCGATCTTGTTGCGGATCGAGTCCGGCAGCGGGCGGTCGGAGCGCAGCACGATCGCGTCGGGCTGGATGCCGATCGAGCGCAGCGCGGCCACGGAGTGCTGGGTGGGCTTCGTCTTGAGCTCGCCGGAGGGGCCCAGGTAGGGCACGAGCGAGACGTGGATGAAGAACACGTTCTCGCGGCCGATGTCGTGGCGGATCTGGCGGGCGGCCTCGAGGAACGGCTGGGACTCGATGTCGCCGACCGTGCCGCCGATCTCGGTGATGATGACGTCGGGGGCCTCGCCGTCGGTGCGCTCGGCCTGCGCCCGCATCCGGGTCTTGATCTCATCGGTGATGTGCGGGATGACCTGCACGGTGTCGCCGAGGTAGGCGCCGCGGCGCTCCTTGGCGATGACGTTGGAGTACACCTGGCCGGTGGTGACGTTCGCGCTCGCGTCGAGCTCGGTGTCGAGGAAGCGCTCGTAGTGGCCGATGTCGAGGTCGGTCTCCGCGCCGTCCTCGGTGACGAACACCTCACCGTGCTGGAACGGGTTCATGGTCCCCGGGTCGACGTTGAGGTAGGGGTCGAGCTTCTGCATGGCGACCGCGAGGCCGCGCTGTGCGAGAAGATGCCCGAGGGAGGAGGCCGTGAGCCCCTTGCCGAGAGATGAGGCGACACCGCCGGTCACGAAGATGTGACGGGTGCCGTGCTGTCCGCTTGTGCTCAATCGATTCACCACGGAACTCGATCCTATCAGCTGGGAGGGGCGGGTGGGGGTCAGCGCCGGTTCGGGAGCGCGTCGGCGGCGTAGACGTCGAGCAGCTCGCCGGCGAGGTAGCCGTGGCCGCTGATGTCGATGACCCGCCGCTTGGCGGCGATCGCGGAGGCGCCGCGGGCGGCCGGGCTGTCGGACAGGTGGGCGATCGCGGCGAGCAGGCCGTCGGTGTCGTCGGTGTCGACGTGCACGGCGGAGTCGCCCCAGGCGCGAGCACCCCGCGGGGCACCGAGGTGGATGGCCGGGCGGGCGAGCTGCATGACGCCCTCGGGACCGATCGCGGACATCCGGTCGCCGGCGACGACGATGTCGGAGCCGGCCACGACGTCGACGGTGGCGACGACGTCGGCGAGGATGATGTCCTCGCGGCGGGGCACGAACTCGCTCGCGATGACGCTGCGGAGCCGGCCGGCGCCGGTGAAGACGGTCGCCCAGCGGCGGTCGGGGCGGTGCTCGCTCAGCCGGACGGCCGCCTCGAGCGCGGTGGTGAGCGCCGGGTGGTCGACGAGTTCGAGCGGCACGGCGACGACGAAGGTGCCGGCGCGCACGCCGAGCGCCTCACGGATCTGCGCACGGCTGCGGACGGGCTCGTACACGGTGCGGACGTCCGGGTTCAGCAGCCGGGCGCGGGACACCACGGGCACGTCCTCGGCGAAGTGCTCGACGACGGGCTCGGTGGTGCCGAGCACGACGGCGGCGGTGCGTGCCACGACCCGGGCATCGGCGGCGGCGAAGGGGCTGCGCGGCTGGAAGCGGCCGACGGTCGCGACGAGGGCCGGGCGCAGGGACTCCGGCAGGCCGGTCATCGCGAGGCCGGCGATCGCGGAGGCATGGAGGCCGTGGGCGTGGACGACGTCGATGTGCCGGTAGTAGCGGTGGAGCGCATAGGCGCGGCCCGGATCGCCGGGGCGGGGGCCGGTCTTGACGTCGATGTCGAGATGGACGAGCCGCGGGTCGTCGACGGGCAGGTCGAGGGCTGAGAAGGTGCGCCGGTCGGAGGCGACGGCGACCTTGTAGCCGGCCTGCAGGTGCCGGGCCACGGCGAGTGCGGCGACCTCCTCGACCACGCCGACGGTGCCGGTGAGCACGTGGAGGATGCGGAGGTCGGCGGGCAGCGCGGGGAGGCCTGCGGGGTCGGCCGACTCCTCCGGGGTCACCGGGGTCGTGTCGGAAGAGGTCATCGCGGTCGGGCTCATCGTCATCCTCACGGTCGTCGAATCTGCGGTTCAGCCTACCGTCCGAGGACGGCGCGGTAGTGGTGGAGGAGGGTGGTGGCCACCTCGGGCTCGCGCGGCAGGTCGACGGCGGCGAGCGCGGCGCGCCGGCCCAGGCGGGACCGCTCCGCGGGATCGGCGAGCAGGGTGCCGAGGGCGGCGGCGAGCGCCTCGGGGTCCCCGGGCGGGACGAGGAGGCCGGCGTCGCCGAGCAGCCCGGGCACGCCGCCGACGGCGGTGGCGACGATCGCGCGGCCGGCCATCATCGCCTCTTGGACGACGAGGGCGCGAGCCTCCCAGCCGCTCGTGAGGACGAAGACGTCGGCGGCCTGGTTGAGGGCGGCGATGTCGGAGCGCTGCCCGAGGAAGCGCACCGGCAGCCGCTGCTCGGCGACCGTCTGCTCGAGGGCGGCGAGCTCGTGGGCGTCGGCGCTGCCGGCGATGAGCAGGTGCGCCTCCGGGTGCTCGGCGGTGATCCGGGAGAACGCGTCGAGGAGCAGTCGGTAGTTCTTCTGCGGGGCGATGCGGCCGACGGCGAGCACGAGCACGGAGCCGCGCGGCAGGCCGAGCTCACGGATCTTCTGCGAGCGCAGGAGCGCGATGTTGACGTCCTCGGTGAAGGCGGCGTCCGGGGCGGCGACGGGAGCGAACACGGCCGTCTGCGCCCCGCAGGCGCGGGCGCGCAGCACGAGGTCCTCACTCGCCCCGACGGTGAGGTCGGCGCGGCGGGCGACGTAGCGCTCCACGGCCTTCTCCGCCAGGCCCCGGGCACCGGTGCCGGCGGCCTGGTTGTGCCAGGTGACGACCGACACGGGGCGCTCGCGGCGGCGGATCCGGCCGAGCGCGGCGAGCGTGACGAGGCCGGCGCGGAAGCCGTGGGCGTGGACGATGTCGGCGCGGAAGGCGGTGACGAGGCGGGACAGGCGGCCGAGCGCGGCGGAGTCGCGCGGACCCACCGAGGTGCCGAGCTCGAGCGGGGCGAAGCGGACGCCGGGATGGTCGGTGAATCCGAAGTGGGATTCGGTGGCGGCGGGGCCGATGACGCCGACGGCGTGCCCGGCCGCGGCGTACTCGCGGGCGAGGGCGGCGACGTGGGTGCCGACGCCGCCGGTCGAGGTGGCCAGCACGAGCAGGATCCGCAGGGGTCCTCCATCCGCTGCACCGGCAGCGCTGTGCGCGCGGGCCTCACCGTGTCGTGCCACCACCGCTCCCCTCGTCGACGTCGGTCTCCAGCCTATGCGATCCGGGGAGCGGAATCCGACCCGGCCGGGTCCGACCCGGGACGGTCCGCATCGGAGGGGTGCGGGCGCGCGGAGCCCGCCGCACCGCCGGGCCGGTCTTCGCCCCGGCCGGCCGCCAGACGCAGCCCGGCACGCAGCAGCCCGCGGTCGACCGCGAGCAGGCCGGCGCCCATGACGGCGAGCCCGGCGAGTGCGGCGAGGACCCCGGCGAGCACGGCTCCCACGGTGGGCGGCAGGCCGGCGAACGCGGCGAGCAGGAGGTGGGAGGTCCACGCGGCGCCGACCGCAGCGGCCACGGCGAGGACGAGCGTGCGCAGCGTGCCGCCCACGGTGCCGCGCACCGCTTCCGGCCCGGCCGCCCGGCGCAGCAGGACGACGAGGAGGACACCGGCGACGATCATGCCGAGTGCGTGGCCCGCGCAGACGAGGAGGAGGGTCGCCTCGCTCACGCTCAGCGCTCCCCCGGCACCGGCCGGGCCGGCTGCGGCGCGGGAGCCGGCGAGGCCCGGCAGCGTGATCCCGCCGGCGACGAGCCCGGGCAGGACCAGCCCGCCGAGCGCCACGGTGCCCGCGACGAGGAGCCAGCCGGTGGTGGTGCCGATCGCGGCGTACCGGGAGTGCTCGAGGGAGTAGAACACGCGCGAGGCCCAGGCGACCATGCACCAGCCGGGCACGGCGAGCGCGATGAGCGTGATCCCGGCGGCCATCGTGCCGAAGGGCACGTCCGGGTTGCGGGCGGCGGCGTCGAAGGAGGAGAAGAACGCGGCGAGCGGTGCGGCGGCGGCGACGAGGACGACCGAGCCGGCGAAGCCGACGCGGATGATCATCCCGGTGGTCGTCGCCACCGTCGCGGCGACCTCCGCGGAGGCCTCGGCCACCTGCCGGCTGAGGGTGGGGAACACGACGGTGGCGATCGGCACCGCGAGCACCGCATAGGGCAGCAGGTACACCGCCTGGATGTAGCTGAAGACGACGAACACGCCGGTGCCGCCGACGGTGTTCGACACGACGAGGGTGATGAGCACGGACACCTGCTGGGCGAGCAGGGCGGTCATCCCGGCCGTCGCGAGGCGTGCTGCACGGCTCGCGACACCGGCGGGGAACCTCCAGCTGGGGCGCAGCCGCACCCCGGTGCGGGCGGTCGGCAGGGCGAGCGGCAGGGCGAGCATCGCGACCCCGGCGGTGGTGCCCCAGCCGAGCAGCGCGAGCGCACTCGGCTCCGCGGTCTCCGGCCCGCCGGCGACCGCGCCGTAGGCCAGGTAGGTGGCGATGACGACGAGGCTGGAGAGCAGCGGCATGAAGGCCGGCCAGAGGAAGCGCCGGTGGGCCTGGAGCACCCCGGTGAGGACCGCGCCGATCGCGTAGAGCACGAGCTGCGGGGCGAACATGAGGAGGAAGTGGCCGGCGAACCGGCCGGTGTCGGACTCCGCCTCGACGAACACGCCGGCGAGCTGCCGGTGGAACACCGCGACGAGCACGGCCAGCGGCAGGGTGAGCGTGATCGCCCAGGTCAGCAGCGCCGAGGCGATGCGGGACACGGCGCGCGGGTCCGCCCGGGCGAGCGGCGCGGCGAGCAGCGGCACGACCGCGCCGGCGAGTGCGCCGCCGGCGATGACCTCGTAGAGGATGTTCGGCACCTGGTTGGCGGTCTGGTAGGCGGTGCCCACCGCGCCGGCGCCGACCGTCGGGGAGAACACGAGCCAGCGGGCGAACCCGACGAAGCGCGAGAGCAGGGTGATGACGGAGACCGCGAGCGCGGCGTTGGCGAGGAGCCGGACCCAGCGGGAGGTCACGGAGCGGCGGGGGCGGCCGGCGTCCGGCCCCAGGCATCGAGCTCGCGCAGGACCGGGGTGGCCTCGATGACGCGGGTGAACGAGACCTTCTCGCTCGCGAGGGTGAGCGCGACGAGCAGGGAGAGGACGCCGAGGAGCTCCCCGCGGGAGCCCTGCAGGGCGGTGCGGGTGCCGAGTGCGGCACCGAGCGCGTTGGCGCCGGTGTCGCCGAGCATCGTGCGTCCGGCGAGGTCCTCGCCCCACACTGCCGCCGCGGTGCCGAGCACGCCGCCGGAGAGCACCGCGGCCGGCCCGTGCAGCGGCCCCAGGACGGTGACGAGTCCCGCAGCCTTGAGGCCGCGGCCGGGTCGCAGGTCGAGGAGGTTGACGAGGTTCGCGCTGCCGGCGATGACGCCGCCGGCGAGCACGGTGTCCACGCAGCGGCCGAACACCGCCGAACCCGCGAGCGGGCGGGGCTCCCGGACGACCGCGGCGGCCAGCAGGGATGCGGCGGGGATGCCGAGGACCTTGAGCCCGCCGGTGGTGACCTCGCCGCGGGCGAGCGCGCTGAGGTGGCCGCGCAGGCCCTTCGCGGACCCGGTCTCCATGAGGTCGTCGATCCCGCCGAGCACGCCGGCCGCGGCGGTCGCGGTGACGGCGGCGAACCGGTGGGCGGGTCGCGGCAGGGCGAGCGCTGCGACGGCGAGCCCGGCGGCGACGGCAGGCCCCTCGATGAGGGACACGCTCGCCCCGGAGTGGTTGGGGCGGTCGAGGCGACCGGCTCGGTCGAGCAGCGGGCGGGCGGCGGTGAGCGCACGGGCGACGCCGAACCCGGCGGCCGCGCCGACTCCGGCGAGGACGAGGCTGCGGATCACTGCTCGGCCCCCGGCACGACGGACTGCGCGTTGTCGGCGAAGCCGAAGGCGCCCGGGTTGCCGGCGATCGCCTGTTCGAGGGCGAGCGCGGCGATGACGGGGCCGGCCGTGACCTCGAGGCCGTCGGCGGTGGTGATGCCGGAGTCGTCGGAGCGCAGTGCGGAGAGCAGGCCGCGCTCGGCCGACGCGCGGGTGCCGGTGACCACGGTGGGTGCACCGGAGGCGAGCGCGGTGGCGAATGTCGCGCCGGTGGAATCCGGTTCGGACTGCGGTGGGGCGGTCGACTCGGTCGCCTCGGCCTCCGCGGAGGTCTCCGCGGCCGGCGGGGCGACGAACATCACGGCGGTCGCGGCGGCGTAGTCCGAGCCGGTGAGCCGACCGTCGTCGGAGAACGCGGTGACGACCTGGGCGGCCTGGTCGGCGGTGTAGACGGTGGGCCCGGCGTCCTCGGGCGCCGCGGTGGGCTCCGCGCCGCGCGGCGCGGTGCCGGATCCGGGCTGCGCCGCGTCCGCGGGTTCCTCGCCGTTGCCGCCCGCCGTCCCGGCACCGGCGGTGAGCGCACGGGCCAGGGCGGTGGTGAGCGCCTCGGCCGCGCCGTCCGGCAGGCTCGGGTCGATGCCGCGCAGCGTCTCGATGAGGTCCCCGGCACCCTCGGGGTCGAGCGCGGTCTCGGCGAGCGACACCTGCATGACGACCTCGGCGCCGGCCCCGGTGAGCCGCTCGTCGAGCGCGGTGAGCGCGTCGGCATCCGCCCCCGGGGAGCCGACGAGCGCGACCTCGGCGTCGGTGAGGGAATCGGCAAGCAGCTCCGGGGCGGAGGCGACGACGAACTGGTCGAGCTCCTCGGCGGAGGCACGCTCCGCGTCGAGCTCGGAGCGGAGGTTGTCCCGGTCGGTGCGCAGTGCGTCCACCTGGCTCTGCAGAGAATCGCCGATCGGCTCCTTGAGGGGCCCGGCACCGAGCACGATGCCCACCGCGAGCGCGAGGAACACCGAGATCAGCGAGACGAGGTGGTAGCGGAAATCGATCACAGCGGGAGTCTTCCTGGGATGAGGGGGGCGAGGCCGGCGGCCGCGACGTCCGCGGTCGCCGAGCCCAGTCCGAACAGGCTCTGGAACCAGCGTGCGATGCCGTCGAACTGGGCGGCGATGAGCCCGAACACCGTCTGCCCGGCGGCGGTCGCGGAGAGCGCGACGAACACCGCGAGCAGGCCGGCGAGGGCGAGCACCCACAGCTGGGTGTTGGAGATCCGCTGCCGGTAGAGCAGCGACACGCCCTTCGCGTCGACGAGCTTCGAGCCCACGCGGAGGCGGGTGAGGAACGTCGAGGCCATGCCGCGGCGGCCCTTGTCGAGGAACTCGATGACGGTGTCGTGGGTGCCGACGGCGACGATGAGCGGGGCGCCCTTGTCGTCGGCGAGGAGCATCGCAATGTCCTCGCTCGTGCCGGAGGCCGGGAAGAGCACGCACTCGAGATCGAGCTCCTGGAGCCGTTCGACGCCCGGCGCGCGGCCGTCGCGGTAGGCGTGGACGACGAGCTCCGCGCCGGAGGTCAGGGCGGCGTCGGACACCGAGTCCATGTCGCCGACGATCATGTCCGGGGTATGACCGGCCTCGAGGATCGCGTCGGCCCCGCCGTCCACCCCGATGAGCACCGGGCGGTACTCGCGGATGTAGGGCCGGAGCATCGCGAGATCCTCCTTGTAGTGGTAGCCGCGCACCACGATGAGGGCCTGCCGGTCGGTGAAGTCGGTGCGGACGTGCGGGACGACGATCTCCTCGTCGAGCAGGTCCGAGTCCTTGCGGATGTATTCGATGGTGTTCTCGACGAAGTCGACGAGCACGGTGTTCATCCCCGCCTCGGCCTCCCGCATGGAGGTCTCGATGCGGCTGAGCGTCTGCACCTGGCCGGCGGCGACGACCTCCTCACCGCGGAGCAGCTCGCCGTCGTGGAGGGTGAGCTCCTCGCCCTCGGCGACCGCGGCGAGCACCTCCTCGCCGACCCCGTCGACGAGCGGGATGCCGGCCTCGACGATGATCCGGGGCCCGATGTTCGGGTACCGCCCGGAGATCGAGCGGGCGGCGTTGACGACGGCGGCGGGCCGGCAGGCGACGAGCGCCTCGGCGGACACCCGGTCGATGTCGGCGTGGCCGATGACAGCGATCTCCCCGGCCTGGAGGCGCTTGGTGAGGTCCTTGGTGCGCGGGTCCGCGCGCACGACGGCCGGTCCGACGAGGGTGTCGGTGGGAATGGTCTCTCGGCCCTTGCGCAGTCTCATGGTGCCCTCATTCTGTCACGCCGTCCTCGGCGAACCCGGCTTTCTCCGCGGTCGAGGTGTCGAGCAGCTCGGCGGCGTGGGCGAGGGCGTTCTCGGAATCGGCCATCCCCCCGAGCATGCGGGCGAGCTCGGTGAGGCGCCCCTCACGATCGAGTGTGCGGACCCCGGACACCGCGCCGTCGGCGGCGTCGTCCTTGACGATCGTGAGGTGCTGGTCGGCCCAGGCGGCGACCTGCGCGAGGTGGGTGACGACGATGACCTGCGAGTGCTGGGCGAGGATCGCCAGGCGGCGGCCGATCTCGATCGCGGCGCGGCCGCCCACCCCGGCGTCAACCTCGTCGAACACGAAGGTGGGGAATGCGCTGTGCCCGGCCTTGACGACCTCGATCGCGAGCATCACCCGGGACAGCTCGCCGCCGGAGGCGAGCTTGCCGATGTCGCCGGGGGCGGCGGCATCGTGGGCGGTGAAGAGCATCCGCACGGTGTCGGCGCCGAGCGCGTGCGGGGCGGCCGGGGCGATCTCGAAGCTCAGCCGGGCGCGCGGCATCGACAGGGCGGCGAGCTCGGCGCCGACGGCGGCGGCGAACTCCGCCGCGGCGTGCTCGCGCGCGGTGCGCAGCGTGTCCCCGGCGGCCTCGACCGCCGCGGCGGCGGCCTCGACGCGGGCATCCATGTCGCCGAGCGAGCTCTCGGAGTTCTGCAGCTCGAGGAGCTCGGCCCCGGCGCGCTGCTCGAACGCCAGGACGGACTCGACGTCGGGGCCGAACGCGGCGAGCGAGCCGAGCTCGGCGCGGCGGGCCTCGGCGTCCTCGAGCGACATCGCACCGAGATCGTCGAACTCCTGGAGGTAGCCGGAGAGCTCGGCGGCGGTGTCGGCGAGGCGGAGCGCGGCGTCGGTGACGGCGGCGGCGAGCGGGCTCAGGGTGTCGTCCGTCGCGGCGGCGCGGGACACCTCGGCGGCGGCGCGGTTGATGAGGTCGGCGGCGTTCGCGGTCTCCTCCCAGTCGCTGCCGACGAGCAGGTCGTGGGCGCCGGACACCGCGGACTTGAGGTCCTCCGCCGCGCCCAGGCGGGCGGCGAGCGCGGTGAGCTCGACGTCCTCCCCGGCCTGCGGGCGGATCCGATCGATCGTCTCGAGGCTCGCGGTGAGGTAGGCGATCTTCTCGGCGCGCTCGGCCGCGGTGGCGTGGAGGCGCTCGTGCTCGGCGGTGAGCGTGCGCCAGCGGGTGTAGGCCTCCCGGTAGTCCGCGAGCGCCCGGGCCACCAGCTCTCCCCCGGCAGTGTCGAGGAGCTCGCGCTGGGTCGCGGCCTGCCGCAGGGTCATCTGCTCGGACTGGCCGTGCATGCTCACCAGTCCGTGGCCGGCGTCCTTGAGGACGCCGAGCGGCACGGTGCGCCCGCCGGCGGTGGCCCGGGCCCGGCCGGCGCGCGGGATGATGCGGGCGATGATCGCCTCGTCCTCGGCCTCTCCCCCGGCCTCGACGATCCGCTCGGCGACCGACGGGTCGGCGCCGTTGAGGTCGAACACGCCCTCGACGACTGCGCGCTCGGCCCCGGCGCGCACCACGTGGGACTCCGCGCGGGCGCCGGTGAGCAGGTCGAGCGCGGTGACGAACATCGTCTTGCCGGCCCCGGTCTCACCGGAGACGACGGTGAGCCCCGGGGACAGCTCGAGGCGGGCGGCGGGGATGACGCCGAGGTTCTCCAGCTGGAGCGCGACGATCACTGCGGGTTCCTCGCCGGTCCCCTCCAGCCGGTGACGGGCAGGTGGAACTTCGCCACCAGGCGGTCGGTGAAGGGACTCGTGTTGAGACGGGCGAGCGCGACCGGGGTGCGGGCGCGGGCGGCTTCGATGCGGGCGCCGGGCGGGACGTCGATCTCACGTCGACCGTCGCACCACAGCACGGCGCCCACCCCGGGGGCCGAGGGCAGGAACTCGACGCCGAGGCGCGCCGCCGGTGAGACGACGAGCGGCTTGGCGAAGAGCGCGTGGGCGCTGATCGGCACCATGAGGAGGGCCTCGACGTCGGGCCACACGATGGGGCCACCGGCGGAGAAGCCGTAGGCGGTGGAGCCGGTGGGGGTGGCGAGGATGACGCCGTCGCAGCCGAAGCTCGACACCGGGCGCGAGTCGACCCCGAGGACGAGGTCGATCATCCGGCAGTCCTCGCTCTTCTCGATCGTGGCCTCGTTGAGCGCCCAGGTGCGGTGGATGACGGCGTCGCGGTCGTAGACGGTGATGTCGAGGGCCATCCGCTCCTCGACGATGTAGTCGCGGGCCGAGGCGCGGTGGACGGCCTCGGCGAGGTCCTCCCGCTCGCTCTCGGCGAGGAACCCGACGTGGCCGAGGTTGACCCCCATGATCGGCACGCCGGAGCGGTGGAAGCGTTCGGCGGCCTTGAGGATGGTGCCGTCGCCGCCGAGCACCATGACGAGCTCGCAGCCTTCGGCGAGGCAGTCGAGCTCGGCGTCGGGGACGACCTGGATCTCCGTGTCGGGCACCCCGGTGTAGGCGACGAGCGCGCGGTACTCGGTCTCGAGCATGACCGGGCGGATGCCGTCGCTGTCGAGCGTCCGGCACACCTCGAGGGCGGCGGACCGGGCGTCGCCGCGGTGCGGGTGGAGGACGACGACGATGGTGCGGCTCATGTGTCCTCCTCGCTGATCCGGCGGCTGATGTCGGCCGCCGTGACCTGGGGCTCCGGCGGCACTGAGGACGATCCTACCGACCGGGGCGCGCGAACACACACGAAGTACTCCCGGTTGCCGGTGGGGCCGGGCAGGCGGGAGGGCGCCCAGCCGAGCACCGCGCCGCCCAGGCGGGTCGCCGCGTCGACGACCCGGACGACGGCGGCTGCACGGTCGTCCGCGCGGTGGGCGACCCCGTGCTTGTCGAGGGCGGCGCGGCTGAGCTCGAACTGGGGCTTGACCATGAGGAGGAGCAGCCCGCCGGGGCGGGTGACGGCGAGCAGTCGGTCGAGGAGGAGGGTGAGGGAGATGAAGGACACGTCGGCGACGACGAGGTCGACGGCGGTGTCGGGGGCGAGCCAGGACGGCTCGAGCTCACGGAGGTTGTGGCCCTCGAGGGAGTGCACGCGGGGGTCGGAGCGGAGTGCGGGGTCGAGCTGCGCGTGGCCGACGTCGACGGCGTGGACGCGCCGGGCCCCGCGGTCGAGCAGCACCTGGGTGAAACCGCCGGTCGAGGCCCCGGCGTCGAGGCACACCGCCGCGCGCGGAGCGTCCTCGCAGTCGAGGTCGGTGAGTGCGCCGAGGAGCTTGTGGGCGCTCCGGGCGACCCAGGGGTCCGCGGCACGGACCTCGAGGCGGGATCCCGGGTGCGTGGGGTGGGCTGCGCGGGTCACCGCCCGGTCGTCGACGAACACGCGGCCGGCGGCGATCTCCCGGGCGGCGCGGGTGCGGGAGCGGACGAGGCCGCGGGCGACGAGCGCGCGGTCGAGGCGGGTCGGCCTGCCGGTTTCCGCATCCGACCGGCCGGGATCCGGCCGGGGCGGGCCGGGATCCGCGCCGGGCGGGCGGCTGCTCACTGGGAACGCAGCCCCTCGTCGAGGTCGCTGAGCAGTGCCTCGGCCGCGGCGAGGGACTCGGCCGGGTCGAGCGCGCGGAGGCGGGTGAGCTCGGCTTCCCAGGCCGCGGTGTCACGCCGACCGGCGACGCTCGCCGGGGTGGGGCGGGGGGAATCCGACCCAGCGGGGCGGGGGGAATCCGACCCAGCGGGGCGGGGATCGTCAGCCATCGGCCCTCCGCGGGAATGCGGGGTCGATCTCCCATGCGGTGTCCGCCGGCTGCTCGGCGAGCAGTGCGAGGGCGGCGGCCGCCGCGTCGAGCGCCGGGCCGGTCGAGCTCAACACTCCGCCAGACAGGGTGACGACGGCGTCCCCGCAGCGTGCGGTGTGCGCCTCGACCGTCGCTGCGGGGGCGGGCGCGAGGAGATCACCGAGGGTGGCGATGATGCGGTCGGGGCGGTGCTCGGCGGGTGCGGTGAGCGCGTCGTGGATGTCGTGGATCCCGGTGAGGACGAGTGCGGAGGTGTACCCGGCCGCCCGCCCGCCGGCGATGTCGGTGTCGAGCCGGTCGCCGACCATGATCGGGTGGGTGCCGCCGATCGTCGCGGCGGCCGTCTGCAGCATGAGCGCAGCCGGCTTGCCGGTGACGCGGGGTTCGCGCCCGGTGGTGTCGGCGACGATGCGGACGAAGGCGCCGTTGCCGGGCAGCAGTCCGCGCTCGGTCGGCATCGTGAGGTCGCGGTTCGTCGCCCACCAGTCGACGCCGGCGGCCACGGCGACGCAGGCCTCGGCGATGTCGTGCCAGGTGATGTCGCGGAAGAAGCCCTGGACGAGGGCGTCGGGCTCGTCGTCGGCGGACTCGACCACGGTGAAGCCGGCTTCGCGGACGAGCTCGGTGAGCGCGGTGCTGCCGATGACGAGCACCCGGGACCCGGCGCCGAGCTCGTCCGCCATCGCCCGGGCGGCGACCCCGGCGGAGGTGGTGACGACCTCGGGCCGGGCCGGCAGGCCGAGCTCGAGGAGGTGATCGGCGATCTCCGCGGCGGCCCGGGAGGCGTTGTTCGTAACGTAGCCGAACGGGATGCCGCGGGATTCGAGCTCCGCGAGCGCCTCGACCGCGCCGGGGACCGCGTGGGGTCCGGCGTACACGACGCCGTCGAGGTCGAGGAGCACGGAGTCGAAGGACAGGGCGCGGGGGTCCATCGGCATCAGAGATCGAACAGCGGCGCGGTCATCTCTTCGTCGTCGTCGGTGCGGCGGCGACGGTCCTCGTCGGTGTCTGTCTCACCGTCGGTGTCCTTCTCGCTGTCGGTGTCGGCGGGGGTGACGGTGTCAGTGTCCTTCTCGCTGACAGCGTCGGCGGAGGCGGAGGCGCCGGTGTCGGTGCCGGTGTCGGTGGAACCCGCGGCGGTTTCGACAGCGACCTCGGCAGGCGCCTCGGGCGCGGTCTCGTGCGGTGCGGAGTCCTCGGCGAGTGCCTCGGCCTCGCTGTCGGCGGGAATCGGCTCCGTCCCGGCGGGTGCTGCGTCGTCGTCGAATCCGGCCTCGGCGAGGATCTCGTCGATCTCGGCCTCGATCTCCTCCTGGAAGCTGCGCGGTGCGGAGTCCGGGTCGAACTCACCGCTCGGGAGCTCGGGATCGACGGCCTCCGCAGTCGGCTCGACCGATGGCACGGCACCGGTCGCCGGGATGTCCCCGGTCGCCGCGGTGGCGGACTCGGCTGTGTCCGCGGCAGCGCCGGGTTCGGTGTCCGGGTCCGTGATCTGTGCGGTGCCGGCACCAGCGCCGGTGTCGGAATCCGCAGCGGTCCCGGAGTCCACAGCGGTGTCCGTGCTCTCAGCGGCGACCGTGCTCTCGGCGGTGTCGGGGACCACGGGCTCGTCCTCGATCTCCTCGATGGTGAAGATCTCGACGTCGGCGTTCGGGTCGGGCTCCTCGTCGCCGAAGAACGTGTTCGTCGCCTTCGCGGTGCGGCGGGCGAGCTCCTCGTACTTGTCGGCGGTCTCGGGGTCGCCGTCGATCCGCAGGATGTCGGCGTAGGCGGACATGAGCCGGACCGTCGCTCCGGAGGCGTTACCGGTGAAGCTCTGCTTCTCGAGCAGCGCACGGGCCGCCCGGACGTGTCCCTTGTCGGTGTGGGCCCCCGCGGCGACAATCATGAGCTCGGTGTAGAGCTCCGGCGCCACCGTGGTCGGGTCCACCTCGTCGATGAGCTCGAGGGCCTTGTCCGGCTTGCCGCGGCCGCGCTCGGCGTCGGCGAGGAGCGCGAGGTTGTCCGTCGAGCCGGTGATCCGGCGGTGGGTGCGCAGCTCGCGCACGGCTTCGTCGTACTTCTCGAGCTGGTAGGCGACGAGTCCCATCGCCTCGCGGACCGCACCGATCCGGCCGGCTCGGTTGAGCGCGAACTTCGCGTGCTGGTAGGCGGCCTCGGGGTCCACGTCGAGGAGCCGACCGGCGGCGACGAGGTGCTTCGACACCGACTCGGCGTTGTCCTTCTCGAGCGGTCGCAGCTGGGACCTGACGGGGCCGGCGAGCTCGCGGCCGGTGATGTTCTCGGGCAGCGCGGGCTCCGGGATGCGTTCGCGGCGCGGGAAGTCACGCTCGGCGTCCCGGCGGGGACGCCGGTCGTCACGGCGATCATCACGCCGGTCATCGCGGCGCGGTCCGCCGTGCCGGGGTCCGCCGCGCTGGTCATCGCGCCGGAAGTCGCGGCCGCGGTCATCGCGGCGATCGTTCCGGCGGGGCCCGTCGCGCCGGTCACCCCGGCGGTCGTCACGATGGTCATCGCGGCGATCGTCGCGGCGGAAGTCGCGGGAGTCGCCGTCACGGCGGGGACGCCGGTCGTCGCGGTCGCCGCCGCGGTAGCCGCCGGAGCGGTCATCGCGGCGGGAGCCGCCCGAGCGGCCGTCCCGGCGGTCGTCGCGGCGGAAGTCCCGGCCCTGCGCGTCCCGGCGCTCGCCTCGGCGGTCGTCCCTCCGGACATCACGGCGATCGTCGCGCCGGTGATCACGGGCTCCGGCGTCACGGCGGGGACCCCGGTCGTCCTGTCGGAAGTCGCGGCCCTGCCCGTCCCGGCGGTCGCCTCGGCGGTCATCGCGCCGGAAGTCGCGGCGCTCGCCGCCGCGGAAGTCGCGCGCGTCCCCGTCACGGCGGGGACGTCGGTCACCCCGGTCGTCGCGGCGGAAATCACGACCGCGGTCTTCGCGACGGAAGTCCCTGCCCTCGCCGTCACGGCGGGGGCGGCGGTCGTCGCCGCGGTACCCGCCGCGGGAATCGCCCCGGTCGTCCTTCCGGAAGTCCCGGCCCTCACCATCGCGGCGGGGGCGACGGTCGTCACCGCGCTGCATGCGGCCGTCGCCGCGGAAGTCCCGCCCGCGGTCACCGCCGCGCGGGCGCTGCTCGCCCCGGTCGTCGCCGCGCTGCCCGCCTCGCTCGTCCCGCCGGAAGTCGCGTCCTCGATGATCCCCGCGACCTCCCTTGTCCCCGTCGGCGCCTCGGCGCTCGGAACGGTATGAGCTGTCGTCAGGATGCGGCACGGTTCTCCCTATGCGGATATGGGGTGGGATTGTCGACCCTCATTCTAGACCCGTGCTCGGACAGCCGGAGAATTCACCAGCCGTCCACGTGACGCTCGCCTCACACCCGCCTCTCCTTCCTAATCTCGGACGAGTCGCCTCCGGCACGGAGGCGGGCCCGCGCACCGCCGCCGGCCGCACCGACCCACCGAAAGGCCTCCATGCCCCGCGCTCTCGTCTCCGGACTGCTCACCACCGCTCTCGTCGGCATCACCGCCCTCGCCCCGGCCGTGACGGCCCATGCCGCAACCGCTCGGGCCGCCGGCGCGATCGAGCACTCGGCGGCGGATCCCGCACTCACCCTCGATCCGGTCGGCGTGCACCGCACCGGACTGTTCGAGGAGAGCGCCGCGGAGATCGTCGTCCACTACGCCGCCCAGCAGCAGACTCTCGTCGTCAACGCCGCGGCCGGCACCGTGAACGTCCTCGATTCGAGCGACCCGGCCGATCCCCAGCAGCTGTTCGAGCTCGATTCGGCCGGCATCGCCGCCGCCGACGGTTCGACGGTGCCGGCCGGCGGCGTGGCGAACTCGGTTGCGGTCCGCGAGGACGGCCTCGCGGCGATCGCCGTCGAGCACCCGACGAAGACCGAGGCCGGGTGGATCTCCTTCTTCGACCTCTCCGGTGCGAAGCCGGCGGCGCTCGGCGCGGTGCGCACCGGCGCCCTGCCCGATTCGATCACCTTCTCCCCCGCCGGGGACTTCGCCGTGGTGGCGAACGAGGGCGAGCCGGCGGAGGATTACTCCGTCGACCCGGAGGGCTCGGTCGGCGTCATCGCCCTGCCGGATTCCGTCGCGGCCCCGGAGCAGGACGATGTGCGGCTCGCCGGGTTCCGCGCGTTCGAGGGCGATGCCCTGCCCGAGGGCGTGCGGATCTTCGGCGGTCGCGAGGACGCCGGCACCGGCACCCCGGAGTTCCCGGTGGCGGAGAACCTCGAGCCCGAGTACGCGACGGTGATCGGTGAGCGCGCCTACGTCTCCCTGCAGGAGGCGAACGCACTCGCGGTCGTCGACCTCGCCTCGGCCTCGGTCGAGCGTCTCCTCCCGCTCGGCACCCAGGACCTCTCCGCGGTCGACACCGATGTCTCCGATCGGGACGGCGGGATCGGGTTCGACACCTGGCCGGTGCAGACATTCATGATGCCCGACACGCTCAAGTCGGTGTCGATCGGCGGCAGCGACTACCTGCTCACCGCGAACGAGGGCGATTCCCGCGACTGGGACGGCTACTCCGAGGAGATCCGGGTCAAGGATTTCGGCACGGACGGCGTCGCCCCGCTGTGCGAGTCCGTCGCGGCGGAGGCCGGGATGAGCATCGAGGAGCTCCAGCGGGACGAGGGCCTCGGACGGCTCAAGGCGACCGCGGCGAACGGGCTCAGCGCCGACGGCTCGTGCTACGAGCAGATCCACGGCTTCGGCGGCCGCTCGTTCTCGATCCTCGACACCGACGGTGCCGTGGTGTTCGACTCCCGGGACGAGTTCGAGAAGATCACCGCGGAGGCCGTTCCGGACTTCTTCAACTCCGACAACACCGAATCGAGCTTCGACGACCGCTCCGACGACAAGGGCCCCGAGCCCGAGGCGATCGAGGTCGGGTCCATCGGTGAGAAGACCTTCGCCTTCATCGGTCTCGAGCGGGTGGGCGGGGTCATGGTCTACGACATCACCCGGCCCGACGATGCGGAGTTCGTCACCTACTTCAACAACCGGAACTTCGGGGTGGAGGACCTCGGTGCCGACCTCGACGCGGCCGGCGATTCCGGGCCGGAGAGCATCGTCTTCGTCCCGGCCGCCCAGATGGAGACCCCCGCCGAGGGCGTGGCCGGCATGCTCGTCATCGGCAACGAGGTGACGGGCACGACGACCTTCTACCACGTGAAGAGCGACCTCGCCGAGGATCGGCCCGGCGACGACCCGAGCGCCCCCGGGACCGAGCAGCCGAGCACCGGACCTACTCCGACGGACGACCCGGCTCCGACCGGTTCCCCGACGGACGGCGCGGAGCCGACTGCGACGCCGACGAGCACGCAGGCCCCGGCTCCGGGTCCCGACGGCGGTTCCGATGACGACTCCGACGATCGGGCAGGCGGCGGACCGCTGCCGCGCACCGGCACGGACGCGGCGATCCTCGCCGGGATCGGCGCTCTCCTCGCAGCCATCGGCGCCGCAGCCGTCTGGCTCACCCGCCGCGCCCGTTGCTGACCCAGACCTCGATTTCCGAAGGTTCCTGAGAGCGGGGCACGGGGCGAGGAGCGCACCGCCTCCAGCGAACTGCGCGGTATCCGAAACCGAGCGCGCAATTGTGCGCTCGGTTCGGGATACCGCGCAGTCGGGTGTGGTCCTGCAGTCAGCCGACCTCGAAGGCGTGGGCGAGGGCCTGCCAGGCGGCGTCGAGGTCGCTGCCGGGCGGGAACCGGCCGTCGACCTCGAGGATCGCGAGCCCGTGGGCCGCCGCCCACAGCGCCTGCGCCCGCACCGGGTCCCCCGTGGCCTCGAAGAATGGTGTGCCCGCCCACTCCTCGAGCCCGGGCGGGAGTGCTGAGCGGTCGAGCGGACCGGTGGTGGCGAGTCGGTAGAGCTCGGCGGAGCCGCTCGCACTGCTCCGGTACTCGGTGAGCAGGGCACCGACCGCCGACTCCTCGCCTTCCACGGCGGCGCTGCGCACCGCCTCCCAGCAGCGCGTGCCGATCTCGATGAAGGCGTCGGTGAGGAGGAGGGTGCGCAGCTCCTCCTTGCCGGAGAGATGCTTGTAGAGCGAGGGCGCGCGGATCCCGAGGTCGTCGGCGAGGATGCGCGTCGACAGCGCCTCCCACCCGGCGTCCTCGACGAGGACCCGGGCGCGGGCGACGATCGCATCGACGCGCGCGGTCCGCTCCGGAATGACCGGCGGATCGGAGGACGGGGCCGGAGCGTCCGACATGGTGGCCTCCTCTGGATCCATGGTCACGGCCGGGACTGCTGCAGCTGCGCGGCACGTTCGCCGATCGCGGTGTTGACCGCGACGAACTCCGGCTCCATCGCCCTGAGCATGCCGGTGGTCCACGGCACGAGGGCGCCGACGAAGGTCTCCTCCTGCGTCAGACGGGTGCCGCCGTCGGGGAGCGGTGAGAGGACGAAGGAGTGGGTGCCTTCGGCGAGCCCGGGGACCGCCGTGCTGCCGCGCCACGTGAGCTCGCGGCCGGGATCGGCGACGAGGACGCGCGGAGTGAAGCGCATGGTGCCGTCACCGAACACCACGGTGTTGTCGAGGCGCTCCCCCTCCGCGACGGTGCCGCTGCTCTCGATGATCGAAGGGTTCCACTCGTGGTAGGCAGAGGTGTCGGCGAGCACGGCCCACACCTCTGCCGGAGATGCCGCGAGGTCCGTGGTCGCGGTGACGCGTACGGGGCGCAGGGCCCCGTGAACGAACGACCCGGCGACGATGCAGACGATGGTGGCGACGATGACGGTGATGATCTGTCCGGGATTCATGATGCCCCCTGGGCTGGATGCGAATGCAGCTAACACTGTTACCTTAGCGTGCGGCTAACACTGTTAGCAATACCTGTGAGCACTCGATTCCAGCCGGTTTCCGACACTGGATCCACCGTTCTCCGCACGGTCGCGGCCCGCCCGCGCGGAGCATTGCCTCCCCGATCGGATGGGAAGAGGGGGCGGCGCGCGGGTTCAGGGAGCGAGGTCGGCGAGGATCTCCGCGGCCGAGGCGCGCCTGCAGTGCGCGTATCCCGTCCCCGCCCAGGCGTTGATGCCGTCGGGGTCGGTTGCCGCCGCCCGAAGTGGGCTGGTGAGGAAGTGGACCTCGGGGTAACCGATAACGGAGTGCCGGGTCATCCGCTCGATGAAGGCGTTGCGCAATCCGCGGGCCGGGCGGCCGGAGAACACCCGGGTGACGACGGTCTCGGTGGAGCGCCCAGCTTCGAGCGCCTGCCGGTGGAGCGGTCTGGTGCCGGCCTCCTCGGCGAGGAGGAACGCGGTGCCCGCCTGCGCCGCATGCGCGCCGGCCTCGAGCACGCGAGCCACGTCAGCGCGCGTCGCGAGTCCTCCGGCGGCGATGAGCGGCACGGACGTCAGACCGCGCACGGCGTCGAGGAGTGCCTCGAGGGGCAGCTCGGAGGGTTCGGCCCGCTGGTCGTGCTGGGCCCGGTGCCCACCGGCCAGCGGGCCCTGGAGCACGAGAGCGTCGGGGTCGAGCGCGAGGGCGGCCTGCGCCTCGGCGACGGTCGTCGCGTTGAGCACGACCGCACTCCCGGCCTCCTGCAGCGCGTGGGCGTGCTCCGCGGTGGGGAGTCCGAAGGTGAAGGACACGACGGGGACGGGGTCGGCGAGGAGCTGCTCGAGCTTCGCGCCGTACTCGTCGTCGCCGGCGGGTCGGACCTCGGGGGCCGGGACTCCGAGCTCTGCGGCGAAAGGGCGGAGCGCGCGGGCGTAGGCGTCGAGGTCGCCCGGGGCAGACGGGTGCACCTCCGGCACGAAGACGTTCATCGCGAAGGGGCGGTCAGTGAGACGGCGGACCGCGGCGATCTCGTCGACCATGTCCGCTGCGGTGCGGTAGCCGGCGGCGAGCGAACCGAGTCCGCCGGCGCGGCTCACCGCGGCGACGAGCGCCGGGGTCGAGGGTCCGCCGGCCATCGGCGCCTGGATGATCGGGTGGGTGAGGTCGGTGAGGCGGAATGTCATGAGCGGAGTCCTTCGAGGTAGGCGGGGAGTGCGTCCTGGATGTCGCCGCGGATGACTTCGTCGGCGGCGGAGTCGAACGGGGTCGGCTCCGCGTTGACGATGACTCCGGCGGCGCCGAACTCGAGTGCGAGCGGGAACAGGGAAGCGACCGGTTGCACGAACAGGCTGGTGCCGACGGCGATCATGATGTCGCAGGATTCCGCGGCGGAGGTGGCGGCCTCGATGACGTCTGCGTCGAGCATCTCCTCGAACAGGATCGTCGTGGCGCGGATGATGCCGCCGCACATCGGGCACGGCGGATCCTCCTCCCCCGCACGGACCCGATCGATCATCTCTGCCATCGGACCGGCCGCCCGGCAGTACTCACAGCGCCACCGGCGCACGTTGCCGTGGACCTCGTGGACGAGTTCGGGGCTCGAGCCGGCGGCCTGATGGAGGCCGTCGATGTTCTGCGTGATGATGCCGGAGATCTGCCCGGAACCCTCGAGCTCGGCGATCGCACGGTGTGCCGGGGTGGGTTCGACGTCCCAGACGGCCGAGGCGGCAGGCAGCTGCCAGGCGCGCTTCCGGATCTCCGGGTCGCGCAGGTACCAGGAGAGAGTGGAGGTCTTCTCGGCCTCGGAGTCCCTGGTCCACACCCCCTGGGGCCCGCGGAAGTCGGGAATGCCGGCTCCGGTGCTGATCCCGGCGCCGGTGAGGAACGTGATCAACGGTTGAGTGCTCATGCATCCATTGTCGCCCGAGTCCAGGGTCGCTGCCCAGGCGTGCAGCGCAGGATGCGGGCGAAGCCCGAGGGCCCCATTGAACGAGAGAAGGCACACCCGGGCGTGGGTGTGCCTGACGATGGGACGACGACAATCGGTCGAGGTGTCCTTGGTGGTGAATGGGCGAAGGCCCTCGAGCTCGGGGTCTCTTATCGGTGGGCGGTGCTTCGTGGGTGAATGACGAAAGGCACACCCCGTTCGGGGTGTGCCATTCGTTGAAGAATATTGCGGCGGTGACTTACTCTCCCACACCCTGTCGAGTGCAGTACCATCAGCGCTGGCAGGCTTAGCTTCCGGGT